>VYCT01000255.1 GCA_009843785.1 Candidatus Poribacteria bacterium | reverse complement strand
ATAAATCGCACTACTACGAACCTGACCTCAAACTCAAAGTTGAAAGACTACTAGTTGTTGTGTTAAAATAAACGAGTAATACTCCAAATTAACGAGAGATCAGAATGCGGCATTTCACAGATACAGAGTTGCTACAAATTATTGAGTTCAATGAAGCTGATTGCGTTGAGTTTAAGGAATCTTTGTCTGGCGATGCTCGAAAAGAAATCAGAGAAGCCATCTGTGCTTTTGCTAATGATTTGCCTAACTACGAAAAACCTGGCTTCGTTTTCATCGGTGTGAGAAAAGATAGAACTATTGTAGGTTTATCAGTTACAGATCAATTACTCCTGCAGTTAGCTGATATGAAAACAGATGGAAATATTGTGCCTCCACCAACGCTGACAGTGGAAAAGCGTGTACTGGAAGGGAAAGAAGTTGCCGTAGTTAAGGTAGAACCGAGTGACTCGCCGCCGGTTCGTTTCAAGGGGACTATCCATATCCGCACCGGACCTCGCCGAGACATTGCTAACTCACAGGATGAAAGGATTCTCACAGAAAAGCGTCGACATAAAGATGCTTTTTTTGATATTCAACCGATACCTACATCAGACATATCCGATCTCAACCTCATCCAATTTGAACATGAATATCTGCCACAAGCTTTTGCTCCTGATATATTAGATGCGAATGACCGCACGCTTGAAGAACAATTAGCTGTAACAAAAATGATTGCCTCAGTTGATGAGCCAGTCGGTACTGTGATGGGGATCCTGGTACTTGGCAAAAATCCACAGGATTTTCTTCCGGGAGCTTACGTGCAGTTTCTCAAAATTGATGGAAACGATCTAACAGATGAAATTCTTGACAATGAAGCCATACGCGGGGCGATTCCGGACCAGATCCGCCGCTTAGACGATAAACTGATAGCGCATAATCGTATTGCAGTTGATATCACGTCCGGGCCTCTCGAAAAGCGGACGGCACTTTATCCGATAGAAGCGGTGCAACAAATCACTCGAAATGCAATTATGCACCGGACTTACGAAGCGACGAATGCCCCTGTCCATGTGTATTGGTATAAGGACCGGATCGAAGTCTTAAGTCCTGGAGGAGCGTTTGGATCGGTGACCGCTGCGAATTTCGGTAACCCTAGATTCGCCGATTACCGCAACCCAAATCTGGCGGAAGCGATGCGAACCCTCGGTTATGTACAGCGTTTTGGTGTAGGTATATCCATAGCCAGAAGACTGCTGCAAGAATCAGGACATCCGGAATTAGAATTTGAAGTTGTTGACAACCACGTGCTCGCCACGATAATAGGGGTACAACAACCTGAGAGGACCTAAAAATGCCTGTACCAGTTCTAACGTTTTTTAATAATAAAGGTGGGGTTGGTAAGACATCCCTCGTCTACCATCTCGCTTGGATGCTACATGATCTCGACTATCAGGTGCTTGCCTGTGACCTTGACCCACAAGCAAACCTTACCAGCATGTTTATTGATGAAGAACGTCTAGAAGTATTGTGGCCGGATAGTGGCGTGCGAAAAACTATCTATAATTCTCTCCAACCACTTCTGGACGGTACTGGAGACATTAAGCAACCACATTTGGAAACGATAACACAAACACTGTTTATGAAGGAACTTAGCCTTATTGTTGGGGATCTCATGCTATCTTCAGCTGAAGATGAACTTTCGAGTCAATGGCCAGAGTGTTTGGACCGTCGGCCCCGTGCCTTTCGTGTGATTTCGGCATTATGGCGAATTTTGCAAATGGCAGCAGACAAGCAACGATCAGAGATTATTTTGGTAGATGTGGGACCCAACTTAGGGGCCTTAAATAGGGCAGCATTGGTGGCTACCGATTACGTTGTCGTTCCACTTGGAGCTGACTTATTCTCCCTTCAAGGGCTGCGGAATCTCGGTCCAACGCTACAGAATTGGCGGGGTGAGTGGAAAGATAGACACAACCGTAATCCTATTGCTGAGCTACCTATACCTGATGGATTGATTCAACCCATCGGTTATGTGGTCCAGCAACACAGTGTTCGTTTGGAGCGTCCAGTTAAAGCCTATGACAAGTGGGTTAACCGGATGCCGGTGGAATACGCTCGGAACCTACTGGGCAATAACGAAGGGCCTTACGCCAGAACACCGGCAGAAGACAAAGAGAATGCTCTCGCTACTGTCAAGCATTATCGCAGTCTCGTACCGATGGCTCAAGAAGCGCGCAAACCTATTTTCCACCTCACTCCAGCTGATGGGGCTATCGGTGCCCATGCTGCTGCCGCTCGCGACGCTCACAAAGATTTCAAGATTTTGGCAGAGAAAATAGTGAAAAGAATAGGAATTTAGAAGATGCAAACGTTCATGCCAAGTGCATACGTACCTATCCTATATCGTGTTCCGTTTTCGATCAGAGATACTATAAACGCCAAAAATAAAGGCAACAACAAATGTGTCGTTCCCCTTATCGCAACTATAAAGCAGACACAAAAGGCGTTGAAGAGAGCGAATTTACTTTGAGATCGTCGAGATCGTCCGTTGAGCAACCGCGTTTTGCGTTGAGACAATCACGCTTTGCAACGCCTGAAAGTAATTCATCTCAGCCATCTTGATGGTATGTTTATCCTCGGTTGCGCGTGCGCGTTTGAGGGCTTCCCAGTTCAACGCGAGCATCCGATTGGTTTTCTCTAAAACTCTCCAATTCGCGTTTGAAATCATTGTATCCTCCGAAAATGGGTTCACGCTATCGGCGGCTTGTCGTTCCGCTCAAACAGCGCATTCAACGCTTGGCTCAGCAGATCTTGAATACTCGTCTCCTTTTCCAATGCGAGCATTTTCAACTGCCGATGCACATCCTTATCAAAATGTCCCGAAATCATCTTTTTACCTTGACGAGAGGGCGGCACCATCGCTGGCGGCTTCGGTGTCGTTTCCACATCAACTGCCGCTTGCCGAATTGGCTCGGTACCGCTAAATGTTTCTGCGAGTGCGGGTTTATTTCGCATCAGACCTCCTCGCTTCACGCTTGCTTAATAGAATTACCATAGTCTTTATTTTCGCCTCCGCACATGTAGACATGTAGACATGTGTGAGAGTATAAACGCTGGGTTTTCAGATCAGTTACAGATTCAGATGCGGAAAATCTGCCTTCTTTTTTAAGTGACTATTACGCCCAAATATAGTATACTTATTTACAATTTCTGATGCTGGTCAAAAGAAGAAGATATGCCTCACGCTGACTTCTGGGTGATGCTGTTGAAAGCGAAACCGATGCAACTTCAATTCTACACCAAACCGGATTGCCCACTCTGTGACGAAGCAAAGGCAGTTCTCCAGAACATCAGTGCGAAGGCATCGTTTATTACAGTAGAAGAAATTGACATCACGAAAGATCTAAGGCTCTTCACGAAATATAAGTATCGGATTCCTGTGCTTGAGTTGGATGGGCAGCCGCTTTTTACGCATCACGTTACGGATTGGAAGTTGATGTGGCAGCTACGATGGCACCGGGTTCGGAGGCATTTCATTGGTAGGCGGGATTTGTAATCCCGAAACGGGTCAGAACCTGAGGAGATCACTATGGCATTTCCATCTCATGGCACAACGCACCGCTCCACAGTAACGGGTACACGCGGTATGGCGACAAGCGCGCATCCGCTCGCGAGTCTCGCTGGCGCGCGGATGTTGCTTGCTGGCGGTAATGCGTTTGATGCAGCAGTCGCTGTCGCTTCAACGCTTAACGTCGTCGAACCTTATATGTCGGGTATTGCTGGCAACGGGTATATGTTAATCTATAGTGGAAAGGAAAAAAGGCACCGCGTGTTAGATTATTTGGGCACTGCGCCTTACGCAGCGACACTGGATGTCTATCCAACACTCGAAAGCCAGCAAATCGGCATTCGCGCCGGTATGGTGCCTGGTGGATGTGGCGGATGGTTGGCATTGCTGGAACATTACGGAAGTATGGATCACGCAGATGTCTTCGCGCCAGCGGTTGAATTGGCAGAAAATGGGTACGCCGTCACCGTCAAGAATGCGGAATTCATGGCAGGTGCGTATCACTATTTTTCGGAACGGGCTGCAGAAGTTATCGCCTCGCGGGGGCGAACTCCACATCCGGGCGAAGTTTTAGTGCAGAAGGATCTCGCGCAAACGTTCCGCACGGTTGCCGAAGGTGGTGCTGAAGCGTTCTATCGTGGCGATATTGCCAAAGAGATTGTCCGTTTTTCCGAAGAAACTGATGGTCTGCTTACTGAAAAGGATTTGACTGACTTTGAGGTGGAGTGGCAGGAACCGCTCTCTGTTACCTACAAAGATTACGAAGTATATTGCCCACCGCCGCCGTGTTCCGGATTTCAGTACTTAGAGACGCTGAATATCTTAGAAAACGACGCGCTCGGTGAACTCGGACACAATACGCCAGAATACCTGCATCTACTGATTGAAGCGATTAAGTTAGCGAGTGCGGATAGAGCGGAGTATGCACCGCGGCCGAACCCGCCGATCAAACGGTTGCTATCTAAAGACTATGCGCGTGCACAGCGCGAACGCATTGGTGAACAAGCAGCAGTGAGCGGTGGTGAGCGGTGGTCAAAGGACAAACTCCCCGGTGAAATCATTGCTAACGATTGGACAACCGAATGCACAACCCATTTTGACACTGCTGATGCAGAAGGCAATATCGTTGCAGTGACACAAAGCCTTGGTCAACCCTTCGGCTCAGGCGTAATTCTCGGTTCAACGGGGATGTTCCTCAACAATTTCATGAACTGGTTTGACAGAATCCCAGAGAGTCCGAACGCTGTTGGACCGCATAAACGGATAGAGATGTGTATGTCGCCGTGCCAAGTTTGGAAAGACGGGAACCCGTTCGCAGCAATCGGCACGCCTGGTAGTCACGGTATTCTTCAGACGACGTTACAGATGGTGTTGAATCTGATTGAACACGGGATGAACGTTCAAGCAGCGATTGAAGCACCTCGCATCCGCTTGGTAAATCCCGGCACGCATGTGAGCATGGAGGGACGTATTCCTGTTGCGGTACGCGCAGCATTAGAAGCACGCGGGCATGCGGTAGAGGTTTTACCCGACTGGACGGCAACTGTGGGCGGCGGACACGGTATCGCTTTTGATCCCGAAGAAGGGAGCTTCATGGGCGGTGCTGACCCGCGGCGCGATGGATATGCGATAGGGGTTTAGTTTCTTATTCTGCTTGATCCCGTGCGTAACTTTCCATTGTAAAGTCTATTATCATTTCATATTTATGGAGAAAAGATGAAGAATTTCAACATCTTTGGAAAATACCTCTTTTTTGGGTTCATACTCCTTTTTATTTCTGGTTGCAGCGCAGTCCAAGACGTAATCCTTTCTGAACCACGGAGCGAAATGGACGCTGCACCGCTTCGTGTGACGATGATATATCCGAGTGATTGCGTCGGTTCTGCGGCTTACTGTGATGCTTTCCATACCGGTGTAAGGACAGCAGAGGGAGCACTTGGAATTACCCTAACTGAAGTCAACGGTATAGAAAACGATCCTGTAGCGACAGAGGTGCTCCTAAGAGATGCAGCACAGAATTCAGAACTTGTTTTGACAGCCGGTTATCAGATGGGAGAGGTGCTTGTGCGCGTCGCACCGGAATTTCCTGATGTTAGTTTTGCGATTTTTGATGTTGTACTTGATATTCCAAATGTGGCTTCTGTGAACTATAAATCCAACGAAGGATCGTTTTTGGTTGGAGCAATTGCGGCATTAAAATCGGAAAGTAACAAGATCGGCTACATCGGAGGTGCAGATGTCTCGCTGTTACAAGAATTTGAAGCGGGCTACGTTGCCGGGATTCACACGATCAATCCAGAGGCGGAAGTCACTGTAGAATACATTAGCAAAGATGCGACAGGTTTCGGTCAACCGGAAAAAGCAAAAGAACTGGCTTTAGCACAATATGCGAGTGGAGTTGATGTGATTTACGTTGCTGCTGGCGGATCCGGTCAAGGGGTGCTTGAAGCAGCACAAGCAGAACAAAAGTTTATCATCTGGGTTGACTCCAATGGTAACCATCTTGCGCCAGGACTTGTCTTGACGAGTATGACAAAAGAGATTCCGGTTTCTGTGCAGCGTATCATCCGAGAAACTGCTGATCGGAATTTTATGGCAGGTATCCGATACTTTGGGCTCAAGGATGGTGGTGTGAGTTATGCCGTTGATGAACACAACCAACCGTTGCTTTCAGATGACATCGTAGAGACTGTCGAATCGCTAAAAGCGAAAATCATTGCTGGCGAGATTGTCGTTCCCGACACGGTTTCTCTCCCGCGCGAGTAATGCCTGACAAGCGTTGGGCATTTTTTATAAAATGGAGAATTTTATGCTTGATCAATACCCGTATCCAGAGTATGAGGGCAAACGGAATATTGTGATTGGAATATTAGTAACCCTGCTTACATGTGGTATCTATGGACTGTATTGGCAATACAAGCAGATGACGACACTCAATGCTTGGTTGAAGAGAGATGAGTATTCTTTTTGGTCGTGGCTTCTGCTTTCGATCATCACTTGCGGCATCTATGGCATCTATTACGAGTATAAGATGGCAAACGGTATTAATACAGTACAAGCCGATAATGATCTGGTATTTGATTCAAGTCTACCCGTCATCTGTATTCTGTTAGCGATTTTTGGTTTTGGTGTCGCTTCACTTGCTGTTCAGCAGCACCAAATTAACAGACTCTATGGACAAACGCCTAATGTTTAACCATACATTTCTCGCTCGTCTATTCCTTATTGGATTGGGTGCAGTAGGACTCTATACCGCAGCGTCTGGATTACCGTCCAAAGAAGTTTCACTGATTCCGTGTATATTTCATTCATTGACGGATTTGGTGTGTCCTGGGTGTGGGATGACGCGGGCGTGCGTTGCCTTAACACAGGGGCAGTTCACGGACGCATGGCATTACCATCCGTTCTCTTTTTTAATTGTTGGATTGGCTGTTGCGGCAGCATTCTTCCCGATGTGGTTAAAACAGACATGGAGCCGCTGTTCGTCAGCGATCCAGAATTTGATTGTTATCAGCGGGATTATCCTCAGTTTATCTATCTGGCTAATAAAAATTCATTAGGTTTTGACTTCTAATAACTTCGTAGAATCGTCCCCTTCGCGCCGACGATCCAACCGGCGTTTTTCTGAAGATGGATGTCCTGCAAGTTATATTGCGCGGGTGTCGGATAACGGCTCCATAAGTTCCCACCATCTGTTGTATGGAGGATTAAGCCTTTTTCACCGACTGCCCACCCGCGGTTCTCGTCTCGGAATGCCACATCTCGCAAACTTTGATTCACGGGTGTCTGCTGTCGGTGCCATGCCTTGCCACCATCAGTGGTCCGGAGGATTAATCCGTTTGTGCCGACAATCCACCCATGCGTTAGATTTGCGAAATGGACGGCAAATAAAGGTTGCTCGGCATTACTTTTCTGGCGAACCCAGCGTTTTCCGGCATCTTGGGTGTGGAGCACCTCACCTTCTTCGCCAACGATCCAGCCGTGTTCTGGATCAACAAAATGGACTCCCCATAAATGTTTATCTGAAAGATCTCTGTGGTTTTCCCACCGACTCCCACCATCTGTTGTATGAAGGATAGTACCTGAGCCACCGACTGCCCACCCTTCGGTCATACTCACAAAATACAGATCCAAGATACCCGGCGGTCTCTTACCCGCACCGCGGACTTGATATTGCATGCCCCAAGAAGCACCACCGCTGCCAGTGTAGTGCACCTTTCCGATGCTGGTAAGCCAACCGTTGTTCGGGGTCGTGAAATTCACCTGTGTCAGTGTGTCTTTCGACACAGATGCGGCAGTCCAAGTCATTCCACCGTTGAGGGTAGATAGTATTGTACCAGCAGTCCCAACTGCCCATCCGTGTTTCGCATCTACGAAATGGACCCCATAAAGATGTTCACCGGTACCGCTTTCAATTTGTCGCCACTCAAATTGCACTGAATCTTGGGAACAACCGAGGTAGATAAGACTCCCGCATAGGATAAAAAGCGCGAGGTAATATTTCTTCTGCATTTTGAACCTCTCTGAATAAATTTTTATTGCATCCATTTCTGAATCGTGATAAACTACATTATATGGAATTTACTGTGGATTGTCAAGTGCTTCCGAGCGGTCAGTAATCGGTAGACGGGGTTTCAAACCTCGCCCGCGAAGAATTTTGAGCGAAAATCGGAATTACGGGAGAACGGTTTCCGATTGCTGACAACTGTGTACGATTATATAGCAAGTTTCGTGCCGATTTGGAGAATACTGCGCTGATAGGACGCTCTACAGAATAGCCATAAAGTCCTGCACAAAATGGGGCATACTTTCGTTCCGAGTTGCACAAAATAGGGCAGTGCTAACGAACCGTTAATGCTGTGGGTTGTCTATCCTCTACAGAGGTTTTCAGTAACTGATACAGATTAATGGAGAACTGGATGACGCTGGAGGCACCACTTAACATTGGAATATCATGTACATCATCGGAATTGATGGCGGTGGGACAGAAACGGTTGGTATCCTAACGACAGAAACAGGGCAATGCCTTGCACAAGTGCGGTCGGGCCCCTCAAATTATCACGTGATTGGTGAAGCGAAAACGCAAACGGTTTTGAAAAGTGTTGTCGAAGCACTTTGTGAAAAAGCAGGCATCCGATCAACAAGTTCTATCCACTTCTGTCTGGGAATGGCAGGCTTGGGGCGCGCCGAGGATAGAAAAATAATAGGCAGGATTTGTGATGAACTCGGCATCAGCGAAAATCGCATCCTGACGCACGATGCACACATTGCACTCGTTGGTGGCACAGAGAAACAGCAGGGTGTAATTGTCATTTCAGGGACAGGTGCTATTGTTTATGGCATCAACGCCGGCGGCAAAGAAGCACGCGCCAGTGGATGGGGGTATCTACTCGGTGATGAAGGGGGCGGTTACGACATCGCTATGAAAGGTCTCCGCGCTGTCGCTCGTGCCGCTGATGGCAGAGGCAGACCGACCGAATTGACAAACCGAATTCTTAATGCCCTTGAACTGAACGCACCGGGTGACCTCATTCGCTGGGTGCATGCTGCAAGTAGGGATGCCATCGCGCAAGTGGCTAAAATCGTATTTGACGCTGCCCGAACAACGGATGGCACAGCAGAAGAGATTGTTAATGCGGCTGCTGAGGAACTCGTCTGTGCTGCAGAGAGTGTCGTTAAACAATTGGAATTCGTAGGGGCATTTGATATTGTTCTCAGTGGTGGTAACCTCATTCATCAACCGATGTTCGCGGATAAACTCCGCCAAGCGTTCGCGCGGATTGCACCCAGCGCGGCCGTCTATCTGCCGAAATATGAACCAGCGTATGGTGCCGTCCTGTTAGCACAAGCGAAGTTATAGTCGGAAACTATCATCAGTAAAGTAGCACATGCAATCGACAACCGAGCAGCGAAACCTGAATTCTATTGACATAGATCTGAAATCGACTTCAGAAATCGTTCGGATCTTTCATGAAGAGGATAAAAAAGCCGTCGCAGCGGTAGAGGCGGAGTCCGATGCAATCGCAGACGCAATTGATCTGTGTGTCGCTGCGTTTCAATCGGGCGGCAGGTTGTTTTACGTCGGCGCAGGAACGAGTGGTAGACTCGGCGTATTAGATGCCTCCGAATGTCCACCGACCTTTAGTACACCGCCGGAGATGGTCCAGGGAATTATTGCCGGCGGTGATGTCGCCTTACGCCGTTCGGTGGAAGGTGAAGAAGACAAACCTGAACGCGGCGCAGAAGCGATTCGAGAACAACAACTCACGCCGCAAGATATACTCGTCGGTATCGCAAGCAGTGGACAAACTCCGTACGTCATAGGCGCGTTGAAAGAAGCACACGCCATCGGTGCAACGACAATATTTCTCTGCTGCGTGCCACCTCCGGTACATCTGAAGGCGTGGGTGACACATTTCATCGCACCGATTGTCGGACCGGAGATTATCACCGGATCAACGCGTTTAAAAGCCGGAACTGCTACTAAGTTGGTTCTGAATATGCTTACAACCGCTGCGATGATCAAACTCGGCAAAGTCTATAACAATCTAATGGTAGATGTACATGCCTCTAATACAAAACTGGTCGCGCGGAGTATTCGGATCGTTCAAGCCGTTACTGGCGTAGACCCAGCGGCAGCCGAGGCAGCTTTAGCACAAGCGAATGGTCAAGCGAAACTCGCTATTGTAATGCTCGCAAAAGGGTTGAACCCGACAGACGCAAGCACACTATTAGAAAAACATTCTGGATTTCTGAGACAAGTTCTTGATTAAGAGTTAATCTATCCTTGGAAGACGCGCTTCTTAGGCGCGCAATTTATAAGGAGGAACCGATGGGTACCAAAGTTGGGCTTGCCAAAACCGGTAGGCGGCGTTCTAACGTCTTTCAAGCGTTAGACAATATACGTCAGGATCTCGCGCCGAAAGTCCGTGAACAGGTGCTGTTGAAACCGAATTTTCTCTCCAGCACAAATCAACTCGCTTCGTCACATGTGGATGCAATACGAGGCGCGTTGGATTTTCTGTTGAGCACACCACAGCCTCCGAAAGAGGTAATTATCGCCGAAGGCGCGAATGAGAAATTCTCTGGTGAAGCGTTCCAGATTTTCGGTTATGACGCGCTCCAAGCCGAATACGATATTCCGATCCGGCTTGTCGATTTGCATCAAGAGACCGAATGGGTAGAAACCAGCGTCTTTCTTGCTGGACGTGAGGGAGACACTGTGCGGATGCCAAAGATAGTTCTGGATTGTCCTTGTACCCTCTCTGTCGCTATCGCTAAAACGCACGATGCTGGCGTTGTGACCCTTGGTATGAAGAATATGATTATGGGCACCCTGCATAAAGAGGACAGGATTAAAATGCACGGCTACCATAGCCACGCAGACCGAGTGCTACCCCGCGAGGCGCAGACCCTCAACATCAACTTGCTCCGGCTCTCGCGCCACCTCAAGCCCGATATCACTATCGTTGATGGCACGGTTGGACTACAAGGCAATGGACCCGGTGGCACCGATTCTGTTCCACTCGGCATCGCTGTTGTCAGCGGAGATGTGTTTGCGGCGGATGCCGTCACGACAAAAGCGATGGGATTTGAACCGTTGGAGATTGGACTCTTCCACTACGCAAACGAAATGGGTTACGGCACTGCGGATCTGAATCAGATTGATGTCGTCGGCCCCACCGTTGAGACGGTCGCAACATCGTTTAAGCCCCATGAAACGGCTGAACTTCAATTCCAATGGCAAGAAGCGAATCCGGCGGAATATCTTGCAGCTGACTAACAAAAGGAGAATTATGAGACGTTTTTATACTGGGTTGATTCTGTTTTCACTTCTTCTCACGACACCGGTATGGGCATGGTGGGGTGGCGGACACGATATCCTTACACAAGCATCTGTTAAAGCACTCCCCGAAGAGATGCCGGAATTTTTCCGTAACGCCGACAAAATGGTTGCACACTGTGCCTACGACCCGGATATATCTAAGGAACGCGGCACGCCACACGCACGACAAGCTGAGTATGGCGAGCACTATATTGATATAGAATTGTTCGGCGAGCACCCGATCCCGGAGGGCCGGGACGCGCATCTTAAATTATGTGCTGAACTCGGACTTGAACCGCGAAAGGTCGGCACTCTGCCCTATGCGCTGGCAGAATGGACAGAGCGGCTGGCTGTCGCTTTTGCAGAGTATCGCAAATGGCCCGATAATCCGATGATTCAAAACAAATGCTTCCTCTATGCGGGTTTCCTTGCGCATTACGCGCAGGATATGTGCCAACCGTTACATTTAACCATTAATTTTGATGGGATTAAGCAACCGGACGGGACACGCCTACATCAGGGTATCCATGAGAAGGTTGATTCGGCAATTGAGCTCTTGGCATTCAAGCCAATGGACCTCGCATGGGAACAACGGATTGAAGCTGTTGACGATTTGATGCCCGCGATCATCGCGCAGATCAAAACGGGACACAGCTTGGTAGACAACGTTTACGCACTCGCCGAAGATTGGAAGAATTTGAAAAATCCGACACCTGATCTGGTTGAGTTTACACTTGTCAGAGCACGGGAATCGGTACGTTGGACGGCTTCGCTCTATTTGACTGCGTGGAAATTATCTGAAAGCATCAGGCTACCCGGCTGGCTTGACCGCGCAAAAAATGATGAGGAATAGTAACCAGTAACCAGTGGCCAGTAACCGGTGACCAGTGAAGAGGAAGACCTTTGTTCGTCACAATCCTCTTTTCTGGTAACTGATAACTGGTGACTGGTAACTTCTAAAACTGCTAACTCAAAGGAGAAATAACTTGTTACAACAGTGGAAACCTGACCCGACTTTTTACCCATCACCCAAGATGGCGATTGAGGCACCTGTTGAAGAGGTCGCTTATGTCGCTGCACCGAGAGATGATGACAAACCCGACGCGATGTGTGTCGTTGACCTTAATAAAGCGTCTAATACCTATGGCGAGATTGTTCATAGGCTGGAACTCGGCGTTCGTGACGAAATCCACCACTTCGGTTGGAACGCTTGTAGCGCAGCACTCTGCCCGTACGCACCACATCCCTATATAGAACGACGTTACCTCGTTGTGCCAGCTCTGCGGGGTTCCAGTATCTATATCCTTGATGTGAAAGAGGACCCGAAGGCACCGAAACTCATTAAAACTTTGGACGCTAATGAAGTTGAAGAGCGTTCTGGATATACCCGTCCGCATACCGTGCATTGTGGACCCGAGGGTATCTATATCAGTGCTTTGGCTTCAGCGGGTTCAGAAGAGGGCCCCGGCGGCATCTTCCTTATGGATCACTACAACTTCAACATTCTTGGGCAGTGGGAAGTTGAGCGCGGTCCCCAATCCCTCTCTTACGATTTCTGGTGGCACTTGGGCTATGATATTGCTGTTACCAGTGAGTGGGGATATCCTGCAATGATTGAGAACGGTGTGAGCCTTGAAGATTTAGGTGAGCGCAAGTTCGGGCATAAAATCCATATTTGGGATATCCGCCACCGGAAAAATATTCAGACCTTGGATTTGGGCGACGACTATCAGATGATCTTAGAGTTACGTCCCGCACACGATCCAACGAAGGCGTATGGGTTCGTCAATGCCGTGTTGAATATGAATGACCTTTCGAGTTCTATCTGGACCTGGTATAAAGATGGAGACGGTTGGGGCATCCAAAAGATTATTGATATTCCGGCGCAGGCACCTGAAAATCCTGATGATTTACCACCGGCTTTGAAGGATATTGGAATAATTCCACCCCTTGTCACGGATCACATCCTCTCGTTGGATGACAAATTTCTGTACGTTTCCTGTTGGGGGACCGGAGAGATGTTGCAATACGACGTATCCGATCCGTTCAATCCGAAGCATACTGGAACGCTTGAGATCGGCGGGATTACCAAATCGCATCCGCACCCGGCTGCTGGCCCTGTCAGTGGCGGTCCGCAGATGGTTGAATTGAGTCGGGATGGCAAGCGTCTTTATTTCACCAATTCCCTCTACGTTGCCTGGGATAATCAGTTCTATCCGGATGGCGCGAATGGATGGATGGTGAAGGCAGATGTAAACCCCGATGGTGGTGTCGAATTAGATCCTGATTTCTTCGTGGATTTCGGTGAGAGTCGTGCGCATCAAATTCGGTTGCAAGGTGGCGATAGTTCTTCGGATACTTTTTGCTATCCGTAGGCATTTGGTAGGGGTTGGGAATGTAATACAAGGAATGGATTTAGTCTATTCCCAGACTAAATCCCCCAACCCCTACTATAAAAAATATTTAATGTTTCTATATCCAGAAAGGCGTTTTTATGGATATCATATCATGGTGGGGCATGCTTGGTCTCGGGGCATTTCACGGTATTAATCCGGGGATGGGGTGGCTTTTTGCTGTTGCTTTAGGCATGCAGGAAAAACGGAGAAGTGCCGTTATCGGTGCGCTCTTCCCGATGGCACTTGGACACGCGATATCCATCGCCGTTGTCGTATTCGTTATTGCCTTAGCACAGCGGCAGCTGCCGGAGGGTGTGCTTCGCATTGCTTGTGCAACTGTGTTGTTTGGTTTTGGCGTGTACAAATTTTTTAGTGCTCGACACCCGAAATGGGTCGGCATGCGTGTTAACTTCAAGGACCTAACGATCTGGTCCTTTCTGATGGCTTCCGCCCATGGCGCAGGTTTGATGCTGGCACCGCTTTTGTTACGGATGCCTGCTGCCGAGGCTTCTGGCCACATGCACCACGCATCCACAAGCATGACAGATAACACAATAATGTTACTGTCTGCCGTTGGGGTACATACCCTCAGTTTTTTCCTCGTGATGGGGGTTGTAGCGGTTATCGTCTATGAGGTGGTAGGACTCGCGTTGCTCCGCAAGGCGTGGTTTAATCTGGATCTGTTGTGGTCTATCGCTTTGATGATTGCTGGTATTGTTACCCTTTTCTTGAAGCATTAAGCTTCTGCCTTAATCTGTTCAGGGAGCAATTTCACCCCGTATCTCTTATGTAATGCCCATAAGTCGGCGAAGTCTGTATCTGTTAAGATATATCCAGTATGCGAACGCACCTGATAATCCACCGATAGACACCGGACCTCCCGCTCCTCGATAAAGCCTGCGGCGTTCAGCTCCGATTCGGTGATGATCCAGTCGATCTCCCCGGGTCCGTAAACCGCGCCCCCGTCTTCAGTAAGTTCAATTACATGAAAATCAATTTTCCCGCGCAATCGGTGTCCCATGACGAAGTTTCGATCCTTACGGTCGTCGGTGTAGATGTCAACGAAACCGCGGGCGAAGAGTGCCTCAGTGAGTGTTGCTGAATCTTCCCATGAGATAATAATATCCAAATCCTGGTGTTCTCGAGTGGATTCACCTAAGAGCGCATCAACACCCCAACCTCCATCAATCCAAACTTTGATACCGAGTTCATCGAAGAGATCGAGAAACCAGTGAACTTTGTCAACCGTCATAGGATTTGCACATTCGGTGTCAGTGAGGAGATCGCTTGTATCCATCTGTATTAGCATTAATTTTTCGTTCTGCAGCCACGCGGTCTATCTAACAGATTGTTAGCAGTTTCGCTACAGTCCTTCGTAGTAGTCTCGTAATTTTGTAGCCATAAGACTCCTGCGTTCCATCAAAAAATCATCGTAACCTTCAGCTGTTTTTGTTTCCATTTCTTGTGGGATACAATGAGCGGCAAGATTTTCCTGCAATCGGGCAAGATCGGTTATCCCTCCGAAACGAAGTGCTCCGTTTCTGCACTGATCCACCATTTCTGAGAAATACGTTGATGGTGCCCTAGCACCTATGGCAATGTTAATTTCACTTTGCATTACTACATAGTTAGCGATCTGGTTGTAGTGACCGCGTGTAAAACCATAAACATACCGCCCTTACAGGGCTGAAGAGTTATAAACTGATGCTGCTATAAACATTGCGTCCTTACAGGACTGAAGAGGGTTTTGAAGTCTTCAAGGTTTTCTTTCCCGTAGAATCCGGTTCGGTTGGGAATGCAGGTCGCATTTGGGCGTGTACGCCGCAAAACCGAACCTACCGGACCTGGGACTACAACGGTTATTTGCTCTAAAATTGACACTCATGGTGAAACAGCCAGCGTCCGCTCCCAATGCGAGATTTTCGTTCTCATCATTAAGAATACCACAAAACTGAAACTTAGACAATTGAAAGTTGTGTCTGATAGAGATTGCGCAATCACTTCTACGCATTTCAGAACGAAAGGTTTGCTTTTTTTTCGTACCTGTGTTATAATTTCTTCGGTTTACACAAGATTTTGATTCGTCCGCTTAATAATATAGACTCGAAAATAACGTCCTTAAAAATTAAAACCATCAAGCTGCACCGAGAAGGAGAACCATATTTAATGAATCTATATGGAGCAACGTATGACAGAATACAACTGCTTCGCCATGTCGGAGATATATCGCAAATTGCCCATGCGAAGATGTATCAACTCACGGATGGCAATGAAAAAGGTGTTGACGCAATTGATTTCCGAACCGGTAGCGGCTTAAATTTCACCGTGCTACCGAGCCGTGGGTTAGATGTCTCTTATGCCGAATATCAGGGGATTCCACTCTGTTGGCGTTCAAGTACAGGCGATGTGAACCCGGCGCATTATGAACCGGATGGACTCGGTTGGCTACGCGGCTTCTACGGCGGTTTACTGACAACCTGTGGGATGCGGCAAGTTGGCGTACCGAATGAAGATGATGATGAGGCGTTAGGGCTTCACGGACGGGTGTCGCACATCGCCGCCAAAAACGTTTGGGTCGACAGCCGGTGGGAAGGACAACGCTATATGCTATGGGCGCAGGGCAGGGTTAAAGAGACCGCCGCTTTAGGCGAAAACCTCTCGCGCACTCGCAGGATCTGGACGGAACTCGGATCGCGTACGTTGCACATTGAAGATATTGTTGAAAATTTGGGATACCAAGATTCACCACACATGTACCTTTTCCATATTAATGTCGGATTTCCGATTCTCACGCAAGACAGCGAACTACTTGCTCCCTCTTCACAAGTCACACCGCGAGATGAACAGGCTGCCGCAAACTTAAATAACTATAACCTCTGCGAACCGCCAACCGTTGATTTTCAAGAACAGGCTTTCTATCACGAAATGGAACCAGATGTTGATAACCACATCCATGTGGCACTGGTAAACCGAAGATTCAATAATGGACAAGGCATCGGCGTATCCGTGCGCTATCACAAGACGCAGTTTCCAAACTTTGTCCAGTGGAAAATGTGTGGTGAAGGCACTTATGTTTTCGGTTTAGAACCTTCAAACTGTGGTGTAGAAGGCAGGGCGAAGGAGCGTGAACGCGGCACGCTACAGTATATTGAACCCGGTGGTCGTAGGCACTATGAAGTCGAAATCGGTGTGCTTACTTCCAATGCAGAGATTGATGCACTCGAAGAAAAGATCGCACAAACCCAAAATTAATGATACTATTCTCGTAGGAATATAGCGTTAGGCTGCCCTACGACTGAGGAGAAATTAAAATGAAAAAATGTTTGTCTTTACCTCTTATCGCGTTAGCACTTCTCACAATGTGTATATGCGTCGGTTGTGGCGCGAAAGAAGTACCGCCAGTTACGACTTCAGCAGCTGCCGAATCGGCACCGGTACAGGCATCGCAAGAAACGGGCGAACTGCCTCAATCTGCGGAAGAAGCGTCAGAACACGAAACTGCAGAAGAAGCATCAGAACATGAATCCGAAGAAAAAACGTCAGAACATGAGACTGTGGAAGAGACCTTAGAACATGAATCTGAAGAAGAAACGTCAGAACATGAATCCGAAGAAGAACATGAGTCTGCCGAAGAAGCATCAGAACATGAATCCGAAGAAGAACATGAGTCTGCCGAAGAAGCATCAGAACATGAATCCGAAGAAGAAACGTCAGAACACGAGACTGAAGCGGAAACATCCGATGAAACTGAACCTGAAATGGTGGAGATTCCAAGCGGTAGTGTCCTACATCTGATTCCAAAACAGACAATAGGACTTATCTATTGTCCGAGTTTGCTTGAACTGGATTATCGGATTAATACGTTGGTGACAGACTTGATTCCGACAGATGAAGACCCGGAAATCCTCGCCAAAATCTTAGCCGACAGCTTCGGTGCTGGATTTGAAAGTCTCGCGGAGTTAGAGGAAATCGGACTTGACTTGAACCAAGATTTTTCGGTTTTCATGACATCCTTGAACCCGCCCGGTCTCTCTGCCCTCGTTCATCTCACAGACCCTGCAGCCATGAAACAGGTAATTGATGCTGAAAGCGCAGGCAGTGCTCCGATTGAATACAACGGCGTAACCTATTGGAACGCAAGTGGCGGGGGCGGCAGTTTCGCGCTTTTAGACAATATTTTGGTCTTTTCTCGGTTCTCTGAAGTCTGCGAAAGTGTGATTGATACTTATAAGGCGACCCAGCAGTCTGTCGCAGCCAATCCAAGTTACACTTCATTTTTGACCGATATTGTAGAGGGCGACGCGCAGGTAGCAGCGCATTTTAATCTCGAATCCATTGTCCCCGTCCTGACGGCTTCGATTCAGGAAGAATCGGAATCCATGCGAGACGGTCTTGAAAGCGATCCTGCTGCTATGGCATTCGCGCCCTTCCTTACGTCTATGTTGGATTCAGTCGCGAACGTAATAGAGCAGTTGGAATCTCTAAGCGCGACGTTTGAAATCAAGGGAGCCGATGTACAACTCGCCCCCTTCTTAAAATTCAAGGACAATAGCGAGATTCAGCGATCCTTGGAAGAGATGATACCTGACGATTTGGCAGTTCTCAATGATCTCCCAAATCTCGCCTTTGTGAACGGTGCCTTTCAAGGAAATCAACAATTGCTGCTTGACCTGAACATGTTATGGCTAAAAATATTTTCAGCAGGTTCTCCAGAGCAGCAAGAGCAACTGGCGGCACTCACCGATCAGATGACAACTTTTTATCAATCTCTCGCCGACGAGTGGGGGTTCACTGTCAATTTTGGCGATAGTATTATCCCTGATTATCTCATCGTTTATGAGATGAAGGATAAACAACTCGCGGAAACCTACATGAATGACATGTTTCTTGAACAACTCCGCAACACCATGCAGATCATGCGCGGCATGGTTGGAGATATGGTAATTGGAGATATGCCGCCACAATTGGCGATGTATGATGGGGCTCACGCGGGTCAACCGCTCATGCACAACGATGTTGAAATAAAAAGTTACGTTTTCCCCAATTTCGGTTCAGTTCTTGGTGAGATGCCGCCTGAAGCTGCTGCAATGATGCCTCAGGAATGGCACTGGTACTATGCCTTTCACGAAGAACAACTGTTTTTTGCTATAGGCAGCTCTGATCTGATTAAAGCAGCATTGGATAGGAAATCTGGGATGGGCGACAGCCTTTCTGCAAATGCGAGTTATCAGAAACTGACTGGCGTGTTGGGAACCGACAATAACTTGCTTTTGGCACTCTCACCGATGACCCTGGTTAAAAGTCTCATGCCTATTGTTGCGAAAGCGGATCCGAATGCGGGTGCAGCCATGCAAATGTTCGCGGGAATGTTTATGAATGTGCCTGAGACTTACAGTATCGGTTTTTCTGCTAAAGCCCAAGAGGGCGGGGTCGGTGCAAAGCTGCTTCTCACCCTCGGTGACTTCAAACAAGCTGTCCAAATGTTTCTGATGATGCAGAATATGGGACAGATGCAATAGATGGATGGATTTCTAACTCGCTCACAACTCGGTTGTGGGCGAGTTTCTTATATTTAATTATTGATTTAATTACGGAATTAGTCGTTTTGGACTTGCAAAAAGTTTAAAATTTGACAAAAAAAAC
>VYCT01000322.1 GCA_009843785.1 Candidatus Poribacteria bacterium | reverse complement strand
TCATATAGGAATATATTGAATAGAACAGAGAAAATTTTGGTGATGGGCTGATCCCCAACCAGATTTGGCATTACCGAAAATGACCCATTGATGATTTTTCAATAGACGTGAACTGATCACGTGTTGTTCCCTCAGAAACGCCATTTACACTGGAACGGTGCGAGTTTACGGCAAGACTCGCAAAGTGGCTAATTGCACAGATACATAAGCATATCCGGTTTGTTGGAACAAAACGAGCATTGGGGTAGGATAACATTGTCAAACTGGCATCAATTTTGCAAGTGTTTAATTTTACCCAATTTAAGATTCTTGTTATTTGTGTTGTTAGAGATTTTCATTCTGAAAACGAGGAACGACCACTATGTTTACAATAGAAAAAAGAATAATGTTAACACTCTTTCTTGGGATTATCTTTTGTGTTTATGGCTGTGGCAAAAGCTTCGACGATTCCGCCGCTGAGTTAGGCTTGGTATTTGACAGTCCAGCGGCTAGTGATAGACCTATGTCTTCCTTTAAAATGGATGTTTTACCTATTCTTACACAGCGGTGTGCCTTTGCAGGATGCCATGTCGCTGATGGACCGGAAGATGTTGATCTCAGGACTTACGCGACACTGCAAAAGGGCAGTGAACACGGCCCTATAGTCATCGTAGGTGATGCGCGCGAGAGCGAGCTCGTTGAGGAGATTGTTAAAGGTAAAATGCCTCCTGAAGGCCCTCCTCTGGAAGCTGCTGAGATACAATATATCATTGATTGGATTAACGAGGGGGCGAAGGATAATTAAATCTTTTCGATAGAGTTACAGGGTTTGACCTCTCGTTTATATTTCATTGCTGTTATCGTGCGGATAACGCGCTGCTCTATTCTTTCGGTAGGATTTTTAAGCATTTCATGTTGTTGATAGATGTGAATAATCTGGTTGTGCCGAAATAGAAGGGTTATCCTAATGTTTACTGTTAACTTTCGATATCCAATTTGCTTGACGCTTCATGTCTTGTTCTTCGGAGGGATCAGTCTTTTCACAGTTTTAGCACAAGAAGAAACTGAACCCGTCCAATTAGAGAAAATTGTTGTAACACCGGGGCGGTTCACAATTTACGATGGCGCGTCTTCAAGGATATCGCTCTCCAAGCAAGAAATTGAGCGTTTCCCTTTGATCGACAACGATGTAATGCGAGCGGCACATCTTTTCCCTGGTGTAGTTTCAAGTGATTATAGCGCTCGATTTAGTGTGCGGGGTGGAGAAAAGGATAATGTTTCGGTTAGGTTAGACGGTATGGAACTCTATAATCCCTATCATTTACAGGATTTCGGTGGGGCGGTGTCATTAGTTGGACTCGGTTTAATTCAAAGAACCGAATTGCTAATGGGTGGATTTCCAGCAGAATACGGGGAAAAGATGTCTGGTGTTTTTGATATTACGACAAAGACTATAAACGCCGATAAGATCTCCGCAAATTTTGGATTAGATCTTATTAACGCGACAGCTATGGTGGAAGGTCCGCTTTCTAAAAAAGGTGGATGGCTTTTTTCAGCCCGACGCGGTTATGTAGATCTCATTCTTGCGCTCATGAATGCTGATGAAAAATATAAGCCACAATACGCCGATGTCTATGGAAAACTGACGTATCAATTATAATCATACGAATGTGGATCACTATGCATTTAGCGAAATTCAAGATGAAAAAACAGGGGCGATTATTGATTGCGCTATTGAAGAAGAACCCCTCTTTCCACTCGTTCCAACATTGGGAATTACTGTAACATTTTAATACATAGAGGCTGGTTTCATAACCAGCCTCTATAACGTTTCAAAACAACAAAGACACCGACACGGATGTTAGTTATCATCATCGTCATCGTTGTCATCCATGTTACCATGCTCACCCTCGTCATTCATGTCATCATGCCCATTTTCGTCGTCATCATGCCCATCATTGTTATGGTCGTCTTCATCCATGTCATGATGCCCATCATCGTTATGATCGTCATCAGCATCCGCATCGTCGTCCATGTCATCATCAGCATGATCATCAACCGTTTCAGCGTCATCACCATGATCGTCGTGTTTGTGTTGGACAGCATGATCTGGTGTTTCTTGTTGATTAATCCAATCTCTAAAAAGTTGAACCTCGGCATCGCTCAATGGTGGACCCCCAGGCGGCATCCTCCCTGAAACGATTTCCTTAACAACTGCACTCTCTTCAGCATTTCCCGGGATGAACGCAGGACCGTGCTCGCCTCCGGCTATAAAAGATTGATATGTTCTGAAATCCAAGCCATGGGGACCATCGGCGACATGGCAGCCAGCAAGCCCACATCTTGCTGTGAGGATCGGTAAAAGGTTTTGCTCAAAAGCAGCTGCAATATCAGCAGCTTCATGAGTTTCCATAGGGACTGAGTGGTCATCAAGCATGGATAGGTCGCTATGCTCGCGAGTGCAACCCAGTATAGAAAATAATAATGTAATAACGAGTAAAGAAAATCTTTGTATATCTATAGCCATGATATTT
>VYCT01000391.1 GCA_009843785.1 Candidatus Poribacteria bacterium | reverse complement strand
ATTTTTGCTAAACTTTAAGGTACTCGTTTAGATATTGACTTTCGGGCGAGGCATTTAACATTCCGATGGAATCCTTTTACAGTTAACTGTCCTCGCGAAATTCTGTTCTCAACGTGTCGGTTTGTTCTTGACGCACAGCGGAGAGAACAACAAACGAAATAGCCCTACGTTACTCGACTTAACGAGAATATGATCGTGGGTTCCAGACGGTGTTGAATTGTACAATCAGCACCGACAGCGGGACCAGGAATTTCCCAAAGGCACAATTTCCGTCTACGGGAAAGGACCGAAAGTTTTAGGACACCCTATCCGAAGGGTGTATTTTGATAAACTTACAATTTAAGGAGTTAACTCTAATGGCAAAATTGTTTAGAACCTTCGCTTTAGTATTGGCAGCCCTGTTTGCTCTCTCGCTTATAGTCGGTTGCGGCGGCACGGACGATACAACAGACGAACCCGCAGCAGCTGAATTCTCGTTGGCAGCCCCGGCGAGCGGTTCCGAGATCGCCGCGAATGCTACCATCACACTCACCTTTAGTAGTGACCCTGGCGAAGTAACAGTTGCAGGTGCAACCGTTACAGGTGGTGGTAAGACGCGCCAAGTCGCTGGTCCCTTCGCAGAGGGTGCACTCACACTCGCTGTCAGCTGGACAAATGGCGACGGTAGCACTTCCCTTAGCTATACTGTTAAGGCAGCCGATAACACGGCTCCGACAGTCACTGGCGGAACCGTTTCAGACGGCGAAGAAGATGTTGATCCTGAAGCGATCAACACTGACGGCGTGATCGAAGTTACCTTCAGTGAAGATGTCTCTGGTAACATCGCGCTGCAGACTGAAGCTGGCGACGATGTCGGTTGGATCGGCAAAGTGGAAGGTACCACAGGCACACTTGACCTCGTCAAGGGCAAAGAGATCGGCAACGAAACTACCTATGTTATTGCGGGTAAAGTCGCTGATGCTGCCGGTAATGAAACTGAAGTTAGTGTAACCTTTACAACCAAGGGTAAAGAGTAAAATCGAGGCTATTTCGATAATAAGGGCAGCGTATTTTTAATGCGCTGCCCTTTTTTTGGTAGTTATCAGTACGATTTTTCGCAGAGAAAATCTTTCAATCGTCAGTTGTCAGTAAAAAGGTTGTTGGTAAATCAAACATCAATTTTTATAGCCGTTAGGTTTCAGGAGGAGGCTTCCTAACTGAGCACTGAAAACTGACAATTATAGTAAAGCCTGTAATTATTTGCACACGCGGGGCCCGTAGGGGCTGGGTCACCCGGTTTCCCCTACGCGCTACAAGTGTAAACTTATTTTCGGAATCTACAATAATAACTATTTTTTTCTTTACACAATTCCTGCCTTAATGTTATAATACAGTCGGGAATTTTGTCAAAATATACGGAAAACTGAGAACTGAGAACTAAAATTTTTTGAACGGTTTTTGAAAAAGTGTTGTCTAACCCATGAATCAGTTAGAAATCTTGAGGAGAAAGTTCGGTGGATAGAACGGAAGCTTTGCTCATTGCCGATCTGTGTGAAGGCGACGAGACAGCATTAGCACCACTGGTGGAGAGATATAAACGGATGGTGTACCGCCTCGCCGTGCAGATTACCAAGAACCACGCTGATGCTGACGATGTGATGCAGGAAACCTTTATTAAGGTGTACCGTTCAATTCACACGTTCCGGCGGGATGCCGCTTTCGAGACGTGGCTCTACCGGATAACAGTGAACGAGGCACTCAACTTCGTCAAGCGTAGAGAACGGCAGCGCGAATCAACAATTGAAACAACCCCAGAAGGGGAATATGAGGTGTCGACGCGCTATCGTGCGCAGCTTGCAAGCGATCCGCACACACACGCAGAGAAAGCAGAACTCCGGCAATACGTCACAGAGGCAGTCAACAGTTTGCCGCTTAAGCATCGGACGGTGGTAATCCTCCATGAATTTGAGGGGTTAACGCACGCGGAGATCGCTTCAATCCTTAACTGCTCTGAAGGAACAGTCCGTTCCCGGTTACACTATGCCCGCAAGAAACTCCGAACTTTACTCAAACCCTACATGGAAGCCAGTGCGATTTAGGATTAATAAATTGGATGCACGCAATGTCGCGGAGAATATCAATGAGAACGAAGTGTCACAAAATAGAACACCGTATCTCTGACTATATAGATGGAACGCTATCTGAACGGCAGACAGTTGCTGTCGCATCGCACATCCGTTCCTGTCAGTCGTGTCAACGAGAAGTCGCGGACCTGAAAAAGACGCAGCATCTCTTGAAAAACTTCTACGTTGAACCGGATGCGTCCGATGCCTACTATGCTGAGTTTACAGCGAAGCTTCAGCATCGTATTGAACAGAGTGCGCCGACTGCGCTTCATCAACGGTTCGCTGCAGCCGCGATGCGTCTCGGATGGCAGCTGGGGACACAGATACACCGATACACGGATCATTTCCGCCCAAGCCGGTTTATCTCCATAAGACGGCACGCTTTACCGTACTACGTTCTTGCATTAGCGACGACACTGTTGATTGCAGCACTGTTCCTTTTAACACAAGTTTCGCTGTACGATAACGGCAAGCATGTACGCTTTCCCTCCGCTGCCTTACAGCCCGCCGTAACACTTTCCATCCAGCAGGACAAGACGACGGTGCAGCCCGTCGGTATCCGCCGAAATATCAATAGTGAACGTACAACGGAGACACCGAGTGTAGACTCTGGTTCCGATGTCTGGAAATTCACCGATGAACCGATGATAGATGGATATATCTTCGCTAAACTCCGCAAGGAGGGTTCGGATGCGGTGCCGAGCATCGCCTTGGGCATCGATTCGGAATTACTCGCGTATGCTGAATTTCCTGCCCAAGGTGCAATCTGGGCACGTCTGACGAGCCGCGATGTCCTAACGGAGGATCGGTATGCCTTGCTGTTGTTGCGAGGTATCAATACCGGACAGCACGCGCGCCAACAATATGAACGCAAACGCAGTGAATCCAAAGGTTTTTCACAAATTTCAGAAAAATTGTTAGATGTGCCGCTGGAGATGCTATCTGTTGCAGCGGTTTACGATCCAATAAAATTGTAGTTATTAGCGGTCAGCCGTGGGTTTCCGTCAGTTAAGAGGCTTACGGAAAATCGCGCATCTCTTGCTGACAGCCGATAGGCACTGATAGTCATTCTTACTAATAGCCATTTACTGATGGCTGACAGCCAAGGGCTGACAGCTATTTTACCGATAACTAATTAGTTTCTAATCTCATCGGCGTGTTCTCAGTGTGCCGATGTCAACAAGGAGAAAATGAATGAACCCAAGGATTTTGGGCATTATTGGTGGCCTCGCTTTAGTGGTTGCACTCCTTTCACCTTTCATGATGGGTAGCTCCAAAAAGGTGGAACAGCTCTACAATTCCGCTGAAGACCTCTACGGTCAAGCGGATTATGAAGGCGCAATCGCCAAGTATACCGAGGCACTCGAAGAATCAACGAAACGTGGTGTGAAGACCGAAGTTATTGACAAGGATTTCCCAACTCTCGCCAACTTTAGGATCGCAGTCTGTTATGCTCGCCTGGCTGAACAGTCTGGGGATGTGAATCACTACGACACTGCGATTGAGTACATTGAAAAGGTTGCCCCTACAGCAACGATCCCGAAACACCAAGAAGGATTAACGTACCTCTGGGGCCATATCCTCTTCCGGACAGAGCAGTTTGAGCTTGCTGAACCGAAGTTTATGCAGCTGATTGAGAACTTCCCGAACAGTCTTTCCGTTGAAAACGCTTGGTATGCGATCGGGCAGCTGAACTATAAACTGCAGGACTACGAAGACTCGCGACAGGCATTCAAGTCCATACTTGACGGTTTCCCGAATTCCGATTTTAAGGATGATGCGCAATACTTCATTGCCCAGTCGTTTCTCAACGAGTCGAACTACGAGCAGTCCTATCAGGAGTTCGACAAGATCGCGACAGAAGAGTACAAGAATTACCCGGAGCTGCAAGCCGAAGCGATGTATAAAGCGGCTTTCAGTTTGAACCAACTTGGTAGAGATGATGAGGCGATTGGTCGTTACACCAACTTCATTACGCAGTTCCCGGAGAGCCAATACGTCACAGCAGCGTATTTTGACCAAGGTGCGATTTATGCGCGTCAAAAAGACTATGACAACGCCCGCGTTAACTACGAATTAGCACTCCAAAACACTGCCGATCGTGGCCTCCAAGCGGAGATCCAGTCTGCTATCGGGCTGACTTACTACGATCAGGGCGACTATGAAAACGCAGTCGTCGCCTACAACTTGCTCCTCGAACAATATCCGGAGAGTGAATTCATCGCTGATGCGAAAATCGGTATTGCTGATAGCCATTTCCGTTTGGGGAACTGGAGCGAAGCGACGGTCGCTTACGAACGCGTGATCAACGAACACCCAGACGAGGGCGATTTCATCCCGTACTGCTCCTTTCAAATCGGTGAGGCGTACTACAAACTCGGCACCAATCAACGGAATGATGGCGAGACGGAAGCCGGCATGGCAACGCTCGAACTCGCCTTGCAGTGGTATCAGAAAACAATTGACGACTACCCGCAAGACCCCGTCGCCCCGCACGCGCTCTATGGTGCGATTTGGGCACTTAACGACTTGGGCCGGCAGGAAGAACTCGAAACGGTCGCTCGTGAGTTCATCGAAAAGAACAAAAACGATAACGAGTTCGACATCCTCGCGGCAGAGGTGCAACTCCGGTTCGCTGACATCAAACGGACGGAATTCAAACAGTATATTGAAGCGGCCCAAGAATATGCGAAATTGTGGGAGTACCGCGATCTCCCGAAGTTCCATCGCGTGAAGTTGATGGGCAAATTCTTTGAAGGTCGTTCCTATTATGAAGCCGCCAAACCTGAAGGTTATCAGGAAGGGGATGCCGGTGAAGGCTTCAATCAGGAATATCTCCAGAAGTCCGTGGCAGCGTATCAACAGGCGGTCGCTAAGTTTAATGACGATGCCTTCCTCCCCGGCATCGCTGAGGAACGTTATGATGACTTCAGTGAACGCGGTGCGCAGGTAGAAGCCTGTTTTATGAACGAAGCACTCTCCCACGAGATGCTCGGCGACTGGCTGCAAGCGCGCGAACGGTACGCGTCTATCCCTGAAACGAGTGAATACTATGAACGCGCACTACTCCTTATCGCTAACAGCCATGTTAAAGAAGGCGATAAAGAGAGCGCGATTAACTACTACAATTCTATTTTAGACAACCTCGCAGATGCTGACAACCGCTCGTTGGCAGAAATCAAACTTGCAGACCTGCTCCGTGCGGAGAAACGGTTTGAAGAAGCCGCGGTTCAGTATCAAGCCGTGGTTGACGGTAACCCAACAGGTGAATACGCCGATGATGCGCTTTATCTCGTAGGGATCTGCTACTACGAAGTCGCCCCTGAAAATCCGGAACGCTTGGCATCTGCCGAAACCGCTTTCAAACGCGTGATTACGGACTATCCTGACAGCCCGAACCTTGCTGAAGCCTATTACGGCTTAGCACTTGCTTATCGTGATGCCGCACAAAAGCAGAACGCTACTGAAAAATGGGCACTGATCTTTGATCTTGTTGACGAAGCGCACGAAAAATTCGGATCAAGCGATAATGAACTGATCCTTAAAGTACTCGGGCAAATCGAATTGGTTAAAGCGACCGCCATTGAAAACACGGGTGAAGCCGTCGATGTTGACACGCTCGTAGCTTCTCTGAAGCGTGTTGTTGACAACACCGGTGCGCCGGAAGTGGTACGCAGCCGTTCACAATTGAAGATCGGGCATACCTACTATAGTGAAAAACGCTACGACGAAGCCCTCGCGGAGTATCTCTTCTTTGTGCAAACCTTCCCGAATAGCGAATTAGCACCGAACGCCCAATACCAAGCAGCGGTGTGTCACTATCAAATTGCGCAAGCGGCGACAGATGCCGGTAGCAAGAAACTGAGCCTCCAGAACGCCGTCAGTGCGGCTGAAAAAGTATCGACCCTGACGAACGACGCGAACAACCTCATCAGTGCTAATTACACTGCCGGTTTAGCCTTGTTAGGGTTAGAGGACCCCAAAGGTGCAGCGGATGCGTTCCGCCGAGTTACCGCACAGGAAGGTAAGACCGAGGATGAAGCGCGGAAGACGCTGGTTTTCCAAGCACACTCACGGCTCGCTGAGCTCAACGGCACCCTGGGCGATCACGCTGCGGCGGTGCAAGAGTATCAGTATATTATTGAAAACACTGAAGATGTTGACCTGAAAGGGCGCTCCTACTTCGCGATGGCATTCGCGCAAGAGGAACAACTCCAAGCGAATCAGGACGCGTTGATGAGCTACCAGAACGCCATTGAATTGGTCAAGGATCCGCTCACAAAAGCGCAATCCTACTACCGGATGGGTTTGATTTATCAGGACAAATTGAAACAATCCGATAAAGCGTTGGAAGTCTTCCAAACCCTCATCGGTGATTATAGCGGTTCGGAAAATACGAATATCGCCTCAATGGTTGCTGATGCTGGCATCCGTCGCTCAACACTTTATGTTGAATTGGGACGCTTAGATGAAGCCATCGCCGAAGCGGTGGAAGCCCTGAGTCGTACGAAGTCGAACCCGAATGCGAGTATCGCAGAAAAGGCCGCCGCGCAATATAACCTCGGTTTCCTCTATTCCGACAAAGCGCGTTCCCTCTTCTCTGACGCAGTCGGAACTGAGTTACAGCCATATATAGATACAAGTCGTCAGGCTGTAAGTACCTTCTTTGAAATCAACACAATCGCAGCACCGGTTGAAAAGGCGGATAAGCAAACGGTAATTCCGTTCGTGCAGAACTCGCTGTTCCAAGCGGGTCAGATTGCCTACTCTGTCGGCATCGGTCTGACACGTCCAGAAGAATTGGTGAGCGCCCTGGCACCGCTGACAACATTCGTCAGTTATGTCGATAAAGGCTTGTTCCCGCAATCGGATACGCTCCGTAAGAACACAGAGACCTCTCTGAACTACCTTGCCGCTGCGAACTTTGAGTTAGGTCGGATGCAGGTGGGTATGGATGGTGAGATGTCTGAGAAAGCGGTCAGTTATTTTGTTGCCGCTGCAGACGTATTCCGTGACATGGTGCGCCGTTATCCGAACGCGAAAGATGCGGCTTACTGGCAATATCACGTCGGTGAATCCTACTTCGCTTCACAACAATTTGAGAGCGCGATTACAGAATACGAAAAGGTTCGCGAAGTGAACAAGGACCACAAGAGCGCGCCCGAATCGTTGTATGCTGTCGCGTCATGCGCGCAGGTGCTGAGTGAAGCCGCTGCGGAGGCAGGGGATGCTGAGGCGGAGCAGCGTTGGTACAAGCGGTTGCTTGAAGCCAATGAAGCCCTTGCTGCCGAGTATCCGGACAGTCAGCACACCGCCAATGCCCTTATTAATATCGCTCACGAGTACTTCAACGCGGGTTCGGAGGAGGGTGTCGAGCAAGCGGAACGTATCCGCCTCTATCAACAGGCGATTGATAACTATCAGAAAGCGATTGATAACCCGAGCATCGATCCTGAGTTGAAATCGACAGCAGCAGGCTATCTCAGGGATACCGCGAACGCGCTCGCGTCTCACGAATACCAGCAAGTGTCTGAGATGCTCAATGCGGCGAAACTCGCTAGCGGCGATGAGCAGACAACGCAGATCAATGCGACTATAGAGGCGTGTAAGAAGATTATTGAAGCGTATCCGACGAGCAAATACGCCGACCTCGGCCTCGTCCTGATCGGGGAAGCGTATATGGTGTTAGCGGATAAAGACGATGTGTATTTCAACGATGCTCTCGAACACTTCAACCGTCTGTGGGCTAAATACGAAATAAACAAGCCCGCGGATTCACAAGTCAACAGAGCTCTCACGTATGCTCAGAACCAGGTCCAAGTCATTCTGAGTTACATGCGAGCAAACAACCTGGAAATTCGCGAAGGTGCTGACCGTGCTGGCGGTGGCGAGTAATCACCAGAGTTTCCGGGTTCTTGCAGCCCCGCTCTCCTGAGTGTGGCTTCTCTAAATCTAACGGAGGATGCCGTCAGGCATCCTCCATTCTTATGAACTTCCCTTAACTCTGAAACCCCCGAATTTTGAAAATTAGCGATTTAGACGATGTCTGAGGAGCCTGTTAAACAGTGTATGATGAATTAATAGTACCACCGCGTGTGCTACTCGGTCCCGGACCGAGTGAAGCAAATACGCGGGTTCTTAAAGCAATGACGACCCCGATGTTGGGGTACTTAGATACCAAATTTGTCGAAGTGATGGATGACACGGTGGCACTGCTCCGCGAAGTCTTTGGAACTAAAAATAGATTGACTTTGCCAGTCTCCGGGACAGGGACTGCAGGTATGGAAGCAGCACTCGCCAACGTTGTTGAACCCGGTGATGGTGTCGTTGTGGGCATCAACGGCTACTTTGGCGAGAGGATCGCTAACATCGCCGCACGGTGCGGCGGTGTCGTTAGAACTGTAGAAGCCGAGTGGGGCACACACATCTCCGCCGAAAAGATTGCCGAAGCCATTTCTAAGATTTCTGCGCCGAAACTGGTTGCGTTGGTTCATGGAGAGACCTCTACCGGTATCCTCCAACCGTTGACGGATGCGATTGAGATTGCCCGCAGCAGCGGCGCGCTCTTTCTCGCCGACTGCGTAACCTCGCTCGGTGGGCAGCCTGTGGACATGGATGCACGCGGTATTGATATTGCCTATAGCTGCACCCAAAAATGCCTCGCCGGTCCGCCCGGCCTCTCACCTATCAGTTTCAGTGAACGCGCAGTTGACGTGATTCGGAACCGAAAAACACCCATCCAGAGTTTCTATCTTGATATGACCCTCCTTGAAAAGTATTGGCAGGGCGAGAAACGGAGTTATCATCACACCGTTTCAATGTCAATGATTTATGCGCTACGCGAAGCACTGCGCGTCGTCTTAGAAGAAGGATTGGCGGCTCGTTATGAACGGCATGAACTGAATGCCCGCGCGCTGCTTGCAGGTGCAAAAGCGATCGGATTGCAGCCTGCAGCTGAGCAGGGTTACCGCGCGCCTATGCTAACGACGCTGCGCATCCCCGACGGTATTGATGATGCGACCATTCGGAAACGTTTAATTACGGACTATGGGATAGAGATCGGTGCCGGTCTGGGTATCTTTGCTGGAAAGGCGTGGCGAATCGGACTGATGGGTGAATCTACGAACGAACGGAACATCATGCTTGTCCTTAACGCATTAGAAAAATTACTGATTGAGTTCGGGCATAACACGGCACCCGGTACAGCTGTTCATGCGGCATCGCAGGTGTATTAGCCATCAGCCATCGCTATCAGAGGTCAGCCGTTAGCGGTCAGTCATTAGACTGATGGCTGACCGCTATTCCCACTCAATGGTGCTTGGCGGTTTTGAACTAATATCGTAAACGACACGGTTGATGCCTTGCACCTCATTGATGATCCTATTCGAGATTCTTGCAAGCACATCTGGTGGTATGCGCGCCCAATCCGCTGTCATCGCATCGCTGCTGGTGACAGCACGGAGTGCCACCGCGTTTTCGTAAGTGCGCGCATCTCCCATCACCCCGACACTTTTGACAGGTAAAAGCACAACCAACGCCTGCCAAATCTCGTCGTACAACCCCGCCGCTTTAATCTCAGAAATAAAGATTGCATCCGCTGCGCGGAGTACCTCTAAACGTTCGTAAGTTACCTCGCCTAAAACGCGGACAGCGAGTCCTGGTCCAGGAAACGGGTGTCGTCCAAGCACACGTGCCGGAATGTTTAGTTCTGTACCGACTGCCCGTACCTCATCCTTAAAAAGTTCCCTGAACGGTTCGAGCAGTTCAAACGGCATCTCAGATGGCAGCCCGCCGACGTTATGGTGTGTCTTAATCGTAGCGGATGGTCCCTTTACAGAGACGCTTTCTATAACATCAGGGTAGAGTGTGCCTTGTGCAAGAAACCGGAAATTATGCGCCATCTCTGCCACCGACCCCTTGAAGGTTTCAATGAACTGTGCCCCGATGACCTTCCGCTTCTGCTCCGGGTCTGTAACGCCTGCCAATCCATCAAGAAACGGTTTTACTGCCTCAACAGCGACAAGCGGAATGCCGATCTGTTTGCAAGTTTCGATAACCTCAGCGGCTTCGTTTTCTCGGAGGAGTCCATTATCTACAAAAACGGATACGAGCGCGTCGCCTATCGCCTGATGGAGCAGCGTCGCCAATACCATTGAATCAATGCCGCCGCTGACGGCGCAGAGGACGCGTTCATCACCGACCCGTTCCCGTATTTGCGCTGTTGCGCGTGCGACGAAAGCACGCATTGTCCATGTATTGCGGCATCCACAGATCTCTCTTGTGAAGTTCACCAAAATCCGGTCAGCATCTTGTGTATGCTCCACTTCGGGGTGGAATTGTAAACCGTAAAACGCGCGCTCGGTATCCACCATAGCAGCGATAGGGGCGTTTTCTGTCTGTGCAATTGTTTGGAAACCGATAGGGGGTGTCTCAATCCGATCGCCGTGGCTCATCCAAGCCGAAAAGCAGGAAGAAAGGCCTTCAAAAAGTGGATCCGCTTCGCTGAGAACTTGAAGGGGTGCGTGCCCGTATTCGCGTTGGGTGGCTGGATGTACCTTCCCACCCGCTAATAGTGCCGCCATGAGTTGCATACCGTAGCAGATGCCTAATACAGGTATTCCGAGCTCAAAGAGTTTTGCATCAATTTTCGGGGCATCCGTTTCATAAACGCTTGCGGGACCGCCACTGAGAACGATCCCTTTTGGCGCGAGTGCCTCTATTTGAGACAACGTTAAGGTATACGGATGAATTTCGCAATAGACATTTTGCTCGCGGACGCGCCGTGCAATCAGCTGCGTGTATTGCGAACCGAAATCCAAAATGAGGATAGTCTCTTGTTGTCGTGATGCCGCATTGTCGGTGTAGTCCATAGGCTTGTAGATTCGGTGTCTATATACCGCTCCCCCTTTTAGAGGTGAGGCGTTGTTTCGCAACCAATAATATCGCCGGTCTGGGACTCGAAAATTACACCATAAGATCCGGGGGGTGCGAAATCAATATCGTTTAACATAGCCAAGCCGGTATTCGCGTCTTCTAAGTAGTAGGCCCCCCGATGCGTGTGTTCTGGTGTGTTGATACACCGCACGTGGTAGCAGTGGTTGTGGAACTGAATTGTATTTCCGTAAATGATAATATATCTGTCCCCAAACAGATTCATTGCGATCTGATGGACGACATAAGGCTCTACATGTTGCACAATTCTTCAGTTAGTCTTGATGATAACATCAATCCTGCGGTTCTTTTCTTCTTTGTTCGGTCCATCCTTAACAATAGGTTGAGTCTCTCCTAAGCCAACTGCGGTAATACGTGCTGCGTCTACCCGCCCATCCGTAGTGAGAAATCTCTTAATTGAATCTGCGCGTCTCATACTTACATTTTGATTGCCCTTGGCATCTCCCAAAGAACTGGTGTGCACCTCGATTCGGACGGGATATTTACTGAATCCAGCCGTTCGTAGGACTTTTGCAAGCTGCGCGAAGGTATCAACAAATTCTGCTTGGATATGTTCGCTCCCATAGGCAAACGCATTGCCACTAATACGGATTAGCACACTCTCCTTTTGTTCCGTGACGATAGCATTTGGGACCTGCTTTGATGCGAGCAGCAAATCCGATTTCGCCGATGTTAGCTGCCTCGCGTTTGCAATGGCGCGTTGTAGGTAGTCGTCTCCCTCCGCAGCTGCGTTAATGGCGTTGTCATATTCCTTAGCAGCGAATGCGGATTGCGATTTTTCGTATGCTGCATTTGCGAGTTCATAAAGTTTTGCTTCCAGCTGCGGCACTTGTGTCTTAGTCTGCGCGGCGATCTTCTCACCTAAACCCGTAACAGCCCGTCGTGCGCGTGCTATCAGCGTATTTAATTCCTGCTGTGCGCGTTGCCTATATTCCGTCACTTCTGCAGTTGCAACAGCCTTGCCAGCGGATTGTTGCGCTTGCTGTGCGGACTGTTGTGCCTGCTCATAGCGATGCGTGTCCAATCCCTGTTTCGCGCGTTGCAAGTGTGAACTTGCCTCTTGTAGCTGCTGCGGTGCATGCTGGCTGGCATTGAGGATTTGTGCACGTTGGATGATAACTTCCGCCTGCGCGATTGCGATCTGCGCGTTCGTTTTTGCCTCCACCTCTGCCTCTCGGTTTCGCACCGCCAACAGGTACAGGTCGTTTACGCGTGTCCGTGCATCAGTAGTAGCGTTCTCGGCATCAGAAAACGCCTCTTGCGCAATGAGGTTCGTAATCGAGGCAATCGCCGCCTGAACGCGTTCATAGTCAGCGGTCTCTTTAATAGCGGGATAGATATCTTGTGTAATAGTCACGAGCCCCTCTAAACCCACAATCGGAGCGCGAAGTTCTGCTTGACGCAGTTTTATTTTTAAATCAGCGATTTCGGCTGAGAACTGTTCTGTCAGCTGTTGTCCTTTATCACCTGCTCTCAAAGCGCGAGCCAGCTGTTCTTCGGTGATCGCTTGACGGATACGCCCGATTTCGAGTTCATGCTCGTGTGCCTTTATGACCTGTTGATATATCTGTTCCCGGATGGAGACGATCTTCTGCTTTGCGCGGTGTTGTCGTGCTTTCGCGATAGCGATCTGTGCCACCCATTCGGCCTGATACGCGAACTCCATACTTTGCGGAATATCTGTCTTTTCTCGCGAGTCCCGCGCGAAATTCATGAGCTTCACTGCTCGTCCGTATTCCTCTGGTACCAAAGATTCAGCTTCCAATTCTGCGGCATTATTAATGGCTTGTTGCGCGTCTTGGAACTGCGTTGCGAGCATAACTTCATCAATCTCTGGTTTGGCACATCCAAAGACAAGGAGGTAGGTGCATAAGAGTAGCGATCCGTAGAATTTCATCGGTTGATCCTCAACGGTTATTGTTTGACGTTCTTAGTCGTCCCGCAATGCCTCAAATTCTGCTTTTATCGCTTCAAGCCTCTGAAAAACCTCAGCGATACTCTGTTCACTAAGCGCGAGTTGCGCTTGTGCCTCTTGAACGCGTGCTTCCTCTCGGACAGCGATAGCGGTCTCAGTTGCGATACGTGCGTGGAGGTAGGCGCGTAGTGCCAACCGATATGCCTGCGCTGCATCGCCGGCGTTCATTGCCTTTTCAGCCGTCCCAAGCATCTCTTGAGCAGTGCTGAGAGGTGTTTCCGCGGTTTCCTGTGCGCCCATCGCTTCCGCGGAGGAGAGGGCAACTTGCGCGTTTTGCATTGTTTCCACAGCGAGTTGTTGCAATTGCCCACCGCACCCCAAGATTCCGAGCATGGCTGTTAGAGTGATGAGGCAAATTATCCATCGCATATCGGTTTTTCCTGTCTGTTTTGCAGTGATGAACTGCTTTAAAGTCGTGTGAACATTCAAGAGTTTTAGAGTAAAAAAGCCTCGCTGGGGTGGCGCGCGATGCAGCACCCTAAGGCGAGGCTTCTGGTCGTTCGTTCCTGGTGCGGAAGGCTGCGCTAAAATTCAGGACGCTCTGTATAGACACTCACCTTCCGGCGATATTTGTCTTTCCGCTCAAACCATACGTATCCATCAATTTTTGAGTAGAGCGTATAATCATTCCCAACACCGACGTTGTTGCCGGGGTGTATATGAGTCCCACGCTGTCGGGCGAGAATGCTCCCTGCGGTGACATAGTTTCCAGAAAATCTCTTGACCCCGAGTCGTTTCCCGATACTGTCGCGTCCATTTCGGGTGCTTCCGCCGCCTTTCTTATGAGCCATCAGATTCTTCCTCCACCGCGCCGATTGCGGTAATTTTTACGCGTGTAAACGATTGGCGATGCCCTAATTTACGTTTATATCCCTTACGTCGTTTCGATTTGAACACAATCGTCTTTTTCGTACGCGCCTGTTGAACGACCTCGCCTGTAACGGAGGTGTTTTCAAGGTAGGGTGATCCGGCTTGCAACTGACCGTTATCGTCAACGACAGCCAAGACGGATGGGAATGTAACGCTTTCCCCAACATCCGCGTCGAGTTTTTCAATATCGATTAAGTTTCCGACTTCTACGCGATGCTGTTTCCCACCGCTCGCAAAAACTGCATACATTTTTGAAACTCCTTTCTGCTTAAATTATACCCCAAAAACGCGTCAATGTCAATTCAGACTTTCATTTTCTGCAGAAGTACTCAGTTGTTAGTTGTTAATCCCTACATTAAAAGAGTATATTGATGTATCAGCAGCCTATTGACTGATCATCGATACTGACAACCGATAACGCTTCGCATTAATCCAAAAATAACTCTTCACCCTTGCCGACGAAGATTCGATAATCTTCGAGGTGCAGATCAGCATCCGCTTCGAGTGCTAAATCTAATTTCAACATCTTCTTGAGATCGCGCAATTTATTCGCCATTTGGGACTTGATATGCGAGACGACGTAGTCGTTGGCGATAACGCGTAACTCTGAGTGCTTCGACTGATTATGCGCCATCTTAATCGCACGCAGCAGCTGAATGACGACGGTTTCAATCGATAAGACGGTTCCATGCCCATCGCAGTAGGGACATTCCTCCATCAATAGGGTAGAGAGGCTCGGTCGGGTGCGTTGGCGCGTCATTTCGACGAGTCCTAAGTCTGAAAAATGGAGGATGTTAGTGCGGGCGCGGTCTTTCCGGAGTGCTTCCTGTAACATCTTGAAGACGCGTTTGCGATGCGATGCTTCTTCCATATCAATGAAATCAACGACAATAATCCCCCCGAGATCGCGTAATTGAATCTGGCGGACGACCTCCTCAACGGCTTCAAGGTTCGCACTGAGAATCGTGTTATCAGGGTCAGCTTTCCCGACGAAGCGTCCAGTATTGACATCAATAGAGACCATGGCTTCGGTCTGTTGGATGATAATATGCCCACCACACTTGAGCCAAATTTTCTCGCTAAGTGCTTCTTTGAGTGCCCGTTCAACACCGTAGGCATCAAAGAGGGTTGTATCATCCTTATAAAGCGATACCCTCGGCTTCAAATCAGGCATCACAGAAGAAACATAATCTAATGTCTCTTGATAGCCAGCCTTTGAGTCAATCAACAGTTGTTTGACATCCTTGGTCAGCATATCTCGGACAATTCTGTTGGTAAAACTCAGATCTTTACTGACGAGACTCGGCGCGGATTTCCGCTTGGCACGCTCACTGACCTGCTTCCACTGGTTAATAAGGTATCGGATTTCGGATGCGAATTCGGATTCGCTTAATCCCTCTGCGGCAGTCCGGATAATAAAACCGCCCTCGACATCCGCCTTAATCGTCTTTGCCATATTGCGTAGCCTGTCTCGCTCAGTAGCGGACTCAATCCGGCGTGAGACACCAATATTAGAGGAATTTGGCATATAAACGACATAGCGTCCCGGGAGTGTAATGTTACTGGTGACGCGTGCGCCCTTTGTCCCGATAGGTTCCTTTCCAACTTGCACGAGAAGTTCTTGCCGCTTTGAGATAAGGTCACTAATAAGAAATGGGAACCCACGCCCACCACGGGATTGTTTAGCAGGCTTTGCCTTCAAATCCAATGTACTGACATCCTTATCGAGTTTCCGGTTGCCATTCACGTTTTCATCTTCGGTTTCATCTCCGTTAGCACTCTCGTATTTGAGGTCAGAAATATGTAGGAATGCGTGCCGATCCAACCCAATATCAACGAAGGCTACCTGCATGCCGGGTAAAACGTTCTCGACTCTTCCTTTGTACACATTTCCCAATGTCTGCGTCGCTGCTTTCCGTTCGATATAAATTTCATTCAGCACCCCCTCTTCAAGTACCGCACAGCGTGTTTCATAATCATCATCAGAAATAAGTATCTCCTTTTCCATTATTACCTCCTATCGTGCCTTTTTTTACGAGGCACCTCGGTTGAATCATCATGTCAAAAATCGGCAGCGTTGCAAAAAGTAATGAAGGCTACAAAATAGCGTTAGTGTGCGGTTGCCTCCAGCCGGAGTGGTACCAAATTCCTGTGTAGTGAGACGCTCCTTCCGTGTCTCCATGCTCCGCTATTTTCAGTGAATTTGGCATAGATTATAGCCTTGTTTGTATAGGTCACTATTTAATCTGGGCTTGCGAGCTGTGCCTTATAGCCTCGGTGTCAGGGTTACGACGGGTGTTATCAGTTCGCCCATTGAAATGCCGCCGTGCTGGAACCCTCCTTGAAACTGCCGTTTATATTTATAAAAATCGTTTGGATAGACGAAATAGTAATCGTCTTTCGCAAGAATGTAATCCTTACTTGGGGTTTCCGCGGGAAGCCGATATTTCTCTGGATCATGGAGATGTACGGCTTCGTTTTCATCGCAGCCGAGATTCGTGCCAATTTTAAACCGGAGACTGGTGGTGGTTTCGCGATTCCCACGTGCCCGGGTGGCGCGGTTGCAGAAGACCGACCCGTGGTCACTGGTAAGTACTACAGTTGCGTTTTGCGCTGCAACCATCCGCAAAATATCAAAAAGTACGGAATGTGAAAACCAAGAACGCGCGAGTGCCCGGAAAGCGGATACATCAGGGGCGAGCTGTTGGAGAACATCTGACTGTGAACGTTGATGTGTCAGGATATCAATGAAGTTGACAACCAAGGTCGAAAGTCCGACCCGTGTATTCGCGGCGACCCGTTTTTTATAGGTGTTTCCACCTCGGGCATCAAAAATCTTGAAATACTGAGGTGCTGATTTTAACTTGATGCCTCTGCGGTTGAGATGTTCTTCAAGGAGCTGGCGTTCATAGCGATTCGTACTGGTGTCGCCATCAGATTCCTCTTGCCAGTACTGCGGATAGCGTTCTGCGATTTCTGCGGGGAACAACCCGCTGAACAGCGCGTTCCGTGAATACATCGTTGCACTCGGTAGGATTGAAAAACTATACTCACGTTCAATAGAAAAATAGGGGTACAGGAGTGATTCCACTGCCAGCCAATGGTCTAAACGAAAACAGTCAACCACAATAAAATAGACGGATTTTCCGGCTTGAAGTTGGGGGATGACATGCCGATCTAAGACGTTAACGGATAGTGGGGGTGCCTCCGAGCTGCCGGCGACCCAGTCGGGATAATGCGCTGCCACAAAATCGGAGAACTCGGTATTGCACTCCTTCTTTTGACCAAGATGTGTCTCCTCTAACCCACCTTCGGCGAGTTTTTCAGACACTAAATCCCACTGTAACAGTTTGACGTAGATATCCACCCATTGCTGCCAGTCGGGTGCTGAATCTTTCACAGTGCGGATCGCATTGAAATCTGCGGTGTACTGGCTCGGGATCTGCCCTACGACGATCTGCGTCTGATCAAGGACACGTTTGAGTGTAGAAACGATCTGGGCAACGCCAATCGGTTTTACCAGAAAATCTGTTACCTGTTTACCGAGCGCTACCTCAATAAATTGTTCATCACTGGATTGCGTGACGAGAATGACCGGGATTTGTGCGTTAATAGTACGGATTGCATCAAGCGTTGCCATTCCATCTTTACCAGGCATAACCTGATCCAGAAGCACAGCGCTGTACTGTGTATCGCTATCCGTTAAAAGCGCGATGCCGTCCTCGCCATTTGTGACAGGCGTAACGGCGTAACCTCGTTCGAGTAGCACACGAATGTGCGGTTGCAAGGCTTCTATTTCATCGTCAATCCATAAGATGTGGTGTGCTTGTGCCATATTCAAGTTGTAAAAATGCCCAGTCGCGATTCAGAAAAGTAGGACAGAAGAGTCTCCTTTGCCCTCTTTACAATACGCGTTAGTTAACTGATACTCACGCGACCGGCAATCGAATTTCAAAAGTCGTACCTTTAGGGCTCGTTCTAACCATGCGAATACTTCCATGATGATATTCACGGATGATACGTTGTACCACTGTCAATCCGAGGCCCCATCCGTGTGCCTTAGTAGACATCCCCGGTTCAAAGATTTTTCGCTGATTCTCACGGTCTATGCCGCTTCCATTGTCGGCGTACCGTATAACAACATCGTTGTGTCGCTTGTCGTGCGTCGGTTCAATCTGAATCCACCCATCTGCTTTATCCATAGCGTCCAGCGAATTACGTATCAGGTTTTCAAATACCCAGTGCAACAGTTGTGCATTGGCGTGGACAGGCGGTGCTTCGTGTAACATGAGTTGAATTTCAACGCGTCGGCTAATGTGTGGCAGCCGCTTCTCAAAGTATGCTCGGACTTCTTCAAATATTTCAGCCATGTTCACTTCAGTCAGTGGGGGTTGGGTGCCAATCATACCGAAGCGCGCAGTTGTTTTCTGTAAACGCTCCAAGTCGTTTTGCATACTTTCGGAGAGTTCGGCGAGTGTTTCATCGCGTGTATCTTGGCTCCGTTCATGCAAGAGTTCTGCCCATGCCAACAGTGACGAAATCGGTGTTCCGAGTTGATGCGCCGTCTCTTTCGCTAAGCCGCCCCAAATTGCCGAGTGTTCATAAGACTTGATCCGCTGGTAAACAAGGAAACAGACAACCCCAAATACTAATAAAACGCAGGGAACTATAAAAGGCACCACCAACCCATAGTACGATTTGCTCTCATAATAGAAGTACCCATTGTGTCTCTCTGGAGTTGTTACAATCATTGAGGATGCAGGTGCGTTCTGAATGAAAACCTCTGCCCGCTCTCGTTCCTGCGCGGTAGCGTTATCCGCGATGACGACATCGCCCCATATCTGCCATTTTTGTGGCACGCCAGCAGTATCGGTGATTACAAACGGTAGATGTACCATCTCGCTGGGGTCAGCATCACCGTAGTAAACGTATCCCTTTAGCTGCCTATCTTCAAGGAGCATAAGCATCTTGCGTGGCGGATGCTTCTCTTTCATGCGCGCCAATGTCGATTGTAGCAATACTTTTTCATCTTCTGTTAACGAACTGCGCTCTTTTTCGTTGACATTTGCATCAAAACTGTCGATTTTTGCGTCCAATTCTGGGTCAACACCCCGTGTGATGACGGGGTTTCCTTCCGCATCCGTGATAATAAATGAAAATGCGTGCGCTCTGTCTTTAGCAGATGACTCCTGCCTTACAATCTCATTGAGTTTCTGTTGTAAATCCCGGTCTTCAACACTCGGGATTACCTCTGCAAGATTGGCAAAAAGGTCTATCTGTGCATCTATATCTGCGTTTAGCTGCGAGATTTGCCGCGTGTAATAAGCAAAACCCAATATGAGCGTTCCCAGTCCAACGATGAAGTAGACGAACATTAAACGGGTGGTCGTATACCTTGGGATAATTCGACGATTCAACCGCAATTTCGTATTCCTCCATATAGATCAGACGCGAATCTACCATAATTAATAATATCATCTTTAAAAGGAAATTGCAAACCTATTTTAATCAGAGGCGTTCAATTGTCGGTTTCCATCAACTGTCAAACGATTCTGTATTTTAATGCTGACGCATCGCTTTTGCCGTTAGAACGCTTTTCAGACACCCTTTTAGTGGTTAGAAAACAACATATCATTTGACTTTTTTTCACAAATAGGGTAAAATAAAATTAGGATTTATAAAGTGTGTTTTCTTATGTTTACCGTTGCGATAGCATTCGGAAACGTTGTGCTATACCATTGAGAAAAAATCCGCAATTAACATAAGAAAGCAATG
>VYCT01000048.1:4356-19894 GCA_009843785.1 Candidatus Poribacteria bacterium | reverse complement strand
GTTTTTTTTGTCAAATTTTAAACTTTTTGCAAGTCCAAAACGACTAATTCCGAAACGTTTTTCACCACTTGGAAACTATAGACATCTATGCCCGAAACACAAGAGACTCAGATAGAACACTTCCCCGACCGGAGCCTCAGACGCTTGCTGCAAGACAAGGAATATGTGCGCGGGTTAGTCCAAATTATCGCACCGGACATCGAGATATTTCTCAACTTTAGCCGAATCACATACGAGAAAAGAAGTTTTATCTCTAAAACACTGCAAGAACGCGAGTCAGATGTCCTACTGAGTGTACCGTTTCAAGAAGACACAGATGCTATAGATACCGATGCCCTATTCATCTATATCCTCATTGAACATCAATCCACAGTGGATAAAACGATGGGGTTTCGGTTACTGTCCTACATGGTGCAAATTTGGGAGTCACAACGGCGGGAATGGGAAACGGAAAAGCTCCCTGAAAATGAAAGACGTTTACAACCGATCTTGCCGATCTTGTTTTATACAGGTGATCGTCCATGGACAACACCGATATCTCTGACGACGATCATGGATGTCCCTGAAATCTTGGAGCGTTTCGTTCCAAGTTTTGACACGCTGTTTTTAGGGGTCAAAGAGACAGAAGCAGAGGCGTTGACGCAATTCGGACATCCGCTGGGCTGGCTGCTACGTGTGCTTCAAAAGGAGCATGCGGACGAGACGGAAATCAGCGAAGCATTAGCGAATGCTATGTCGCATATAACGTCAGTAGATGAAGGCTTCGCACCGCAAGTTGCAGAGGCACTCCGATATTTTGTGCAGTTGATATTCCACCGGCGTTCTCGTGACGAGCGCGATGCGTTAGTAGATATTATCAGACAACACATTCAAGACAACAAGGAGTTAGAGACGATGGCACAGACAACAGCTGAGTTTCTCATAGAACAAGGTAAAGCGGAAGGTAAAGCGGAAGGTAAAGCGGAAGGTAAAGTGGAAGGTATACAGGACGCAATCCTCAAACTCCTGCAGCTCCAATTTCAGAACGTGCCTGAAGTGCTTTCACGTGAAATCCGCAACATCCACAACCTAACATTCCTTGACACGCTATTAGAACAAGCGATGACGGTGCAAAGTTTAGAGGAAATAGATACGGATTTTTTCTTAGAGTCTCCGCGAAACGATTGAGCGGGTATGATAATTCGGAATTCACGGAAGATGCACAGGCTAACAGCCTATGCTACAAACCCTGAAACGATTGATAGGGTGATAGACTCGGAGTTACGTAATCCCTATGATACAGCTGCAACCTTCATCTGCTTAAAAAAAGGTTTAGACCATGCTGAGGTATACAGAGACAGATTTTGAAGACCACATCGAACAACGCCTCCATCGGTCTGGCTACCGGGTGTTACAATCTTATCACTACGATAAACCCCTCTGCCTGATACCCAGTGAGACGCTGCAGTTTATTCAAGACACGCAACCGGACACATATCAGAAACTCAAACGCCAATACGGAGAAGACACGCCAGATAAACTCCTTGACCGTATCAACAAACAGATTGAGCGTCGCGGTGTGTTAGACGTGTTACGGAAAGGCATTAAGGATCGGGGTTGCGATTTTACGCTGACCTACTTCCTCCCGTCAAGTGGCATGAACCCCGACCATCAAAAACGCTACGCGCAAAACCGATTCTCCCTCATTCGACAACTGCATTACTCCGAACGGAACGAGAAATCGCTCGATATGGTACAGATTTCACAACAGAAGATAAGGTTGACCTTGAGAACATTTACCAAAAGGTTCGGCAGCATGACGGTCTGCGACAGGTAATCAAAGGCGATAATTCGGAAACCAATAAAAGACGTAAATTCGATGATGTGATTGATGAGATTTTATTGGGTTTCGTCAATAGCAAACTGGAACTCTACACGAAATTATCGAAATCATCAAATCCCGAAGTCAACACAGACCTCAAGCGTCAACTCTATCAAGCCTATCTTGAGCAATCGCCCCCCAATCTTCTTGATTCAACGTGAACTGGATATATGGCAAATGCTGAAAACCGCTACGAGACGTACGCATGCGACCCGCATTCAGACAGACATCCACCCGATAAGTCATAAGGACATCAAAAAAATAAAGGGAATCACCCCGCAATGCAACGAAGTAACAAATTCCGTCTATATGTGGTAGGATTTGTGTTGTGTTGTATTTTTCTTTGTAATTTTGGAAGAAATTTAGTATACTATTTAACATAATGAAAGATTGGTGCTATGCGTTTGCCGCCAAATCGGTTGGGTTCTGTGTGTCTCGAATGCCGCGTCCCGTAGCACTCGCTATCGGCAGTGGGTTGGGAACGTTTGTGTTCTGGATCGCTTCCCAATATAGAGAATTGGCGTGCGAACATTTACGGTGTAGTTTAACATTCACGAATGAACGCTGTGCCAGAACAATCGCTAAACAGTGCTTCCAACATCTCGGCAAGACTGTCGTAGAGTTTATGCGGTTTCCGCGTTTGGGGCGCAAGCAAATCCAGCGATACGTCACTTTTGAAGGGATTGAGCATGTAGAGCAGGCACTCGCACGAGGAAAAGGCGCGATTATTTTAACTGGGCATTTCGGGAATTGGGAACTTCTCGCCGCCAGTATTTCTGCTACAGTCGCTCCGCTGACCCCGATTGTTCGCGAGTTGCGCTCTCCGCGTCTAAACGCCTTGGTCTCGCATTACCGAGAAAAAGCCGGTTATGCAACTATTGACCGAGATACGGGGATACGTCAAGCACTTCAATGCCTCAGACGCAATGAGTTGCTCGGCATCGTCGCCGATGTGGATACGACTGTCAGCGGCGTTTTTGTCGACTTTTTTGGCAGGCGCGCCTATACACCCTATAGTCCGGTTGCTATTGCCCTCAAAACTGGGGCGGCAATACTACCGACGTTCATTATTCGTCAACCCGACGGTTCACATCGGGCAGTCATTGAACCGCCTTTGGCGTTGAAACGGACCAGCACGAAAGAGAAAGACCTTGTTGTCAATACACAAAAATTCACGAAAATTATTGAAGCCTATATCCGACAGTATCCCGCGCAATGGATTTGGATGCATCGACGGTGGAAAACACAGAATTAGCTGCATTTTCATAGGCTTGTTTATGTTTTTCCTGCTCTGCGTAACGTGTTGTAGAAGCACAGAAACGCCAGTCAGTGCGCCGGATGAATCTGTAGAAGCCGTCCCAACGCAAAAACTGGACAGGTTTTCTACGCAACACACCGAGGCAGGTGTCCTCAAATGGACGCTTGTCGGGGATACTTCAACATTCCACGGAAGTTACATCGACGTGGAAAATCCGACTGTTCAGATTTTTGAAGACGGCGTTGTTTCTATGACTTTGAATAGCCAGAAAGGCAAACAATTTCTCAACGGCACTAAGAAGGACAGCCTGCACCTGACAGGGAATGTCGTCGGTGTCAGTAAAGATGGCAAACTGTTTACTGAAACACTCCATTGGCAGAATCTCGCAGGTCGGTTGTATGCGCCTGATGAAGCCACAGTCGTGCGTGGGGATTCTACCTGGATCGGAACAGAAATGTTAGCGAATCCGACCCTTGAAACTGTAAAAATGAAAAATAATCGATTCAACCTTTATCCTAAAGATGAGAAAGCACATGAACATCATAAAACCCCGATTGAACCCGAGTAGACGTGGACGTAGATCTCACATCCACAAATTTTGTAATTTTTGTGTGTACGCGGGTTTCCTGACACTCTTCGTCTGTCTTGCCTCCCTAACGCTTAGTGCGGAGGATACAGAAACGGCTGAACGTTCTTCAGCTCCTAAGGGTGCGGAAACGCAAACGACAGAGAACACCCTACAGAAGGCTGCTCCTACCGAAAATGAAGGTGCTCCAATAGAAACAGGTAAGGAAAAAATCACCGGCACCGCAGATAGAATGGAGAGATATGATAAGGACGGTATAACGATTCTTATCGGCAATGCCAAGACGGTCCGGTATAACGCACAAGATGTTGAAATCGGGTTTCTTAACGCCGATAAAATTACCATGAAGAGTACCCCTGAAACTGGAACAACAACAGAAATTATCGCTGAGGGCAATGTAGAAATCCGAGATCAAGATATCTTCGCTACTTGTGACCATGCTATCATGAACAACCTGACGAATACCATTACGCTCAAAGAGAACGTCGTCGTCTTACAAAACAAGGATAGACTGGAAACCAAAACTTTCACTTTCAATCGGACAACCGGTAAACAGACGGGTGAAGGCGGCGTTAAATTCAAAGTTAGCATTACACAAGCGGCACCGGTAAACACAGAAACGGATGAAAATTCCGAAAGCAGCGAGCAGACTGACGAAGAAAAAACTGACGCAGCTGCGCCTGAGGAAACAGAAACTAAGACCGAAGAAGATAAGAAAGGCACTGATACCGAGGCGGAAAATGCGGACGCGGAAGAGAAATCTGATGCAGACCCTGGAAATGCTGAAGATGCGGATGCCAGCGAAGAGACTGATACAGATACTAAAAATCCCGATGACGCAGATGCTGAAAACGCCGAAGATCCGGATGCCAGCGAAGAGACTGATACAGATACTGAAAATTCCGATGACGCTGACGCAGATGCTGAAACGGATGAATCCGAAAACGATTAAGCAGCTCAGTTAATCATAAGAGTGGAAACACCATAGTTAGAGATCATGGCAACAGAATTACAAGCACACAGACTCGTAAAACGTTATACAAGGAACGGTCCTATTGTTGTTAATGAGGTGAGCCTATCGGTACAGCAGGGTGAAGTTGTGGGGCTGCTCGGGCCCAATGGTGCGGGCAAATCAACGACGTTCTACATGGTCGTCGGACTGATTCGCCCCAATTCAGGTAGGATCACCTATGCCGATAAAGACATCACCTTCTATCCGATGTATAGACGGGCGCGGCTCGGCATCGGTTACCTGGCACAAGAGACATCGATTTTCCGTAAATTGACGGTTCAACAGAACATTGAGGCGATCCTTGAGGCACAAGGCGTGCCTAAATCCAAACGCGGCCCTCGTATCCATGAACTAACAGACGAGCTCGGCATCTCAAACCTGTTACCGCGCAAGGCATACACACTATCTGGGGGTGAGTGTCGCCGAGCGGAAATAGCACGAGCCCTCGCGGCGCAACCGGATTTCATTCTGCTGGATGAACCGCTTTCTGGAATAGACCCCATCGCCGTCGCAGACATTAAGCAGCTCATCTTGCATTTACGCGATCGCAACTTGGGCGTGCTTATTACGGATCACAACGCTGCTGAGACACTTGACATTGTTGACAGGGCATACATCATCGTTGATGGAAAAATTACGCTCGCTGGAACACCGACAGAACTCGTTAATGACCCAACAGCGAGAGACCTCTATTTTGGACACAATTTCTCCTATCGGGTAGAGTAGCAACGCTGCAGCAACACCGAAGGAGACGTATGAAATGTACAAAGCACAGCTTACCCAGACCCCTCAGCTGACGCAAAAAACGTCTATTACACCCAGATTACAGCAAGCACTTAAAGTGCTGAATATGCCGCTGCAAGAACTCACACATTTCATTCGTCAAGAACTTGAGCAGAATCCGTTTCTTGAACTTGAAGACGATCTTGAACTTGAAGACGATCTTGAACTTGAAGACGATAAAGAAGTGGGACCCGCCCCTGAAGAATTAGACCCAGCACCTGAATGGAACGAACCTGAAGGCAGTCTCGATCAAGAAGATACTGCCGTTGATGTTGATTGGGAAACGGCTTTTGAGGACCGCGTGTCACTCAGCGACCGAATGAACTCAAGACACTCAGACACTGATGACCCACCCCCCGATGTGGTATATGAGTGTTCACTACAGGATCACCTTGCTGAGCAACTGGACCTTGCATCCGCCGACATTATCCCCACAGAGACGGAACGCGCAATTGCCGAACACATTCTTGGAAACCTGAACGACGACGGGAAACTGGAACTCAAATTGTTTCAAATTCCGTGTGAATACTTAACCGCATTGCATTCAGGCGAGATCTCAGCAGAATTACACACTATTATTCAGAAAGGGTTACAAACCGCAACAGGTAATAGTCCTGTCAAATTCTCAAAAACCGCTACAACCACAAAGAAAAGGATAACGCACACATCCGCCGAAAATCAAGCGGTACCTATAAACTGTACATGGCACATTAACGACCCGGATAACAACAAAACTTATACCATCATATACGAACATACGCTGGGGAGTTGCAAACCCGCTCTGAATTTCTATCAACTCACGTTGGAAGATATCGCTGAAGCGGTTGGATGTGAAACATCGCTCGTTGAAACCGTGCTTCGCGAGATACAAGACAACTTTGAACCCGTAGGCATCGCACATCGAGACACAAGAGAGGCGTTGCTCATTCAGATACGCAATCAGAAACCAGAAGAAATACACGCAGTAGAGGAAAGTTTAGGCGGAGAACCGTGGCAGTGTGAAAGTTTGAAAAATAAAAAGATGTCTCTACAATCTCTTGCACAAGAGATTATCAAAAACTACTTTGACGCTTTCCTCAATCAGCAATGGCAGAGCATCGCAGAGGCACTGAAAGTTGACATCCGAGTTATTGATACAGTCGTCAAGTGGGTAGGAAGACTATCACCTTATCCCGGTCGTTACTTCAGCGATCCAACGACACGATCGTTGAAGAAAACCTCTCGTACGGACACCATTACGCCAGATGTGGAGATACAATACCTCAACGGCAAATATCAGGCTATTTCTGTAGATAGTTATATCCCGCGCTTACAGATCAATCCTTACTACCTCAATTTAATGCGAAATCGACCGGAATCGCTTGATGCTGAGGCAAAAGCATGGATCGAAAAACGCTATCGTGATGCCGCAAATTTGCTCAGCAGTCTCGCCCAGCGCGGTAGCACCATCGCCCGAGTGACCGAGGCGATCTTTGAAGTGCAAACAGAATTCTTGACAGAAGGCACGAAAAGCATCAAACCTTTAACGCTAAAGACGATAGCGCAAAGAATAGGTGTCCACGAATCAACTGTCAGTCGTGTGACAAGCAATAAATACGTGCAAACGCCACACGGTATGTATCCGCTACGGTTTTTCTTTAGTAATGAATTGGCAACAACGCAAGGCGACGCGATCTCTGCCAAACAAGCGAAAAACCTCATTCAAGAAATGGTCAATGCTGAGACACCCGCCAAACCGCTGAGTGATCAAGCCATTAGTAACGCCTTAAAAATAAAAGGCATCCTATTAGCGAGACGGACTGTTCAGAAATATCGGGACGAATTAGGTATTCCAACATCACGTGAAAGGTCTGCTGTCCATGCCGCGAGTCGCACGAATTGATTGAATTGCCGATGAGAGTGAACGCGTCTTCAGGATTATTAATATTAGTTGTCAGTTAAGAAGTCTTTGATAATTCCAAAGTCTCTTTCTGAAAACTGAAAAGTTTTTCATGCCTCGCAGTGAGAGAAAACCGAACTGAAAACCGAAAACTACTTTTTTGCCTTATTCCGTCATGTATAAAAGAAGGGAGAACGAAAATGAAAATAACCTATTCCGGACATAACCTAAAAATCACTGACGATATTCATGCATACATCCTAAAACGTGCCGACAAAATTGAAACCCGTTTCGGAGATATGCAGGAATTGAACGTCGTCCTCAAATCTGAGAAGCGTCGATTTGACGCGGAGATGATCGTGACAGCACCTCGCGTGTCGTTCTATGCAAAAAGTGAAACGCATGAGATCCTGTCAGCATTAGACACCGTAACGGATAAGATTATCAGTCAGATCCGTCGCTACAAGGATAGAGTCAAAGACCGCCGGCATAACGCGCCACATCGAGAAGTCGTGGCACAACTCAATCCCGACGACGTGGAAACCGCAATAGATCCTGATGGTACGGACGCGCCTGTCATCGTGGCGAGGCAGGAGAAATTCGCAGCGAAACCGCTGACGGTCGCGGAAGCCGCAACGGAACTTCAAGCTTCAAATACCGTATTTTTGCTGTTTTTAAACGCGGAAACCCGGCAAGTCAATTTACTTTATGAAATGGAGCAGGGGACATACGGGTGGGTAGAACCCCTCTTTGCCTAACGGTTATCGATGATCAGTTACAAGAGGAAACCGTGCTGAAACGAAAATCTCTTAACCGATAACTGACAACTGTCAATACGAGGAATGGTTATCGACTATCAGTTACAAGAGGAAACCGTGCTGAAACGAAAATCTCTTAACCGATAACTGACAACTGATAACTGACAACTAAAAAATGACGAATCTTCCAAAAATCTATGCCCCTCAAGAAATTGAGGGGAAATGGTACCAATTTTGGCAAAAGAATGACTACTTCCACGCGGCGGCGACCTCCGATAAACAGGCTTACGCAATCGTGATTCCGCCGCCGAATATCACTGGTAGTCTCCACATCGGACACGCCCTTGATAATACGCTCCAAGATTGCCTCATCCGATGGCGGCGCATGCAAGGGTATAACACGCTTTGGATGCCCGGTACCGATCATGCAGGTATCATGACTGAGCTCATTATGGAGCGAAAACTCGCTGATGAAGGCACCAGCCGAATCGCGCTCGGCAGAGAAAAGTTTGTCGAACGGATGTGGCAGTGGAAAGAGGAAACCAGCGACTATATCACCTCCCAACTCCAACAACTCGGATGCTCCTGCGATTGGGAACGTGAGCGATTCACTTATGATGAAGGGTTTTGTAAAGCGGTAAACACTGCCTTTGTCAAGCTTTACAATCAAGGACTTATCTATCGTGATACTTACATGGCGAATTGGTGCCCGAACTGCAACACTGTCTTAAGTAACCTTGAAGTGGAACCGATTGAGGTAGACGGCAACTTTTACCACATCCGCTATCCTGTGAAAGAGAGCGATGTTGTCCTTGAAATCGCCACGACGCGCCCAGAGACAATGTTAGGCGACACGGCCGTCGCTGTGCATCCCGACGACGAGCGGTACCAACACGTTATTGGAAAAACAGCACACCTCCCCCTTTGCGACAGAGAAATTCCGATAATCGCCGATGCCTATGTGGATAGAGAATTTGGGACCGGTGCCTTAAAAGTAACACCCGCCCACGATCCGAATGACTATGAAATCGGCTTGCGGCACGAACTCGAACAGCGGACGATCTTCACACAAGATGGACATATAAGCGAAGCGGCACCCGACAAATATGTCGGTTTATCTCGATGGGAGTGTCGCAAACGCGTCGTGGAAGATTTGGAGAACTTAGATTATCTCGTCAAAATTGTCCCGCATCGGCACGCCGTTGGTCATCACGACCGCTGCGGTGCGATTGTTGAGCCAGCTATATCCCCGCAATGGTTCATGAATGTCCGACCCCTCGCACAGCGCGCCATAGAAGCAACCCAAAAGGGAGAAGTCCGGTTCATTCCGGAACGCGAGACCGATCGCTTCTACCACTGGATGGAGATTATCGAACCTTGGCCGATCTCACGTCAGCGTTGGTGGGGGCATCAACTCCCGATATGGTACTGTAACGCATGTGATGCAGTCGTCGCTGCGATGGAAACGCCACAGCTCTGTGAGTGTGGTGCCTCTGATTTCCGTCAAGATGAAGATGTCCTTGACACATGGTTCAGCTCAGGGTTGTGGCCCTTCTCCACTATGGGCTGGCCAGAAGAGACGGAAGAACTGAAAACTTTTTATCCGACCTCTGTACTTGTCAGCGGTTGGGACATTCTGTTCTTCTGGGTATCAAGAATGATAATGTTAGGACTCGGATGTATGGACAAGGTGCCCTTCCGAACCGTCTATTTGCACGGGCTTGTCGCCGACGAAAAGGGACAAAAGATGAGCAAGTCGAAAGGAAACAGTATCGATCCGTTAGAGACAATCGATACTTATGGGACAGATGCATTCCGGTTCGCCCTTGCAAACATAAGCACACCAATCCCTTATGTCACGCTCTCAGAATCGCAGATTGAGTCAGGCAGACGCTTCGCCAATAAAATCTGGAACGCTGCCCGGTTCATCCTGATGAATTTGGAAAACCATCCCATCCCGGCAGATGTGAAAGTGGCGAACACCGAACAGGAACCGCTCGAAATAACATGGATACGGAGTCGCCTTAGCCATACCATTCAAACAACAACCGAAGCCCTTGAAAACTTCCGTTTCTATGAAGCAGCACAAACACTTTATGCTTTCCTTTGGCATGAATTCTGTGATTGGTATCTCGAATTCGCTAAACAGCGAATCGCCCAAGAGAAGCCAGAGGCACTCTGGGTAGCTGCAGACATTTTGGAACAAACAATGCGGCTCCTCCACCCATTCATGCCGTTCCTCACTGAGGAAATTTGGCAACAACTTCTACTGAACGGAACCGGTACGACCTCTCAGGCGGACGCTTCCGTAACAATCGCCGCTTGGCCAGAACCGAAAGGCGAAAATCCGACAGCGGAAACGACAATGGCAACACTTATGGAAGTCATTGAAAGTATTCGGAGCATCCGAGGCGAGCTGAACGTTCCGATGGGCGCGTCCGTAGAAGTCCATATCCAATCACCGAACAGTGAAGTGCGTGAGCGACTCGAAACCTACTTAGCACAGTACTTGCCCGCTTTCACACGTGTAGCAGGTATCACAATTGCTGAATCTCTACAAAAACCGCCTGCCTCCGCTGAAGCGGTTATCGGAGAACTCGCTATCTATATCCCGCTTGCCGATGTCATAGATCTCGATGCCGAACACGCAAGGCTTAGCAAACGCCATCAACAGGCAACGAAGGACGTTGTGTCGGCACAAAAGACGTTAGATAATCCAAACTTCGTTCAGCGGGCACCGGAAAAAGTCGTTGCACAAAAGAAGGCACAACTTGAACGGTTGTTGACAGAGCAAGACAAATTAGCACGGAGCCTCGCAATGCTTACCGAATCAGGAAGTGAAAATGACGATTGAAAACAATGACAACTGCTTTGTTTGCGGTATGAAAAACCCATTCGGCTTTCAGGTAAAACCTGAAATTATAGGTGATGGTGCCTCTGTTCGCATTGAATGTACACCCGCTGAACACTTGCAAGGGTGGGCAAACATTCTGCACGGGGGTATCCTCAGTACCCTGTTAGATGAAGCGATTACCTACGTCGGAATAGGCACCTTCGATCAACCCGCAGTAACAGCACAACTCGAAGTCCGCTTCCGGAATCCAGCACCAACGGCCGTGAAACTCTTTGTCCGCGCTGAACGTACTAAAGTTTCCAAGAGGTTAGTGGAAGCAAAAGCAGCGGTTAGGCTCAGCGATGGCACCCTCATTGCTACCGGTACAGGTAAAGTCGTCCCCGTCGGTGAGAACTTTGCGCCGAAAGTACCAGCTCAGATATGAACTTTCTGGGCATTCTGATAAACAACCACAAACGTAGTCCCGTAATGAAATGGAGGGACGGCATTTGTACACACACTTTAGATACGTCAAAGCCTTTGACCCACCGCAAGGTAATTTAAAAATATGGAAAATCCAACATCTGCGATGAACCCAGAGGCGCATTTGAAGTGGGACACCGATGTGCTTATCATCGGGAGTGGTGCTGCCGGGTTACGTGCTGCCCTCGCTGCGAGTGAGCATGCAAATGTGACGTTAATTACCAAAACGACACTGACAGAGAGCAACACGCACTATGCCCAAGGCGGCATCGCTGTTGCCATGAACCTTGACGACACGATTGCCTTGCACATAAAAGACACCTGTGCCGCAGGTGCCGGGCTCTGCAATGTCGAAGCCGTTGAGATGATGGTCTCTGAAGGCATCCCACGCGTTGCGGAACTCTTGGACTGGGGCGCAAACTTCGATTGGGAAGGAACGCTGCCGCGCTTTACACGAGAAGCCGCCCACAGCCGCCGTCGAATTGTGCATAAAGGGGACGCAACGGGACGTGAAACAACAGATGTGCTTATCCAGCGCGTGCTAAATACCGAACGTATCCACGTCTTGCAAAACACGTTCGCCATTGACCTACTGACGGATGCGGATGTCGAGTCAGGAGGCGAAGACGCTACCGCATGCTATGGTGTTACTGCCATCGTAGAACAACAGATCGTCTGTATTCGTGCCAAAGCCACAATTCTCGCGACCGGCGGACTTGGGCGGATTTACCCGTGTACTTCCAACCCAAAAGTCGCCACTGGTGACGGATTCGCTGCAGCGTGGCGTGCCGGATGCGAAATGATAGATATGGAATTCGTCCAATTTCACCCAACCACGCTCTTCTTAGACGGGGCACCTAACTTTTTGATCTCGGAAGCGGTTAGAGGTGAAGGGGGCAAACTTTTGAGCATTCGCGGCGAACGCTTTATGGAGAAATACCACGAGAAAGGTGAACTCGCACCGCGGGATGTCGTGAGTCGTGCCATTCAAACGGAAATGGACTTGACAGGGTTCCCGTGCGTTTTCCTCGATATTACCCATAAACCCGAAGATTTCATCCTTGAACGATTTCCGACCATCTCTGATACCACAAAACGCTACGGTCTCAATATTAATATGGACTTAATCCCCGTCCGTCCTGGCGCACATTTTATGATGGGCGGCATCCGCACAAATACGGATACACAAACCAACCTCAAAGGGCTTTATGCTTGTGGAGAAGTGGCATGCACCGGGGTCCACGGTGCCAATCGTTTGGCAAGTAACTCGCTTCTTGAGTGCCTTGTCTACGGTGCCCGCGCTGGCACAAATGCCGCAACATTTGCAAATAGTTATCAATCATCGGTTATCAGTGGTCAGTTACAAGCGGACTCTGGAACTGCCACGAGAGACTCTTTAACTGATAACCGAAAACTGAAAACCGATGACTATTCTATAGAATCAATCAAAGATATTATTCGCGAGACCCTCTGGAAGAATGTCAGCATCGAACGAAACGGCGAGGGCTTAAAAGAAACCCTCGCCGAATTGCAAGATTTAATGGAAAGTTTAGGGCATGTGCTAACAACCCCGGAAGTCGCAGATGTAGCGACGGTAGAAACAGTTAATATGCTCAACGTCGCCTTGATGATAACACAGTCCGCACTCGCCCGAACGGAAAGCCGCGGTGCCCATTACCGTGCCGATTTTCCGATACAAGAAGATACCGAATGGCAACGACGCATTCTCATTACACGTAACAACACTCTCGAAGCGATCTCTTTGTAATAGCCCCTTAGACTATCGCGGATCAAAAGCCTTCTAATCGCTTTTGACCGATCTCTGTTGCAGAATTCACTGCAGGCGGTTCATCTCTTTTCTCATAAATCTCTACGTAGTTATGGTAACTGTCAATCACCTTCTTGATATGAAGCCGAGTTTCTCGAATCGTAATCTTCTCAACGAATAGGTCAATATCCTTAATATTTTTCGTTGATACCCATCGCTCCATCCGCCCGGGACCGCCGTTATACGCACCGATGACGTGCATGATATTGCCATCAAACCATGAGTTGAGTTCGCCAATATACTTTGTCCCCATCCGAATATTAATATCGGGTTGCTTCAGCATCGAAGTACGGAACCGTCGAATCTTGAGTTTCTGGGCGAGTTCTCTCCCAGTAGCAGGCATGATCTGCATAAGTCCAATTGCGCCCGCCCAACTCACTGCCTCAGCGTTGTATCGGCTCTCTTCGAGAATCATTGCTGCAATTAAGAAAGTATCAACGTTATACATCTTAGCATACTTCTCGACAGTGCTGGCATAGTAGCGCGGGTAGAGTTTATGGTGGAGTTTCTCCAGATCCGCGCGTGTCGCATTCGCGAAAGCGGGACTCTCAAGCGATTTTTCAGTTACCTTCCGCACTTTATCGTACATAGCCAGCCCTTCATAACAGGCAATCAAATCATGAAAACATCTCTGCTCAGGGAGAGAAGCTGTGTTAATGTGGTGATCCAATTGCGGGATAGCGTCTTCATAAAGCCTAAGTTCCATTAACATTGACACCTGTGGCGGACACGCCTGACGCTCCGGTAATTCCGCATCTTGGACAGCCTTCGGCTCCAATTCGGAGCCACCAACACCTAAAATTGCCTTTGCTCTCGCGGAGTAGTACCAATATCGCGCCTCTGCTACTTCCTTGTATAACTGCTGGGCAAGCGCGGGTTTGTTTTGGCGTTCACGTATCTTTGCCATCCAAAAATGCGCACCCATTGCATAGCGATTTCCGGGGAAGTGTTCCTTCAATCCTTTGAAAGCGTTGTAACTCTCTTCATAGCGGCGCTGGTCAAAACGCTGCCAACCCGTCCGCCATGCCGCCACGTCCGCATAAGGACTCTGCGGTGCGACCTCAATTAAACGTGAATATGCATCGAGTGCTAACTCTGATTGGTCCCGCTTTTCTCGGATTTGCGCGATATCGTACAACGCATCATCTACCAACTCGCTCTTAGGATAGGTTTTTACAAAGTTCTCAAGTCGGCTGACGGCGGTTTTCAGATGCGATTTCTGGCGATAGCACTGCGCTATCTGATAGGTAGCACGCGATATATAACTGTTTTTTCCGCCGAGCGCAATCACGGCGTTAAAATTCTTAATCGCCGTATTGGGCCACTTGCGTCCCCGATTACTCCGTCCGGTAAGATAAAGCGCATGCGCACGTAGCTCCAAATCTGCAGTTTTAGGTATCAATGCCAATTCGTTCACCGCAGACCGCCATTGTCGGTTTGAAAAAAACACCATACCACAATTAAGCCGATCCGTTGGTGTCAGCTTTAGGGATTTATGTCTTCTGACAAGCTGCTTCAACCGACCTAATGACTCTTCCGCAACGCTATAGGACTGCTTCTCTTTAATAAGTTCACGATAAGTATCAAATGCAGCAGAAACATTCCCCAGTTCTTCCTCACAGCGTGCGTAAGCAAAAATCGCCTCTCTCGCATATTCAGGATGTTTAACGATGTCTACTAAGTACGACTTCGCTGTTTCGTATGCTTTCTCCTCAAGGTGCAGCTGCCCTAAAGCCCATTTTGCCCCGGCGCTATAGAAACTCGTCGGATAATCCTTGACAAGTCGCGTATACCACTTTATCGCCCGCTCCTTGTTATTCATACTTTCGTAAAGCTGCGCAAGACGGTAGACAGCACTATCCGCCAACGCATAACTCAGCGAAGCGACCCGCGCATAGTGCCCAACCGCTTTTGGACGATTCCGAAGTTTCTCATAGTTATAACCAAGCGCATGATGGATCTTCAGCTTTTCCGACTCGGGCAAGTCTGATTGCAATAAACCTTCAAGTTTTGAAACCGCCCGGCTGCGCTCTCCTTTATCAATGAGCGCAAAGGCTTCTCGCCATGCAGTGCTACGCACTTCTTCCGCGGAAGCTAGTGTTCCGAACGCAAAGCAGCCACAAACCAGTAGAAGCAAACCCAAAAAAAACTTATGGATTGTAAGGGAATCTAATATGATGCTTGGGTTTGTGCTTTCGCTAAACTGCGTTCGGTTTCTGATAAATATATTTCTGTATTTCATTTCCCTCCTTACTTG
>VYCT01000048.1:0-4346 GCA_009843785.1 Candidatus Poribacteria bacterium | reverse complement strand
CGATAGACGCGTTCATAAATAAATAGTAGAAATCACTTGCCAAATTTCGGGACGTTATGTTACACTTTAACTTAGACTGAACGACTGTAAGATTTATTTTGAAAGCGTATCTCAGGAAATAAGGAGACATTTGATGGAAATTGTAGCACTTGGGAAAACAGGTTTAAATGTTTCACGGCTTTCGATTGGCACCGGGTCGAATGGCTGGAATGGGCGTTCAAATCAGACAGATTTGGGATTTGAAACGTTCCGGGACCTACTGCTGTTTTCACACGAAAAAGGCGTAACGTTTTGGGATTCCGCCGACCAGTATGGGAGCCATCCACATGTCAAAGCGGCACTTGAAGAATTACCACGAGAGAGTGTCACTATCACTACAAAAACCACATCCCGTACACGAGAGACAGTAGAAGCAGACGTGAAGCGGTTTCTCAAAGAAATCGGCTCCGATTACGTGGATATTGTCCTGCTCCACTGCCTCACACAGGTAGACTGGCCACAACGCTACCCTGATGCAATGGAAGCACTCGTCCGTTGTAAAGAGCAGGGATTGATCCGGGCACACGGCGTCTCTTGCCACGACTACGGGGCATTCCAAACATCCGCAATGACGGAATGGGTTGACGTTGTTCTGGCTCGGATTAACCACGCCGGCGTTAGCATGGACGCATCACCCGCGGACGTGATCCGCACGATGGAACAGATGGCATTCGCAGGCAAGGGCATTTACGGTATGAAAGTCTTAGGCATGGGTAAATTGGCGAAAGATGCGGAAGACCAACGCGATGCAATCGAATTCGTGATGAGTCTACCGTGTGTTCACGCTATGACGATCGGTATGACTTCTGAGAGCGAAGTAGAAGCGAACGTCGCTGTTGTCAACGAATTAACGGAGAAAGGTTTATAAAAATTTTTATTCTATGTCGGCGTGAGGTGCCGCTATTTTAAGCACTAATAGCGGCACCTCGCGCTGTGTTAAAGCTTGAGAGAACACATGGACAAATATGAAATCGTTATCGGTTTGGAAATCCACGCCGAGTTATGCACAGAAAGTAAACTCTTCTGTAATTGCGCCTATACCTTCGGGGCATCGGCGAACGACTGTACCTGCCCAATCTGTTTGGGGATGCCGGGAACATTACCCGTTATCAATAGACGCGCCGTCGAGTTTGCAGTTCGCGCCGGTTTAGCGATGGCGTGCGAAATCACCCCTTCAAGTAAATTTGACCGGAAGAACTATTTCTATCCAGACCTGCCGAAAAACTACCAAATTTCGCAATATGATATCCCGTTGTGTCAGAACGGACAGGTAACGTTTGAATTTGAAGGAGAACCTCGCACCGTTGCACTCCGCAGAATCCATCTTGAAGAGGATGCAGGGAAATCCATTCACGCCGAAGTTACAGGCGATCCGACCCGTAGTTTCATGGACTTCAACCGTGCCGGTGTGCCGCTCCTCGAAATCGTAAGCGAACCTGAACTGCACTCTCCCGAAGAGGCAATCGCCTATTGCCGCGCTGTTAAAGAAATCTTAGAATACATTGAAATCAGCGATTGCAATATGGAAGAGGGGAGCCTGCGATGCGAACCCAACCTTTCCCTACGCCCCAAGGGCAGTAAAAAGTTAGGCACGCGCACAGAGATTAAGAACAAAAACTCGTTCCAAGAACTGATTGATGCAATGGAATACGAGGTAAAACGGCAAGCACGGATTTTAGATGCCGGTGAAGAGGTCGTCCAAGAAACACTCTTGTTTGATCCAAGCACGGGTAAAACCGTAGCGATGCGCGGCAAGGAAGAAGCAGACGACTATCGCTACTTCCCCGAACCCGATCTCGTCCACGTCCAGATAAGTGATGAGTGGATTCAGGAGGTCCAACCGACGCTCCCGGAACTCCCCGCTGCGCGGCGCAAACGTTTTATTGCGGATTACGACATCTCCGCCGAAAACGCCGAATTTCTGACGACGACCCGAGCCCTCGCTGAATTTTTTGATGCAGCTGCACAACTCAGCGGCGAACCGACAACCTGTGCAAACTGGATTATGGGGGATCTCACTCGACTTCTCAACACAGCAGAGATCGATATCCAAGATTCAAAAATCACACCAGCACATCTCAGTGAACTTATCCAGTTGATTGACAATGCGACCATCAGCGGTAAAATCGCTAAATCTGTGCTTGACGATGCTTTTGAGACAGGCAAAAAGCCGAAAGAGATTGTCGCTGAAAAGGGATTGGCGCAGATTACGGATACCTCGGAGATAGAAGCCATTGTTTTACAAGTTGTAGAGGAGAACCCGGGGCCCGCCCAAGATTACCGTGATGGCACAAAAAAAGCGATCGGATTCCTCGTCGGACAAGTCATGCGCACCACCCGCGGAAAAGCAAATCCACAGCTGGTAAATCAGATCCTGGCGCGAGTTTTGACAGGTGAATGAAACAAGGAGAATTTATGAAGAAATTGGCCTCCATAAAGGAAAATCTTAAACTTTTCCCTGACACAACGGATGAGGTTAAAAACACTGTGTTCTCTACCGATCGGGTCGTACAAGCCCCGCCTATAGAGTTGCCTGATTTTCTGAAACCGAATACAAGGTTGAAGATGGATGGCCTGAAACTCCTATCCCACCTTCCAAAAGAATCGGTGCCTGTAGCGTTTCTTGATCCACAGTACCGGGGGGTACTTGACAGAATGAATTACGGCAATGAGGGAAAAAGTAGAGAGAAACGCAGATCTGCATTAATGCAAATGCCAGAAGAACTGATTTCAGAATTCATTCGAGGTATTGACGATGTGCTTATCCCGTCTGGACATCTGTTTTTATGGATGGATAAATTTCACCTTTGCCAGGGGTTCAGAACATGGTTTGAGGACACACAGTTAGACGTTGTAGATTTGATCGTCTGGAATAAGGATAGGTTTGGCATGGGGTACCGATCAAGGCGTGTGAGTGAATATTGTGTTGTTTTACAGAAGCATCCACGAAGAGCTAAAGGGGTTTGGAAAATCCACAACATCCGCGATGTTTGGCTTGAACGCACAAAAACAAAGGAGCATCCACACCAGAAGCCTATTCATTTACAGGCAGAACTCATTGCTGCTGTCAGCAATGAAGGCGATTATGTTATTGATCCAGCCGCAGGATCCTTTTCTGTCATGCAGGCAGCACTCTCAAAAAACCGAAATTTCATCGGATGTGACCTGGAGGGATAAGATGGCAAAAATTAGAGGTAGAATCCCTAAGGAAACTTCTGGTGGATACGCTCGCGTTTTTGGTAATGAAGCATTGGGCGAACTCATGAGCAAAGTACAGGGGACTGTGATTTCGGCCGGAAGTGAATTAGAGAGACTCATAACGGCAAGAGTCGAAACCATAGATGATCTGGATGCTTTTCTTCGCAAAGACATCATGCCGGACGGTGTGCTTTTGGGAAAAAAGAAAGAGATTAAGAAGTGTACTGCATTAAATGCTCAAGGATCAGAACCCGATTTTATCATTTTCAAGAGGCGATCCGGGCACCAACGTTGTCACATTGTTGAGTTAAAAGATGGGCACATTTTTGATACAAAAAAAGCCGATGGCGAGCGCGAAGCACTGCACGATTTTGCCAAACGAAATGCGGGACGACTTCCATATAGGGTTTCAACTCACTTTTGTGCCTTTAATCAAGATGACGCTGAAGTCATTTGGAAAGGATTCAAGCAGAGAATTGATATTAAAGAGGCAATGACAGGTAGGGAGTTCTGTGACCTATTAGAAATTGATTACGATGAGATTGTGGAAGTTCGTAAATCAGATGCTGAGGATAATATTCTTTATTTTCTTGAAGAACTTCTGCGTATTCCGGAAACGAAAAGTCTTATTGAAGATATCCTTGCCTCCGAATCTCACCTTGCAGAAAGACAGATAGTGTTTAAGATTGACTAAAACCTTGTACGCGTTGCAGCACTACAAAAGTGCGAACGCCCGTAGTGGGACCGTGAGATAGAAGCCATCATTTTACCGGGCATGGAGGAGAACCCTGGCCCAGGGTTATCGTGGTGGCACGAAGAAAGCGATTCGATTCCTTGTAGGTCAAGTGATATGTGCTACTCGAGGAAAGGCGAATCTGCAACTCGTGAATCAGATTTTGACGCGAGTTTTGTCAACAGATTGAGGCACTCCAAGGCATATAGCACAGTTAACTGGCATACGATATTGGAAGATTTCCTATCCAATCTTTTGTCATTTAGGTAATATTCTCAATCTGTAAAGAGGAGTTTATTATGAAATTATCGGAAAACCAAGAACTCGTTCAGAAACTTAAGCGGATCCTAGAAGATTATCCAGCGTTAGAATATGA
>VYCT01000232.1 GCA_009843785.1 Candidatus Poribacteria bacterium | reverse complement strand
GGGTGGAAGCGGGGGGCGTGAGGTAATTTTTCGCGCTTATAGTCCACTATATGTTCACATACTGTGATAATTCACTACAATTTGACATACACCAAAAGGAGAAGAATTATGAATATTCCCGAGCTTTATGTAGCCGTTAGAACTATTGTTGAAACGGCAAAGGGCGTGACAGATCTGATACGCGGTATCATAGATCTCACAGAGAATAATTCAGAACTTTTAGGGAGCGTGGAGGAAAATGAAAGCAGCGTTGTCTCAAAAGCACTCCATAGCCTAAAAGTGGGAGATGGTGCTGCGCCCCGAATTGCTGTCGTTGGCGAAACATCGGTCGGAAAAACGGCGTTAGTCAATGCGCTCTTTGGTTCTGAACTTGCGGCAGTAAAACTTACGGCTGATACAACAAGATCGGTTCTTCGCGTCCAATTTCCGAGCAATCTTGTAATTTATGACACACCTGGAATCTTCAGTGATGAAAAACTTGAGAATATCACCCGGTCATTTATTGGGTTGAGACAGCGTTACAACCCAGCCTCGCGCGTTAGGAGTGTTCCTTTTCAGCCTGATCCTAACGCTGATGAGATCATCCAACTTTCAGGAAAAAATATCAGGAAGGAAGCACCAATTGACATTGTGCTTTGGACTGTAGATGTATCCAGGACGCTCAACAACATGACGCGAGATGCGTTACATTTATTCTTCACACAACTTGATAAGAAGTTTGGGAAACACCTTGTCGTTGCTGGTACCCATCTTGACGTACTACAAGAAGTATCCGATGAGGAAGCCAAGGAACAGCTACGGGTTTGGAACGAAATTTCCAACAATCAGATCATTCCGCTTTCCTCGACGGAAGGAGACGGCTTGACCGATTTGGCGAAAGAACTTTTTAAACGGCTTCCAGGAAATGCTTCTTTGTCAAAGTTGCAGCAATCGTTGAATCAGGTTGCAAAAATTAACAGGTGTTCATTTGTTGTTGCCGAAATGAGCCATCCATTAGCAATGATCATGTTGATGAGTGGGGATAATCAGGAGGAGATTGAGATACATGTAACAATTCTTATTACCCTTCTTTGCAGCCACTATTCCGTTGACGAGGAGACCTGGAAAGATTTGCATGGCGATAGTATAGCAATTGCTCGTCAGGTCCAACAAACTGCGGGTGTCGAGAAAGTTGTGGTAAAACGGGATCCAATAGGTGTATGGGAAAGGATCAGATCGTGGTTTGGAGCAACTTTTTACGGTACGGGTGAAAGCTATCGAATTCTTGGGGTTCAAGGACTTTCAGAATTGTTACCCATCTTCTATGAACTCATCCATGATTTTGAAGACTTTGACCACCCACCGTTAACTCACGAATCTATTAGTAAAGTAGTTCGTGCCCAGCAAACAGATCTAGAGCCTTTGGTGAGGCTTGAGGATTCGGAAAAGTTAGCACTCTGCATTAACGATTTACAAAAATCGCAGTTGAAATTTTAAGAACCGTCTGTAACCTCATAGAAGCACCCTAGAAAAAATGTCAAAAAACTTGATTTTTTTTCCGGTTTTTTGTATAATGGTATTTGTATTTGGCAGTCTCCTCCGTTTTGAGATGTGTGCCGAGAGTAGTCCCAACACAGTTCGGTGCGGAGAACTCTGCCATAATTGTACTATGACAGCACTAACCCAATTGCAGCACAAAACGCCTGCTTTGTGAATCTTTTAGGTAAGCACCTTATCCGGATAGGTTGCCATGTCCTTCCAGAGATGCATTCCTTTATCCACATAATGAAGAGATATGAGAAGAGATAAAAACGAAGATGCCCAACTCGTTAATCGTTTCTTAGACGGCGACGAAAGTGCTTTCACTGAACTGGTAAAAAAATACCAGAAGCGCGTCCACGCCCTTGCTTGGCGGAAGGTTGGCGACTTCCATATCGCTGAGGAACTGACACAGGATGCTTTTCTCAAAGTATACCAGAAACTCCCGACGCTAAAGAATCCGAACCAGTTTGCTGGATGGCTATACGTCATTACCGATCGGCTTTGCATTGCGTGGCAGCGAAAGCAGAAACCCCAAATGGAGTCCTTGGAAACCACCAGTAGAGAAGATATTGACGAATCATCTTGCCGATTTTACGAGGATGAACAACTTAAAGAAGCCGATGTTGAATTTCGTCGCAGCCTCATCAAAAATCTTTTGGAGGAATTACCAGAAAGCGAGCGTACGGTTGTAACACTTCACTACCTTGGAGAAATGAAGTGCAAAGAGATCAGCGAATTCTTAGGCGTATCTGTCAACACGGTTAAGAGTCGCCTCCAACGCGCCCGGAACCGTTTAAAGGACCAAGAAGCCATAATTCGCGAGACTTTTGGTAGCGTACAATTACCTGTCAATATGATCGAAAACATTACGAGGCAAATCGCTGACATAAAACCGACTGTCCCGACGAGCGGTAAACCTTTAGTTCCATGGGTGTTCTCCGCTGCAACAGCAATCTTCATCTTTCTCATAATAGGGGGCGGATCCCCATACCTCGCCCGTTTTCAGAGGCCGTACAATATAAACGCGCCCTCCGAAACCACAGTTGAAATCATTGATGCCCCGCTTGTCCTTGATATACAAGCAAAACCGGATTTACGGAACCAAGCCGGACGTTTGGATACCACTGGTCAGAATAACGGGGCAGGTCCACAACTTTCGGAACCCGTTACACTAGGTGCAGCACAGGTAGAGAAGGAACCGCGCCCATCGACACAACAGCAGTGGGTACAAACCAGCGGTCCAGAGGGGGGATTAATATCAAATTTACTTCTGAGCGCAACAGGCGATATCTATGCTGCTTCCCCCATCGGTATCTATAGATTAGCCCCGAACGCGCCTGCATGGACACTCATCAATACAACTGTACAGGCTGTCAATCCGATAAATTCCAAGGGCTATGACCTGATCCCGATGGCAGAACACAATGACACGCTCTACCTTGTGTCTATTGATGAAGTGTTGACTTCAACCGATAGAGGCGAACATTGGAAGTCGCTTGGTACGCGTCCAAAGGGACGTGCTATTGGTCTCGCGATAACAGACGAAGGATTATACCTTGCCCTTGAAAATCAGATTTTTCGATCCGAAAATGCGGGTAAACGGTGGTTTCCGATGAACGATGGCATAGCAGACAGAAACACCCGCATTCTTGCCCTTGCCGCTATCGAAAACACTATGTTTACTGGCACAAACCACGGACTCTACCGTTCACGCTCAGGGATGTGGGAAAAATCGTCTGTGGATACCACAAAAGCCATCCACTCTTTAGCAGTCTCTGGAAACAGTCTCTATGTCGGAACAGGTCCCAATCCCTCTCAATTGAAAACCTCTGTAGGAATAGGAACATACTTAGGTCAAGTGATGCGCAGCGATAAGGCAGGCGGATGGGAGGTCTTTCACTCAACTGATTTGGGCGATACGTGGACTGAGATAACACCGACGTGTACTTCATTCATAACGAAAATATCACCGGGGGTCAAACTCATGGCGGCTGGAGAGACGTTATTGGCATTAGGAACCACTACATTTCGCTCAACTGACCGTGGGAAAACATGGACAGGCTTCGGGTTTGACCCATCTGACAGGAATGCATTGCTGAATTCAGTGACGCTCAGTGTATTTCCAGCAGCAGCAGTGGACCAAAATACATTTCTCAAAGTTGGGCTCCGCGATGGACTGATCCGTTCAACTGATGGTGGTAAGTCGTGGCACTCGTTTACGAAAGGGATCGTAGGGAGCAGAATATCTAATTTGATAGTATTCAAAAACGCTCTCTACTTAAATACCGGCTTGGGTATCGCTAAATCTGCTGATAGCGGGAATTCCTGGAAAACCCTTCCGATGGATTCCACAGTGCCTGAATCGAAACCGTTAGACACAAGCATACCTACGGACCTATTGCTTTCTGCAAAATTAGCGATCTCTGGTGGTGTCCTTTATGGTATCGCCCCTGTCTCAAGCGCGCAAAAGGAACTCCACCTTTTTCGTCTCTCTGCAAGCGGCGATACATTAGTACCTATCCAAGTACCTCCTGCTTTTGGTAGAGATCTTTCCATAATGGACCTAATAGGTTTGGGGGATGGGACCCGACAATCCGAAAAATTCTCTGGAGCGTTCGTAGTCAGCGGCGAGACATTCTATACAGAATTTGGGAGACAGCTTTTCCGGTGGAAATGTGGCGAGTTGGAATGGTTTAGAACTGGACTCATAGATACAGACGAATCTTCCAAGGATAGTGATGATGGTCCGAAGGAGCTCAAGCTTGCTGTTCTTGAAAAAACTGTCTACGCAGGCAAACGCGATGGACATCTCTTTCAATCACTTGACAGTGGTAACACATGGAAAGATTTGACTGCAAATCTACCTTTACGTTTTGAGCGTTTCAATGATATAACCTTTGCGGGTTCAACTGTATATGTTGCTACCGACGCAGGTGTTTTGGTCTCAGAAAACGGTGAGCATTGGCGCGCAACCACCGATAAAACAGGAATACACACTCTCATTGATCAAATCGCTGTGGATACCCCGACAGTTTATGGTGCGAGCAATGAAGGGGTCTACCGCTTGAATAATCGAGACGAATGGGAAAAAATCTTGTCAGAAGTGCCAGATAGTGTTACCGATCTTGCTGTTAATAACAATAAACTGTATATCACAACTAAATATCGCGGGATGTTCCACATTTCCGTTGAGAAAGAATAGTAGGAAACGAGACTTGAAGTAGACATAATGATGTTAACTTTTCGTGTTACGAGGCAATTAACTATGCAAAAAACACGCGAAAATTAAGTTCTGTTTCGTAGTTACAGCCAAGCCGTTGTGGGAATTGAAATCCTTTCATAGGTTTGGCTGTTTTTGCGTTCAGTTGGAGAATCCAATCCTTAGTCAACCGTACTAAAACGAAAAAATCCATTTTTTTTCGTTTTATGCAACCGTTCGGGTATATAATTGTGTCTTTAACTTTAAAGGGCAGAAAGGATATTATAAGTTCATATTCGTAATCGACTTGCAACTATGGAGAATTCCAATGGTCAACGATAATGTCGAATTGATTCACAGGATTTTGTCAGGCGAAGACGAGGCATTCAGCGTCTTAGTCCGAAAGTATCAAAGGCGCGTTCATGCGCTTATATGGCGGAAGATAGGGGATTTCCACATTGCTGAAGAAATTACGCAAGACGCTTTCCTCCAAGCCTATAAAAAGCTTTCAACGCTAAAGAACCCGAAACTATTTGATGGGTGGCTTTATGTGATTGCGAATCGCCTTTGTCTTAATTGGATCCAAAGAAACAAACCGGCAATCCATCAACAATCAATAGAAAACACGCCGATAGAAGAAATCGAAAAATCGTCTTATGCTAATTATGAATCTGAGCACCGTGAAATTGAAGCGGCTGAACATCAGCGTGAAATTGTCAAAAACCTCCTTGAACAATTACCGGAGAGTGAACGCACGGTTGTGACACTCCATTATCTTGGCGAAATGACGTGTAAAGCGATTGGTGAGTTCTTAGGTGTGTCAGCGAATACCGTTAAGAGCCGTCTCCAACGCGCACGTAACCGTTTAAAGGAGCAAGAAAACATGATTCGCGAAACGCTCGGCAGCGTACAACTACCAGCCAACTTCACAGAGAACATTATGCGACAAGCTGCAGAGATAAAACCGGTAGCCCCGACGAGCAGCAAACCGTTAGTGCCGTGGGCAGCCTCTGCCGCAACAGCGATTTTTATTTTTCTCATAATGGGTGTAGGTTCCGAATACCTTGCCCGTTTTCAGAATCCTTACAATGTAAACGCCCACTCCGAAACCACTATTGAAATCATTGACGCACCGATTGTGCTTGATATACAGGCAAAACGGGATTTACGAAACCAAGCGGGCCGTTTTGAAACCGATGATAAGCGCGGTGGTATCGGACCGCAAGCCTCAGAACCTTTTGTACTGGCTGCGGCGACGGAGGTAGCGGATCAAAAAAGCACGTCAACAAAACAGCAGTGGATGCAAGCGAGCGGTCCAGAAGGCGTTTCTATCTTAGGATTCCTCGCAAGTGCTAAAGGCGATGTCTACGCTACCTCACCGATCGGTATCTACAGATTGACACCAGACAAGGAAACATGGACACTCGTCAATGGGAGTGTAACGAATGGACAGCTCTATCCGATGCCGATGGCAGAACAAGGCGACAGGCTTTATATTGTCTCTGTTAAAGAGGTGCTGTCTTCAACAGATCGTGGCAAGACGTGGCACACTCTTGGTAGTCGTCCAGAAGGTAAAGCGAAAGGGTTGATCGTAACGGAGGAAGCGTTCTACCTGGTCACTGACAAAAAAGGTGTTTTTCGATCTACGGATGCCGGTAAACAGTGGACAGCCTTCAACGACGGCTTTAAGTTTGACGCAGAAACATCAGCCCCCAAAATTACCACGGTTACATCTATTGGCAATACCGTGTTTGTGCTTACGGACTTAGACCTCTACCGGCTTCATTCGGACAGATGGGAAAAATTGCCGATAGAACCTCCGAATATCTTCGATTCCTTTGACTCTTCGGCAGCCTCTGGGAACGACCTCTATGTGGCAGCGTGTCACGATTATTCACGGATGAAGATAAAGCCATCCGAACTCAAGGTAGATGCTGCCGAAGTCAAGGCGCACTTAGCATCAATCAAAAGCGGCAAAACCCGTTGGACGCTTTTCCGCTCAACCGACCTGGGCAATTCATGGGTCGAGATCACACCCCAAAACGCACCTTTCACTATGCGGCAAGCGATAGACATCAAACTCATCGCTGCGGGTGAGACGCTTTTGGTAGCCGGTGGTCGCTATGGAATGCGTTCAAGGGATGATGGACAAACATGGACGGCCCTCGGAGAAATTCCGTATACCCCCAGTTACACCCCGGATGCAGGAATCAACGACAATACCTTTTATGCAGGTAAATATGAAGTCTATCGGACGACCAACGGCGGCGAATCGTGGCATCCGTTTATGCGGGGGATGATAGGCACTCAAATGCGGAATTTAGTCGCGTTCAAAAACGGACTTTACGTCCACAACGACTGGAAAATTGTCAAATCAACGGACAGTGGCGAGACGTGGACTCCTGTTAACTTCAGAGCCGGTTGGAATTCGCCTCGCGATCCTGATTTTCCCAATCAGAGGTTAGTTGTCGCCGACGATGTCCCTTACGGGGTTTTCCTTGAAAAAAACAAAAGAGGCATTTTCGGTTCCCCTACAATAAGAAAAAGTAAGTTGCGCATTTTCCAGTTGTCTGCTGATGGCAATACGCTAATGCCGGTCAAAGGTCTCCCATCCCTCGAATTTGATGATGAGCTTCACTCAAAGGATTTATCAGCAGGTGAGGTGACACTCGGCGAGCTTGCAGTTAGTGATAAGACGTTTTATATTGAGTATAGGCGAGAACTTTTCAAATGTAAACCCGGTACATTGAAATGGCAAAGCACAGGACTCACAGATAGCGGAAAGCAACCCGCTAACAGTCGTAAAGGATTTCAGTTGGCTGTTTCGGGGAAAACTATTTACGTCGGTATGCGAGACGGTAAACTCTTTCAATCGTTTGATGAGGGGACCACTTGGAAAGACGTTACGCCAAACCTGCCGCTTCAATTTAAACGTTTCAAAGAGATTACTTTTGTAGGTTCATCGGTTTACGTTTCGACTGATAAAGGGGTCTTAACTTCACAAAACGGGGAACACTGGCGTGTGCTGACTGACACTGAAGGCGAGCGTCTTATTGTTGCGAGCCTTGCTGTTGATGACACTACAGTTTACGGGGTGTGCAACGCTGGTGCCTATCGTTTGGATAATCATGGTAAATGGAAAAAGGTCTCCCCAGAAGTTCCTGACGGCATCCGAGAACTCGTTTTCGCAAACAACAAACTTTATATTATTACCAACAAGCGTGGAATGTTTCACGTTTCGCTTGGAAACGAAAAGGGGTAATGCGACGCGGCATTATCTTGAGGAGAAAAAATGAGAAAGAAATTTTTACCCTTATCCTTCATTATAGTGTTAGCATTTCTGACAGTATGCTTTAGTAACGCAGCGTCCGATCAGGCATTAGAAACGCCTTCACCTGCTGTTTCGAGCGACAGCGTGCTACATCTAATTCCAGAAGAAACCTTGGGCATTATCTATTGTCCGAACGCTATTGAATTGGATCATAAAATTAACACACTGTTCACAGACCTGTCACCACAATCAGGATCACCAGAGATTCTTGCACAAATGTTAGCGAGTGCCCTCGGGGCGAATTTTGAGAGCTTAGCCGACTTTGAAGCCATCGGATTGGATTTGAACCGAGATTTCGCAATCTTTTTTACCCGTTTGAAACCGCTGCAGCTTTCCGCAGTTATCCATTTAAAGGACACCGAAATGGTTAAGCAGGTGATCGAAACGGAAACTGGCGGAAGCGCCCCAACACCCTATAAAAACGCTGCCTATTGGAGCGAAAATGGCGATGGCAACAGTTTTGCTATTTTAGACGACATTCTCATCTTCTCACAGCAGCGCACAGTCTGTGAAAACGTTATTGATACCCGTAATGGCACCATACAAGCTATCATAGAGCACCCAGCCTATCAATCTTTCCTTACTGATATGTTTGGAGGCACGGATCAGTTAGGTGTCTGCTTCGATCTTGAAGCCACTACCACGGCTTTTGGCGATTCGCTTGAGGAAGGATTGAAATCAATGACAGACAGTCTGAAAAATAATTCAGGAACGGTAGGTTTAGTAATTGGAGACCTCTTTGAAGAGATACTCAGAGACAGGACAGCGTTTATTAAGCAGCTGCAATCAGTAAACGCACGACTGCAAATGGAAGGAACCGATGTGCAAATCACACCCTCCCTCGAATTCAAAACGGATAGTGAATTTGTGAACGCTATTCAAGCGGTCTCTGATGAATTAACACACCTCGCTGATCTGCCAAACCGTGCCACTATGAATGCTGCCTTTCAAGGGAGTTCAAAATTGCAAACTGAGATGAGCACATCTTGGTTAGATTTTACGCCAAAACGTATTCGCGATACACAAGAAAAGCGAGACCGACTCCTCGAACAGGTGAAGGATTTTTATGAATCTCTGGCGGACCGATGGAGCGTCTCTGCCAGCTTTGGGGATGGCACTTTAGCTAATTTTCTGTCCATCTATGACCTGAAAGATGAACAGGGTGCCAAAACCTATATGGACGAAGTGTTTCTGGAAAAACTCAATTACAAAGATGCTTACGCAGGTCCATCTACAATGCACAACGGGGTTGAGATTAAAAGCTACATTTTTCCTAATCCGAATGAGGTTTTTGGCGTAACATCCTCCGATCCGTTTGATCAGATGCCACCAGAATGGCACTGGTATTACGCGTTTAGCGAAGGGCGACTCCTTTTCGCAACAGGGACCCATCCGCAATTGATTCAAGCATCCCTTGATAGGAGTACCGGAAACAGTGAGAAATTCTCCGAACACCCGAGTTATCAAAAACTCACGGGTAAATTAGGGACTGACAATAATGTTCTTCTGGCAATTTCTCCGATTACCGCGTTTAAAAGTATCTTGCCGGTGGTAGAACAAGTGGATCCAAATAGTGCAGCTATGATACAAATGTTTTCTGGTGTGTTCATGAACTTACCAGAGAACTATAGCATCGGTTTCTCTGCCAAAGCGGGGGATAACAGCATTGATACCAAATTGCTTCTCACGCTTGGTGATCTCAAGCCGCTCTTTCAAGGGTTTGGAATGATGTTTGGCATGTAGCCGATGCGATAGATCGTTTTCTAACTCGTCCACAAAATACTTGTGGACGAGTTTTTTTAATGTGATAACATTATTCAGAAATGGTATTACAATATTTTTTCATAATCATGCACCCATTTCGTACCTAATACGCATCATTATAAATCAATCGGAGGTGATTCTCATGAAAAATAGTGATGTTGAACTCATACACCGCATTCTTGATGGCGATGATAGTGCCTTCAGTGAGCTTGTGAACAAATATCAAAAGCCGGTTCACGCGCTTGTGTGGCGGAAAATAGGGGACTTCCATATCGCCGAGGAGATTACACAGGATACGTTCCTGAAAGCGTACCAGAGACTCGGAACGTTGAAGCAGCCTCAGCGTTTCACGGGTTGGCTTTATGTCATCGCTGCGAATAACTGTAAAATGTGGCTACGTAAAAAACGTTTGCAGACGCAGCCACTCGAAGAAACAGATAGCGCGCAGTTAGAACAAGCGACGTATTCTCAATATGTCGTTGAAGAGAAGGAGCGGACAATCGGGGAAGCCAAACGCGAAGTCGTGAAACAACTGCTTGCAACGCTCCAAGAGAGTGATCGGACGGTCATCACGCTGCATTACTTCAGTGAAATGTCGGCTGCAGAGATTGGCGCGTTCTTAGGGGTATCTGTGAATACGATTAAGAGTCGGCTCCGCCGGGCACAGCAACGTTTGAAGCAAGAGGAACCGATAGTCAGAGAGGCTTTGGAGCATTTTCAAATCACGCCGCATCTGACGGAGAACATTATGCGCGAGATTTCGCGTCTGAAACCCGTTGCCCCGTCTGGTAGTAAGCCGTTCGGACCGGTGGCACTTTCTGCCGCAACAGCGATTCTTATTTTTCTCATAATGGGGGTTGGCTCTCAATACCTCGCGCGCTTTCAGAGACCGTACAACATAGACGCAGTCTCTGAAACTACCGTTGAAATCATCGACGCACCGATCGTGCTTGACACACAGGCAAAACCGGCTTTACGGAACCAAGCGGGACGTTTTGAGACCACGGGTAAGAGCAGTGCCTCCGGTCCACAACTTTCGGAACCTGTTACACTGGGTGCAGCGCAGATAAAAAAGGAGACGCGCCCATCAACAGAGCAGCAGTGGGTCCAAGCAAGCGGTCCACAAGAAGGCGGGATGATATCAGGTTTATTTTTCAGCGCCAGAGGAGATACGTACGCGGCTTCGGCAGTTGGCATCTATAGATTGTCCCCTAACGCATCTGCGTGGACACTGATCAACACCGCTGTGGCATCTAAGGGCCTCACGCTGATGGCAGAGCGAGATGGGATGCTTTATCTCGTCTCCGGTCGTGAAGTATACACGTCAACAGACAGGGGCGAGAACTGGCAGTCGCTTGGTGGGTGTCCAACAGGAGAAGTCATCGGATTCGTGATAACGGACAATGGATTATACCTTGCGCTTGCCAAACAGATTTTCCGCTCTACGGATGCTGGTAAGCAGTGGGTTCTATTGGACAATGAAGATACAGACAGAATCAATTTTGCAATCGCTGCTATTGAAAATACAGTGTTCATTGGCACAAACCGAGGTCTCTATCGCTTGTATTCAGACATATTGGAAAAATTACCGGTGGAGACTACCAAAACCATTCTGTCTTTGGCTGTCTCTGAAAGAAATCTCTATGTAGGGACGGGCCCCAATTTCTCCGACCCAGAAGAAAAGACAACGTATATGGGGCGACTTGCATCAGACGACACTTCAAGTTCATGGGAAATTTTCCACTCCACCGATTTAGGAGATTCATGGACTGAGGTAACCCCTACAAGCGAGTCGATTCCGATGAAAATCTCGCCGGGTGTTAAAGTCTTGGCAGCTGGAGAGACGCTCTTGGCGTTAGGATTTATGGTCAACTTTCGCTCAACGGATGCCGGAAAAACATGGACAGACCTCAGCTTCGATTTTGATATAGATACATTTGACATGAACGCCTTTATGAATTCAGTGATGATGAGCATATTCCCTGCTGTAACAGTGGACGAAAGGACGTTCATCAAAGCAGGTGTTGTTGGACTTACACGTTCAACCGATGGTGGCAAATCATGGGTTCCATTTACGAAGGGGATGCTCGGGACTCACATATTTAACTTAGTCGCATTCAAAAACGCGATTTACACGAGTACTACCACAGGGGTCTCCAAATCCATTGACGGTGGAAATTCTTGGCAAACACTGTCCGTCGATGCTGGTGAACTCACTCTGAAACCGGCAGAAGAAGAGGCACCGTCTAATCTGTTAATCGGTCCTAAATTATTAATTTCTGATGGTGTGCTTTACGGCATTACACCAGATTTAGGTGAAAAAGACAAGTTGCGTATTCTCCGCCTTTCTGCGGGTGGTAATGTGCTGGTCCCTATTCAAGGCATCCCCGCTTTTCCCGAAGATATCGCTATAGAGACACAGGAAAATGAATCGCGGATAGCATCGAAGCAAGCTATAACGGACGACTCCGCTAAGGATCGTGAGAAACCTGATGATTCGATAGATATAGCGCAGCAGACAGATGAGAATCAACGTGATCCATATCCTGATGGGTTCGCAGTCAGTGGCGATACATTTTATGTGGAATATCAGCAACGGCTTTTCCGGTGGACACGCGGGGATCCTAAATGGACGGATACAGGGTTAAGAGATGTCACTCAACCGCTTGATAACCCGTTTGACAGTGGGTTCAAAATAGCTGTTTCAGAGGAAACCGTCTATGTCGGCAAACGAGATGGACATCTCTTGCGCTCCCCGGATGGTGGGAACACATGGAAAGACTTAACGCCAAATCTGCCATTCCGTTTTGATCGGTTCAACCAGATTGTCATTGCAGATTCAACGGTATACGTCGCAACAGACGCAGGTGTCCTAACATCAGCAGACGGCGAACACTGGCGCGCAATTACGGATAAAGAAGGTGCACACGGCATTATAGACCGAATCGCTGTGGCAGACGCGGTGATTTACGGTGCTGGCGATACTGGCGTCTACAAATTGAATAACCGAAGCAGATGGGAACAAATCCTACCAGAGGTTCCAGATCGTGTCATCTCCTTCGTTATCAACAACGACGAACTTTATATTGCTACCAAACAGCGCGGGATGTTCCACATCTCGCTTGAAAACGAAAATGATTGATGCTTCATAACATTGAAAACACAGGAGGTCTCTCATGAAAAATCGTTTGTTTCCGATTATCATAGGCTTATGCTTAGTCTCTCTCATAGGCGTGGCGTTTTTACACACACAAAGCCCCAAAACCGAAGCACCCGTCGAAACGGAAAGTATCAAACCAACCGAGATACCCGAAAACAACGGGGCAAACCCGCTTACCGAAACTGATGCGCTCTCCCAAGCATTTGGGCCAGACGTAGATGTAGAGAAACTCGAAGCGGAGCTCTCCGAAACATTTGGGCCAGACGTAGATATGGACAAACTCAAAGAAGCACTACGTTCAAAAGACCCTGAACGCATGAAAGATGCCTTGGGACCAGAGATGGCAGCCCGACTTGATGCCACCATGCAGTTCATGGAGGAAAAGATGGAGGGTTTAGAAGAAGGTGAATTTCCTGATTTCAATCTCCAAGAATTCATGAACGTCGTTATGGGTGAAAACGGTCCGAAATTTGACTTGGCGGAAATTTCACAAAAGGCTTTCCGAGAGCATTTTCCCGAAGGCGAACCTGCGGATTATGAAGTGGAAATGGCGGAACGCATCCATAAAATAGTTGCCGACACACCGGGCGACTTTCAAAAGGTAATGACCGCTGTTACGATGGGTCTCCTCAAGGAGCAGGATTTCCAATTCTGGGCACTTGCCAACTTTAAAGGCGAGATAGGTCAACAGATGAAATGGATGACAGAACAAATTCTGGTGGCAGGTGAATTAGAGGATATCCAGTATACTGTCCCGGAAGACATGTCCACATTTTTTCCAATGCTTATGGAAGCTGAAACGCAAGACACAGAAACGCCGACTCCGACACCGCAAGCCACCACATCGACTACGGAATCAACTGAGCCGCCATCTACCCGTTCAAACGAAAACGATGTGGTTGCGATAGAGCAACCTCAACCGGAACTCGCTTCACCGATGTCGGTAGATCGGATAAAATCTATCAGAGAGCTCTTATCCCAAGACGGGACGGATGCGGGTCTTTTGAAACTCCTTGAAACGGATAAGGACGCAGCAAACTACCTTTTGGAACGTTTTAACTCATCAACCGAAATAGAAGAATGGCTTACTAAACAATCTACAGAGGGACCGCGATCAAAATCCAATCAGCGCGAAATCCCACCACAACCCTTACCACCGGAGGTTCAACCATGAGATTAAACATGAACATCACTGCTATGAGACGCGTTATCCCGCTCCTACTATTTCTCTTTCTCTGTTTCAATAACGTTGTCGCAGGTGAAGCAGAGAATCAACCTGAGACGGCAACCGGAAATGAACTTGTCGGAGAAGTGATGAAACGAGCGGAGGATGCATTTGCACAGCACGAAAAGGACAAAAAGGCACTCAAGGCATTGGTTAGCAAACCTTTGACCGCCCCACAGCAAGAATTGCTGGGCCAACTCCTGCCGCACACCGGCACGCTCGATGAAACCTTATCCAGCGCACCGTACTTAACCTATCTGAAAGCCGAAGTGGAAAAGGCATATAAGGATTTTCCAGCTTATGTTGCCGCGATGCCAACAGCAAAGCAGAAAACCGATGTGCTGTTTTTTTTCAAAAAAGCGTTACCGCCAAACACAAAAGCAGAAGTACTATCGGTTTGCACAGATTACTACTTCAAACTCCGCTCAGCGTCGGTAGAGAATCCGAAGTTTTTTAATGAAACGGGTTCACTTATCGCATTCCAAACCAAACACTTGATGGAACCGTTGATGGCAATCTACCCAGCAGCAGAATTGTTTTCCCACATGTCAGAAATAACGCAGATGGCGATGGTTACCAATCTTAAAGGACAAATGTACACGGAAGTTTACCATGAAGCGTGGCGAGAACGTTTAGAGAAACACGGTCCGCAAGAGGGGCTTCTGAGATGTGCTATCGCGACACCGGCTGAATTCGCCCTTGTGCGTTCATTTTTTCAAGACACAGCAGCATTTGAAAAATGGATTCAGGCACTTTTGAAAACAGAAAAGGCGTCTGACAAGAAAAAAGAGCAGTTAGAGAAATAAACAAGATTTAAACTTAACTCACGTTAAAATTAACGTCCAAATCCAAAATGAATACGTCCATAAGGATTGATACACCTCAGGAGAAATTATCATGATTAAGAAATGTTTGCAATTATCCTTCACCGCGTTGACCCTTATGACAACGCTTCTATGCGTTCATCTGAGTATCGCAGACACTAATCTCGCTACGGATGTACCGCCGAATAAATCAGAAAGTACACCGGTTCCTGTTCCAACGGATAGTGTCCTGCATCTAATTCCAGAACAGACTTTAGGACTCATTTACTGTCCTAACTTGCTTGAATTGGATAACAGCATTAATACGTTAGAGACAGAACTTCTATCTGACGCGCAAGCATCCGATGTGTCTGTGGCAATTTTGTCGAGTATCTTCGGGTCTCAATTTGAGGATTTAATTGCGTTGGAAGAAATCTTTAATGTGAGCCGAGATTTTGCAATCGTCCTCACCCGTTTGGAACCGCTGCAATTCGCTGTCCTTGCGCATCTAAGAGACTCTGAAGCAATGAAACAGATAATTGAAAAGGCGACGAAAGCAGATGAACGCACGGCATATAAAGACGTAACCTATTGGAACGACAGCGAAGATGGCGAAATAGTAACAATTTTAGACGATATCCTCATCTTCACAAAACATCGCGAAGTCTGTGAAAACGTTATTGACACCTATAACGGAACAATACAGGCTATCACACAAAAGCCTGATTATGTCTCTTTCCTTACCGATATATCGGAAGACGACGATCAGTTAGCGTTGTACTTTGATGTTGAATCCACTATTGCTACCCTCGACAAACCGGTTGAGGAAGAATTGCAGGTGGTGATAGATAAACTTGAAGATGCCGATGAAGACGACGATATCGCGCTATTTCTTGAAAGTATATCTGAAAAAGGGAGCGCGTTTATCAAACATGTCCGATTTGCAAGTGTCCGACTTCAAATGGAGGGAGCCGATATCCAAATCAAGCCGTTCTTGAAATTCAAAAATGGCAGTGAGTTTTTGGAAGTTTTTGAAGAGGCATCTGACGAACTCGGTTTCCTCGGCGAATTACCCGATAGGACTATTATAAATGGTGCTTTTCAAGGAAGCCCAAAATTTCTAACTGAGATCAGCACCTCATGGTTTACTTTCTTTCCGAAAAGTAATCCAGAAGCGAAAGCCCAGCAAGAAGAACTCCTTGAACAGATGAAACATTTTTACAAATTTCTGGCAGACCGATGGAGTTTCTCGCTCAGTTTCGGGGATACCCTTTTGCCTGAGTATCTATTTATCTATGAGTTGAAGGATGAGGAAAGCGCGAAAACCTATATGGACGAGACAATTCTCGAAAAACTTAGCTATACAGGGGCTTACCAGAGTAAGTCAATCATGCACAACCGTGTTGAGATTAAGAGTTATATTTTTCCTAATTTCAAGGTAGATATTCCTGCGGGACTTCTCGCAGCTGACGATCTGATTCCTACCGATTTGATGCCTACGGAATGGCATTGGTATTATGCTTTTACCGAAGGTCAACTCCTTTTCACAATGGGAACCAGTCCCACATCAATGATAGCGGCTCTCGATAGGAAAGCGGGGATCGGGAATAGGTTTTCTGAACACTTGAGTTACCAACCACTCGCGGAGACCTTGGGAACCGACAACAACGTGCTTCTGGCGATTTCCCCAACCGTCGCACTTAAACACTTGTTACAGTTGCTGGCAGAGACTATTCCATCGCTACAATTGTTTTCAACCGTGATAACGTCTTTACCAGATAACTACAGCATCAATCTTGCTGCTAAAGCACAAGATAGCGGAATTGATGCGACCCTACTTCTTAACCTCGGCGATTTCAAGCAGCTCGCGCAAATGCTCGGACTGATGGCACAAGTGATGCCTCAAATGGAACAGATGCAATAGGTTCGTTTCCGATTCGCCCGTAAGTTTCTTATGGGCGAGTTTTTTTGTGAGCACCTGTTGAAAATTCAACCCTTGTCAACGGGAACATCTAATTTAGCGTTAATGCAGACAACTCAGATTCCAAACGGAGGTTGAGACTTTTTGATGATATTCCGCCTATGTCCAATCCTATTTGTAGTGCTTATGATACCGCTTTCTGTTTTTGCTGAATCGGATGACACCGAAGAAGATAAACGTCCTAAAACCCCAAAAAGCCTCTGGCAGCGGATTCTCCCACGCACAGGCGATATAGAAGGCACAGTCTTTCAGCCTGATACCGACACGCCACTATTTGAGGCAGAAGTTCGCATTATTGAGACCGATCAGCATCAAAAAACAGGTAAAGATGGAACATTTCGCTTTACTGAAATTCCTGTCGGACAATACACACTCTCCATTTCCCATACGACACATATCATCGAAATTCCTGTCGGAAAATACACATTCTCCATCTCCCACTCAACACATAGGACCCCTACAGAAATTCCGATTGAGATTCTCGCCGGTAAGGTGCTTCGCGGGCGATTTTACCCCGGTGCGGAGGTGTCATTTATCAATACCACCGATAGTGGAGACATTGACGGGGCCGTCTACGACCAAACGACGGGGCAGCCGCTTGCCGAGGCGGAGGTCCGTTTTGTCGAAATTAATGTATCTGGCAAAACGGATGCATCTGGAAATTTCCAGTTTGTAGGTATAGCGGTCGGCACCCACACTTTATCAATCACACACCCAACATATAAGACACCAACAACTTTAAAAGTAGAAATAACAGCAGGCGATACAGCACAGGTGAAAATATATCTCGGCGCAGCGGTTCGACTCGAAACAATTGTTGTGGAGGGACAACGGCTTCCACCGACGGTTAGCCGCAAAGAGATTCGGGGTAGTGAGTTAATACGGATTCCCGGGGCTGGACGTGACGCGATCAAGGGCCTCACGACGTTGCCGAGCATTGGTATCCCCAATGACCTCTTTGGTATCCTCTATATTCGGGGAAGTGCGCCCGGAGAAACACTCCTATATCTCGACAGAACCCCGCTCGGTTATCCATTTCATTATGGTGGACTCTTCTCAACGATTAACTCAGATAGTCTTGAGGATATTCGGATTTATGCTGGCGGGTACGGGGCTGAATTTGGGTTAGATTCACAATCGGTGATTGACATCCGCTCACGTGAGCACTCGGAAAAACAGTGGTCGGGTGCAACCGATCTGAACATTATATCGCCCGCTGGGTTCGTTGAAGCCAAAATTGGAGACAAAGGTTACGCATCAGCTGCTGGACGGTTTACTACCCACAATCTCATACTTGGACTATTCTTTGACTGGACATTTCCGACGTGGTCGGACTATCAACTCAAGTTTGCTTATGAGATTTCGGAGAAGCATCACCTTACACTTAACGGTTTGGGAGCGACAGATCACTTCGACTTTTCAGAAGCGGTCGCAGAAGGTACTGATTCCGCCTTCTATTTCAAAAATGGGTTTGAAGCAGAAGGCATCCATCTCCGTTCCATTTTCACTGACAAGCTCTCGTCTCATCTTTCATTGACGCGTTCTCACAATTTTCTCAACATCCATCTCGGCGGCACTTCACGCCAAGATGATCAACCCGAGAATGAAGGGGTACTCGAAGGGTTCCTCTATGATATTAAAGTGAACACCCCGATGTATACGCTTCGCGAAGACGTGTCTTACAAATTAACACCGACACTTCAATTAGAGCCAGGGTTCCTCCTTGCCCTGAGTCCAGCGAAGAGCCATACACACACCACTTCTCCAGGAAAGATAGATTTTGAAAGCGAGGAGGCACCGACATGGACACAGAAACTTGACGAATTTAATTACACGTTTCGGCGTGCAGAGGGGTATCTACAAACACGATATGATCCACTATCATTTCTGTCTATCGCGCTTGGGGTGCGGTTAGATTACCTGAATTTGACAGAAGAGCTTTCAGTTCAGCCGCGCGGGAGTCTCAGTTTCACACTCCCAACGACTTCTAAGCTCCGGTTTGCCTACGGTAGATATGAACAGAGCCCATTGGCGTATCAGGTCCTAAAGGCGGAAGGAAACCGAAACCTAAAACCGAGCCTAACCGAGCATTATATCATGGAATTAGAACACGAACTTTCTCCACAAACGGAACTCAAATTCGCGCTTTATTACAAAGACATGCAAAGGTTAGTCACGCGATCTGTCAATCTTGATGCTCTCTTCGAGGACTCGAATGCTGCTACAACAACGGCGTACCTGAATCAAGGCGCAGGATTTGTAAGTGGTGCAGAGATATTCCTGCGGCACCGTGTGAGCGAAAAGTTCTTCGGGTGGCTATCTTATGCCTACACCCACCTTGAACGGCGTGAAACACCAGATGATGTTTATAAACCGTTTCTCTTTGATAACACACATATTGTCAGTATTGTTGCGAACTACAATCCAACCACGAAAACGGAGATCGGCGCGAAGTGGCAATATTCCAGTGGTACCACCGCAGTTCCATTAAACGCCCTCGTTATGGTTCAGGATCCTGTGACGATAGGCATGCATCCACTCATTTCTGATGTCGCAGGTGCGATCTTCCCGACGGAGTTCCCGGCTTATCACCGCTTGGATCTCCGTCTTAGCAGAAAAGGAAAGTGGTGGGGACTCCCTGTAACAACATATACTGAAATCCGGAATGTCTATAACAGGAAAAACACGATCAGGTTTCATTTAGCCGGTGGATTAGCTGATAGACTTGAGGCGGAACTTGAAACGTTAGAATTTGAGGAGGACACGGAGGTACTGACGGAGGCATTGGGCTTTGAACTCAATGAATATTTGGAAATCCAACAATCTCGTTTTATTTTTTCCATTGGGTTCCTCTACGAATTTTAACGGAAACATGATGTTGACTTAAAGTCACTTGCCCCCATTTTTTTCTGAAGGTTTGTGGTGAAAGGTTTTTGTTGT
>VYCT01000078.1 GCA_009843785.1 Candidatus Poribacteria bacterium | reverse complement strand
TGTCTTTTACGTCAATGCAGGGTTCGCAAATTACGTACGTCATTTCATTTATCTCCTTTTTATGTATATTTGAATGTTTGAACTGTAGGAGGGGCTCCGATTCCCGACGGATCGGGATTGTGTGCTGAATGTCAAAAACTTCACACCCCCGTATTCACATCAGCAGATGTCCAATGGATCTTAGGATTCTCTGCGTCATTTGAATACGTATAGCCCCCTTGGGCATAACCGATACCTACCATAATCCGTAAGCGATAGGTGAGCTCCTTTGCTTCTGCGATATCCACCTCAGCCGCCGCGTCCTTTTGTAGTTGGAAACCTTTATGGAGCAATTTCACCTGCAATCCATAGCCTTCTAAGGCAGATACAAGGCGATTTACCAACACTTCAAACTCCGGAAACGGGACCTCAACACCATCTTCCTCTTGCCGTAGGTTAAAACCGTTATGCCGGACTGAAACATCTAATCCCTCTTTTTCCAAGAGTGCTTCCAGTTCCACCATATCCTTACAGCGATAAGCCATCTCTTCATTTGCAAGAACCTCCAATTTAAAACCCTTATCAATAACACTGAAGGGCAGTGATTGTTCTGCTACTAAGGATTTCAGAATCTCCCTAATTTCTGGAACGCGGTATGTCTCTAAGGCGAGACGTGTTATCCCTTTCTCCACATTAGAAGCCGACTGCCCAACAGAAATAGAGTAACTCTTACCGCAATCGTTCATCCACTGATCTAATACTTTATGAACCCTTGATTTTTTCAATTGATCCCATGGCGGCCTGTTAACCACTAATTGTGGACCGCTATTGGAAGCGACAAGCGGCAGTCCGAGTTCAGCAATCAAAGCGTCTAATAGTTCTTTGACATCATTTGGACGCATGCGTTTTTCTCCTTTTTTTAAGTTTCTGTCCTATTGTAATTCCGTCCTTTAGCAATTCAACGCCGCGGAAAACGCCACAGAGAGACGCAAATACTTGCGCTTGTCCAGCTTGTGTCCGACGCTCCTTCACGGTTCGCATATCCGTACGCATTCAGCACGTAATTGATGCCGAAGGTCGTATCTATCTGTTCGACAAGTTTTTTAATTTGCGAAAGCGGTATTTCAACTTCCGCACGCTTTTCGAGTTGGAAACCCCGATGGAACATTTTCGCCTTTACACTCTTCTCTTTTAATAATACCTCAAAACGATTCGTAATTTTCTCAAGCTGCGGTAGTTGGACCACAGCACCCGCTTTCTTTGCTAACCGAAAGCCACCGTGAAGGATTTTAACTGGGTAATGTGTTGGGTCATCTACTGCAAATGTAATCAACCGGAAACCACCGTCACTGAAACGTATAGACAGCGACTGTTCGGATATAACAGATTCAAGAAACGCTTCAACCGCTAAGAATTCCAGCAATTCCTTGGCGGGCGAAGAGGCATCGGTTTTCATATAGAATTCCATAATATCGGGTTGCCCAGGCGGAAGCACATGGATTTTACCGTCCTTGTTCCATTGACTGATAACGTCCTTAATACGCGCCTCTGTCGTAGAATTCCGTGGACCTAAATCTTCGGACGGTAATATATCAACAACGTCAATCGGAAGATGTTCCTCCGCAATTAAGGTCTTCAACAATTCCTTGACATCTGTCGGTGTCATGTCGGGTTCTCCTTTTGTGAATTAAGAATGCAAATCAGCAGAAAAGGTTACATGAATTTTTCCGATACTGCACACTTTCTAACCTTTATCGCGGAATATATTGTCGAACTCGCCGGGATATTCTGATTTCATCCAAGCAACTAACTTCTGTTTGGCACGATGCAATCGAACCTTCGTTGCCGATGAACTGATGTCTAAAGTTTTGGCAATTTCTTCAAGCGTCATATTATCAAGCCGCAATTCAAACGCACGCCGCTCTGACTCCGGCAGCCGCTGTGCCAACGTACGGACGATTTCTAATTGCTCTTCGGCAATTATTGACTCTATAGGCGAGCGATGCTCAGGTGCTATTGTGTAGGTTTCAAAGATTTCATCAACCGGATCCGTCTCAACACTTCTTCGGGTCTCTCTGATGTGTGTGGCAATGAGTTGTTTCGCTATGCTAAACATCCAACTCGAAAACTTTTTGCGATCCCGAAGCGTTCCGAGGTGTTTGTGTACTCTGATAAACGTCTCTTGCATCAAGTCTTGCGCGGTTTCCCAGCTCCCAACGCGTCTGTAGAAAAAATTAAGAAGCGACATCTCATAACGGTGATAAAGGATCTCAAAAGCACCCTCATTCTCATCGTCTAAACTCTGATACACCAGTTCTTCGTCTCGTGATTCATCCATCGCCATCACACCCTCTGTTGAGGTTAACACTTGATCGGTCGGTTCCTTGTGGAAGGGGTTTGTAACCCCGATTTTGGAGCTAACCCTTTTTGCCCTCTATTTCTGCTGTAACCAATTCTTCTAACAAGCTGCCTCTCGCCTTAACCGAGATAACCTTACCTTCCCGGTCAATCAAAAACGGTGCCGGGATACCGCGGACACCATACTGCTGCACGAGATGACCAGCCCCTTTTTGACCGTCGAAAATTTGTCGCCACGGTATCTCCTTCTCTTTAATGAACTCCCGCAACACCGCTGCGTCTTCATCCAAACTTACGCCGATAACGTCAAAGCCTTTATCGTGGTATTTCTCATATACTGCTTTGATTCTCGGTATTTCTCCGAGGCAGGGACCGCACCACACCGCCCAGAAATCAAGCAAGACGACTTTGCCACGGTAATCTGCAAGTGAAATCGGCGTGCCATCAAGATCAACCGCAGATGAGAAATCCGGCAACACCTTTCCCACCCACCCCAAACTCGGGTCTGCTTTGACCTGATATTCACTCGCAAGCTCAATATTTCCTAATTTCTCATGGATATTCGCTAATCCTCTTAGGGCACTCCGGTCATCTTTGTCTTGTTCCAATTGCTTCTCATAAACCTTTTGCGATTTCTTAAATACCTTTTCCGCCGCGGCAGTATTTCCGAGAGCTTCTTGGATTTCAGTTAACATGCGAACAACATCCCAAGCATCTGGATGCCGCACTAACTGTTCTTCAAAAACAACTTGAATCTTACCCATGACCGCTGTCCAGCGTTCATAGAGTGGATTGTCGCTTTCAAGTTCCTTGTAAAAATCGTTAGGTCTTGATGTGACATGCAAGTAATCATAACAACAACGGAATAGCCATTGATACAAAGTCGGTTCTTCATCTTCGCGGCACCGCTCAAACAGCCTTTCAAGAGCCACAACTCCCTGATCCAGGAGAGGTTCAAGACTGGCATTCTCAAACGCCCAATAGCAAATATCTACGTCGTTTGGCAGTAATTCTGTGGTTCTCTCTAAGATGTCCCAGAATTCATCAGGCGGAAAGTCGTAAGACGTTCCTGCCGTCACAATAGCCAAAAACTTGGCTGCTGCACCATTATTGGGATCGGTTTTCAGCACATGTTCAGCATAATCAGTCAGTTTTTGACGCATTTCATCTGGAAAACGCCAGACATACTCGTTCCATATTAGATCCGATGGGAGCGCAGTTTTGCCGTCAACAACACCCGCATCAATTTTGGTTTTGAAGTAATTGATGAGTGCTTCCTGAACGTCTGGAGTAACTTCCCAACTGCTTGATACGCCTCGGTTTTCAAGTGTATTCAGAAACGTATCCCAGACATCTACATTGTTTTCTTTCACGGTTTTACCTCCAAAATTTTCTCTTTCTTCTGTACCATAGGCTGTTAGCCTGTGGTCTTCCTATGGCATAGACTGTTAGCCTGTGCCTATTTCAGAAGCCTTCTCTTTTGTACCATAAACTGTTGGTTTCCTGTGCATGTGTTTGTAGCATAATGCAGTGATTTATCAAACTCACGTTCATTCACAACGCCTTGGTTTCGATTTGATATTCTTGAATCTGAAACTTCATCGTAAGTTAAGAATGCAAATCCCACAAAAAGGTTACATACAAATTATGGTGAAGCATAAAAATATGTAAACGTCCCTTGCTGCTGCTAATCCCTAACAACTTTTCCTCTGACAACTGATAACCGATAACCGACAACTAATAACCATCTTTTTCCCATTTCATGCTACAATTATTCTTTAAACCACGCAAGCGACATATTATTATGAATAATACCACCTCTTTGATTTTGCTACTGCTCTTTTTTACGACTACCGCTGTTGGCGTCTGCCAAACACCAAACGGCGCATCTCTCCACGGCACATGCGTCGATGCCGAAAACGGACAACCGATTTCCGATGTCCTTGTCCGTGCCGATGCTGAAAAAATCGCGAGCGTCTACCCCGACCGAGATTTCGAGCACGCAACAGCAACAGACGCAAATGGGGCTTTCTCACTGACGATTCCAAATGACCCGCAAACCTACTATGCCTTCTCACTCATGGCAATCCACCCGAAGTATCAGGCGAAACGCTTGCGGCACGAAATGTCGCCCGGAAAAAGTAAATATGACTTAGGAAAAATTGAACTCAAACGCACATTGACGCTGAAAGGTACTGTTTCTGGAAACAAGGATCTCGCCGGACTTATTGTGAACCTAAAGATGCACGCGAAATCGGCGGATTTCTTCCGTGCCGCCGCACCGATTGAGCACGGAGCGAAAACTGACCCCACAGGCAATTTCCACTTCGCTGAACTCTATCCGATTGCGTACACCTTGACAATTTCCCGAAACGATGTTATTATAGCCTACGTAGAATCTATTAACCCACAAAAGCAAGCTGAGGTTGCTATCCGCTTGCCGAAGTTGGAGACGTTACGCGGAACAGTGGTTGATGCGCAAGCACATCCGATAGCAGGCGCGCAGATTTACGCAACGCGACACACGGAAACACCGTCCGGGCACAGCGCAATCCTCGCAGCCGCACAGACAGACGATGCCGGCAACTTTCAGATGCAGGTGTTAACAACCGAGCCACGACTGCTATCGCTTGAGGTGCGTAAGAGAGGCTATTTTTCCAGAATCTACGAGAACGTGGTTATCGGAAAGATGCCGCCGATGGTTCGACTTGAAAAAGGAGTTACTCTTAAAGGACACGTCATCCTACCACAGGACCTCCCCGCGGATGCGCAGTTCACTGTGAAGGTATTCCCCGCGGATATGCAGATGGAACCGAGCCTGAATCCGTTGGCGTTGTATAAACCGCTTTTATCGCGATATTTTCCTGTAACAGAATCCGCTTTCCACGTTGATGGACTTTTTGCAGAAAAATACACCCTCTATATCACCGGAGACGGCATCTCGGCAACACGTATGGATGTGGACGCATCGACAAATATTGAGGAACGCTTTATTGTGGCGGATCGATCCACTGCAACGCTGCAAGGTCAAGTACTCTGGGCGGATACAGGCGATCCTGTCCACAATGCTGTCGTCTCGCGGTCATGGTATCCGTGGGAATTACATCCGTCTGACATGTCGATGACACTGGACCGCTTTGAGACTGAAACCGACACGCACGGCAAATTTAAGTTCAGCAATCTCACTGAGGCGCGCTATCAACTGTACATCCGCGCTGTCCATATAGTATCTGAAGATACCACGAAACGTTATCAACGGACGCGCATTCACAAACAGGTCGCAATTCCGACTGCTGGCACTACATACCGCATCTATCTCGGAAAACAGGATGGCACCCCCTTCTAAAGACCTTATGAAAAACATCGCACACACGCTGATAGCAATTATAATTACTTATACTTTTCTCATTCCACTCCAAAGCGCGGAGGCTGTACTTTGGGAAGACCATTTTGACCAAGAAGCAGAAAAGGATTGGCAACACAAAGGCAACGATTCCGTCTGGACAGTTGAGGACGGATTTCTAAAGACGGAAATTCGAGCCCAAGAACAGTGGAGTGTAATATTTGATCGCTATCAATTCATCGCCTACCCTGGTCCCTACAACGACTTTACAATTACCCTCGAAACTGTCGGGGCAACACGTGCCAGATTTGGCATCGCACTCGCAAAGCATTTCCATGACCCTGTGACCAAAATAGACGAACACGGCTACTACCTCTTTTTCACAAACGATATATATCCATCAAGGGATGGCGACGTGTTTATCGAACCCGGACAACGCTGGAATACCGACGAACTCCAACAGATGGAGCTGCATTTTAAAGACGGCAGATTCCAACTCAACGCCGATGGCGAATCCCGCATCGACTTTACCGACGCAAACTTTGATCACATTGATACCATCGCTTTTGTACTTGCCGGGTTTGTCACGGAGGATGTCAAGGTCGGCACCGCATGGGTAGATACTTTTACAATCGACGGACTTGCAGTCTCACCCATACGAAAATTAGCAACAACATGGGCAAGCCTAAAGCAAGAACAACCCTGATGCTTATTAGTTCAACAATAATAGGACTCACGCATTTGCTCTTAAAGTCCCCTGATAAGGGGATTTAGGGGGTTAAACATACCAAAATATCACGCTGCATGCTAAATTTGCGTAAGTCCTGAATAACCCTCTTAACTGATAACTGATAACTGAAAACTGATAACTATTAATAAATGCTCCGAAAAAATTTAGACCTCATCTTCAACGCATTTTTACTCATAATCGTCCTCGCCATCGGGTTTTGGAACACCTACGCCAGAGCACGTTTGAATCCGGGAGAGCGCGCCCAGCCCCCCAGTTCAGGGGCCTACTATAGAACCCCAGGGGTCAATGGAAAGTGGTTCGGACCTGAGCTGAACTCTCTCACCCTTTGCGAAGGTGTCCATAATCCTTACAACAATAGAGGGCAGTTTGACATCGTAGAAACCATTGAAAGTGCGGCAGTTTCCCGTTCAAGTATCCGAGGCGCGCTCCATTGGTACCGTGGACAGCGATGGTGGTTCGCAACAGATGACACGCCCTGGGGCACAAACTACTCTTATATCACACTCAACGATGATTTGGGGTGGAGTGAAATTAGCGTCGGCGGCGGCACAACCGGCTACCCGTGGAGCGGCGTTGAGCGGCACTGGCGCGACGGCGATATTATCCGCGCACAAGCCTTCGTCGTCGGCTGGCGACGGTATGCACGCGGCGCAGAGCGATGGGTCTGCCCGATGTATTACAAAATCGGCGGATGGGAAGGCGAGACCGTTGAAGTTAACTGTAAAACCCTAAGAACTTGGTTCCCGCCCGATTGGGATGTCTTGAAACAGAACGACGGAGACTTCGGACCCCCCGTCGAACGCAAACCCGGTGTCTTGAGCCGAAGAGGAAAGAAAACACAACGCTGGTACGACTGCATAAAAATCAATTAGAAACCGCCTATGCCACACAAAAACCTAAATATTTTCATACTCCTCTACATATTCCTCAGCTCCACCGTCTCCGCATCCGCCGAGGTCTGGCACGACGACTTTGATACCGAAAATCCGGAAGCATGGAATATCGTCGGAAACGATGCCGTCTGGAAGATAAGCGACGGATTTCTACGCGCAGAGGTGAACCGCGATTGGAACGTGCAATACGAACTCTACCAATTCACCGCAATCCCAGCACCCTACAGAGATTTCGTGATCAAGATAACCGATTTCGGCGGCGACAAAACGCGGTTCGGGTTTTGCGTCGGACGGCATTTTGCCGATACACCCGGCGAAGACCCCTTCTTTTACGTCTTTTTCCCCGATGAAATCAGAGCACGCCGTTTTGACGGCAAAGGCAGCAGCCATCCCTTCCGGTACCGACTCTCCAGAGAGCCACGCATCCGCTGGGAGACCGATGTCCTCACACAGATGGAATTGTACTTTCATTCGGGATATTTTGTGCTATTCGCAGATGGCAAATTCCGCACCTCGTTCCAAGACGCGAACTTTCATAAAATTGAGATTCTCGGTTTTGTCATGGAAGGGCTTAATATCGCGAATCAGTGGGTCGGCGAAGCATGGGCGGATGCCTTCACCATCTCCGGACTAAACGTCACCCCAGAGGTCAAATTAACCACAATGTGGAGCCAACTTAAGAGAAAATAAGGCTTAGGTTATATCACTCAACGCTGAAGATCATTCAAGCACCTGAAATGCTCCGTCCTTAACGACCAGAACAATCTGGTCATACAGTGCGTCTCCGTCAGGGTTAAAAGAGAAGTCGCCTAAAATCGTGGGGAAATCCTTTGTCTCTGCAAGTGCGTCCCGAATGGCGGTCGAATCCGCCGATTGTGCTGCCTTAATTGCATTGGCGAGCACATGGAGGGTCACATACGACTGTGCTGCCCACGGCTCAGGTTCAATACCGTATTTCGCTCGATAATTCGCAATAAAGGTTTGGTTCCCGGGTGCGTCAGATATACTCGACCATCCGATAAAAACCGATTGTCCCTTCAGCACCATCGCCTGCCTTTTGGACTTCATCCATGGTTAAATCAGGCGCGATTACGCCAATACTATCCGGAAAACCTACATCGGATGTTTGTCCGACAATCTGCGCTATTTCTTGTGAGAGTGCCGAGATAAAGAGCGCGTCCGGCTCCGCCGCCATTATATTCCTTCACAACTGAAAAGTCCGACAGTCAAAGCAACGCTTGCTAAAGCAAATGCGAATATTATGACTCTTTTTATTTTCATGCTTAATTTGTTCTTCCTTTTCACTAAATCTGGTGACGGTTTTTGGTAAAACAGTGATGCGATAGAGGGGACTCATAACACTTCTGTCCCATCCGTGTTTAGTTATAATGGGGTATCACATAGGTCCGAAAAGAGGTCAAAAAATCATGACGATTTTTCCTTGACTAACAAAGATAAACGCGGTATCCTTAGTGAAAATCAATAGCCACTTCACAGATTTCTGACACCACAACGCACAATAAATATACAACAAAATTACAACTTGGTCCCTCTTTACGGGACACATTTACACTTATGCTTGAAAAAGAATTTAGAAACGAAGACCCGTCAGGCAAGGTTATACATAATGACTAAAAAAGGAATCGTGTGCATCCTAATCCTTACCATTTTATGGGTCTGTAGCACACAACACGTCCCCTCTGCTGGTGATGTCCCTGACGGTATGGTGCTAATACCTGCAGGCGAGTTTGAAATGGGGAGCCACACTGGGAAAAACAATGAACGTCCAGTGCATACCGTCTATCTTGATGCCTTCTATATGGACATCTATGAAGTAACAAACGCACAATACAAAATTTTCGTCGATGCAAATCCCCAATGGCAGAAAGATAACATCCCCGCGGAATATCACGACGGCGTATATCTCCGACTCTGGGACAGGAACACCTATCCCGAAGACAAAGCGAACCATCCGGTTGTTTATGTCAGTTGGTACGCAGCGATGGCTTACGCAGAATGGGCAGGCAAACGGTTACCGACGGAGGCAGAGTGGGAGAAAGCCGCACGAGGCGGACTCGTCGGGAAGCCATATCCAGCAGGCGATACTTTGGATACCTCGCTCGCAAACTATACTCGGCATTTCGGCGCGCCGATCGCTGTCGGGCAATATCCACCCAACGGCTACGGCTTATACGATATGGCAGGAAATATCTCCGAATGGTGTCTTGATGAATACGATCCTGATTTCTATGCAACCTCCCCGCGAGAAAACCCGTTTTCTAATGGCACACGCGAAGCGACTATCAAGGATTTCAAAAAAGTACAAGAGAAGAAACGCGTGTTACGTGGCGGTTGCTGGACCGATAACGGATTATTCCTGCGGGTCGCCTACCGTGACTGGGGACCACAGAATTACACCAGCGTCTTCCGCGGATTCCACTATGTGAAGGACGAGTTGTAGCACAAACTTTTAGTTTGTGTACTGCATTGTCCCTTTCGATAAGCAATGAAACATATCAAATAGAAGTCCGTCACCCTCACATCTACGTAGGCGGACAAACAGACTGGAACAGGAAAATCCAAATGAATCTATTAGAAGAACTGAAAGCGCGCGACGAGCGCATCGAAAAATTGGAACGTGCCCTACTGTTAGTGCTGAGTCTAAACGTTGGGAACCATCTCGACAAATCCGCTAAGAATTGTTTTAGCCATGTCCCGTCTTCCGCAGTAGAGCAGATGGAAATCCTTATTGCCGAATGCAGAGGCACAGAGAACGCCATCGAAGACCTGCTCACCACCACCGAAAAACGTTTCCATCTCGAGCTCGATATATTGAAGCAATGACTCAGAAGTTTTGCCCATAACCTCTTGTTGGAGGAGCGAGTGTTTTGCTTCGGGTGTTTCTGTGGATTTCTTCACACCCGTGACAACCTTAAGACAGGTAAAATTTTTGACGCGCCAAAAATAAAAGTGCCTCCTTTGTACCATAGGAGACCGTTAGCCTGTGGTTTTCTTGTAGCATAGGAGCCCCTTGGTTTCCTGTGGGTCTTCTGTACTATAGGAGACCGTTAGCCTGTGGCAAGTGTTTCCCAACCCGCGAAAAATCCGTGATTTGCGACGTACTCGCCTGCCCCGTCAGGACCATTCAATTTTTAAGAAATTACCGCTTTGGGTTTTCTCCTGTGTTTCGGTTTATGGAGTGCCACGCGTTGTAGCAGTCTACTCTACAGGAGAGCGTAAAGATCCCCTGAACCGGTGCGCGAAGTCTCCAGTGAATATGCTGGTTCAGTGCATCCCGATTTCGAGCAACGGTTATGCAGTGTAAAAGTTGGGTTCCCGTGTTGTCGCTGCGTCAGGGGACCGCCCGCGCCTCTAAAGAGTGTGGCAGTACACAATTATTTCGTAAGCCCTAAATCTCAAAGTTGATCAAGCAACTTCTCATATTCTGTATGTGGACCGATCCAGAACCAAACGATTACTCCGTTCCTGATAACGCCAACCGCTCGATAGTTGATGTTGATACGAACGGAGTAAATTGACTCAGTGTTGTGTATTTTCTTGAATTGCAGGCTTGGATGGTGCGGGTTTTCCGTAAATAGTCTGTAGGCACCTTTAGCTTGTTATCGGATGTTGTCTGGTAATTTCGCGAGCATCTGACGGAAGCGTTTTGTCGTTCTTGAATTCATAGTTGGTCTGGATTGAGTTCCTGCGTTTGTCCACTATGATGTTCGGCAAGTGCTTCAGAAGCCAATTTGGATAATACCTCTTGGGAATTGGCGAATAATTTATCCCATTTTTTTTCTGAGCGAAGTTCAGCAAGTACCCAATCTGCTAGGGCATCTTGTTCTTTCGGTGAGAGTTTTGACGCTTCTGTAAAAGCTTGTTCAAGTCGCGTTGTCATTGAGATACCTCCATACAAAAAGTGGTTAGCGATACCAAGGCTATGGTAAAGTGCAAGCATCTGATGGCAAGCCTGATTAAGTATAAGGCATTTTTAGCAAATTTTCAACCATTTTCCTCACCGTAAGCAGGGCTATTTAGTTTTTCTATTGTAGCATAGGAAACCGTTAGCCTGTGCAATGTTCTATGTCCACGTAGGGGTTGGGTTCCCCAATCCGTCATCCTATCTGAAAATGCGTAAAAAAACTTAAAACTATAGTGGACTTCAGAATTAATGAATACTTCATAGCGGGCGAGGCAACCTCGCCCCTACGAGGGGATGGTCTCTGCAATCACTGAAATGTCTCTTTAATTATTGCAATACCACTATTACCTTTAATTCTGTGCAATTTTAAACCTGCATTCATTAATTCATGTTTTTATCCTCCTTCAAAATTATCCTTATAATTCTCCAAAACTTTAATCAGGCAATGTGACACGTTCGTAGATTTCCTGCAAAGGTAGTTCGCATTGGATGGAGGTGAGTGGCAAAATTTCCTCAAGTTCTTGGAAATCGGTGAAGATCCAGTCCGTCGGTGTAACGGGTGTGGTGTCCTGTTTTTCTTCGCGGCGGTAATGTTCGACCCGAACCTGATCTTGGGCGACGAGGACGTATTCCTGCAATGATGGGAGTTGTCGGTAGTGCGCGAATTTTTCGCGTCGATCATAAACTTCAGTTGAAGGTGAAAGCACCTCTACCAAGATAATGGGGTTGAGAAGTGTGTCAAAGACATCATCTTCAAAGCGCGGTTCTTCACAAACGACAACGACATCTGGGTAGAAGTAGGAGGTTGTAGTAGGTGTGCTCACGCGCATATCGTTCGCGTAGGTTTCACATTCGCTCCCTCTCAGACGTGAATGGAGTGCAGCAGATACGTTCATAGTAATGAGATTATGGGCGCGACTGGCACCGGACATCGCAATTAGCTCGCCGTTTATGTACTCGTGTCTGATTATGTCAGCGTCTGGAAGAAATTTGCGTTCAAAAGCGATGTATTCTTCGGGTGTGAGGCGTGTTTGTGCTGCGGGGGTTGCCATGATTTTCTCTCTATTTGATTTTTGCCGAGTGCTTATCCACTGTCTTTAAAGATACCAAAACAGATTTTTGCACCAAAAAGATACCAAGGCAAATGTAATATTGGGGTTGCTTCGGATTTTATGCATATTTTCCAACTTGTTTTTAGAATAGTATAATTATACTGTTTTTTGGTGCGGATGTCAAGTTTTTTTGGTGGGTAAGTCAGGGTCATTTATGGTAGAATTAAGAGTGTACTCTCAAACAATTCTTAATGTTCTCATCGTCCTTTTGCTGAGTCATCCGCTGAAATTAAGAAGCAAGAAGGTCTTGAAAAAAGATTGTAGATTTGATAATCTGATGACGCATGAGATGTCCTCTACATGTTGACTCAAAGGTGGTTCTCTGAGTCATCACCTCTTGGACACACACTCAGGAAGCACGAACGAACTATGAAGTGCGGGAAACTCAGCAAGAATTCGATATTGAGGAGTTATGATCATGAATAAAACGATTTCATTAGATGACCTTCCGCGTCAGGTTGAAAACTTACTGCGGACAACTTGGGAAGCGCATGAAAGCCTCGTACTTGAGCATAACGGGAAGCCTGTAGCCGCGATCGTTCCAATGGATGAGTATCGCAAATTGCATCCAGATGCGGACGAAAACGCCTTCGCGTATGAACTTCCAATGCACGTTCTTGAAGCGTATCACAATTTATTGGACAAGAAATTTTCTGCTGGACTGACGAAAGAAGAAGAAATTACGTTGTCGAAATTAGATCAGCAGTTAAATGATGCAGAAGCGGCGCAGCCACTTATACAATCTATGCAAAGACGCTCCGCCGCGCGTGACGAAAACTGGATGCAACGGTTTGACGAAGTCATGGCTAAACTGCGCGAATTGAGGGAATTGGTGTGAAGGATGGCACATCCCCTCGTATCCATCGGCAGGAATCACCGCCTGCGATGCGAGGTAGAACCGGTTATCGTAATGCCGAACCTTATCTGCGCCGAGACTTCAATTATCGTTGCGCATATTGCGGCGTTCACGAACAACTCAAGGGCGGACCGCAAGCCTTTTGCATCGATCATTTTAAACCCCAAAGTAAAAGCGGCCCCGTCAATGACTACAACAATTTGTATTGGGTCTGCATTCCATGCAATATGATAAAACACGACAAATGGCCAACAGAAGAACAACAGCGTCAAGGGTACCGCTTCGCCGACCCTTGTCGTGAAGAAGACGGTGGTGTTCATTTCATCGAATCTGACACCGGCTTACTTCAACCGCTCACACCGTGCGGTGAATATCATGTTTCCACACTCCGCCTCAATCGAGCATGGTTACAACAACACCGTCAGGATCGAACTCACAAATGGACGCGATTCACAGAAGCCTCTCAATTGCATGAAGAACTTAAACGTATAATTGAAGCACGATCGTCAAATGCTGCGACACAAATGATGCACCGGCTGCTCTCATTCTTGTCCGAAGAGATTACAGCACTTCAAAGCGAACTCTCAGTAGCTATCCCTCGGATCCCTACGCAGCACATCCTTTAGAAACTCTTAGGACTTACATATTTCCTCTTAAAGTCCCTCTGATAAGCGGATTTAGGGGGTTTAAAGGGTGAAACTTATTACTTTTTGCGTCTAAATGTTCGATATTTGCTCAATTCGCGTAAGTCCTAACTCTATTACGCTTTAAGGAGAAAACGATGGATAACAAATTTATCGCAATCATGACAGAGCGCATCGTCCGCGACTTTGATCCGTTGCAGATTATCCTCTTCGGTTCACAAGCACGAGGGGATGCTGATCGGCATAGTGACATAGATTTGCTCATCGTTTTTGAGAAACTTGCAGATAAGGATAAGCGGAAAACAGCTGTTGACATCCGCGTCGCCTTGGCTGACTTACCGGTAGCGAAGGATATCGTTGTCACAACCCCGGAAGAACTCGAACACCACTGCACACGAATCGGATCGGTGCTGCGATATGCCCAACAAGAAGGAAAAATACTCTATGCAAACAGCTGAGGTCTTCGCAGAAATGGCTCGCTGGCTGCGCTATGCCGAAGAAGATTTGATAACTGCTGAAACGCTTTTAGCACAGGCACACATCCCACCTCTTTCTGGTATGAACGTGAGTTTGAAAAAATAGACAGATTCTTGTAGGTGTTTACTTGGGTATTTCCCCCAGGTTGAACGGGATCGAACAAAAAACCAGACAAAATTTTTGATGCCCGATAAATAAAAATGCATCCCTTGTAGCATAGGCTGTTAGCCTGTGGCACGTATTTCCATAAGTGTCAATTTTAGAAGAAAAACCACCTCGGACCCAGGGCGGGTAGGTTCGGTTTTGCGGTGTACTCACCCCGGGGAATGCCCATAAGGCATTCATACCGTTGATTTATGCGATCTGCATTCCTAACCGAACCGGCTCCTACACGGAAATCTTGAAGATTTCAGAAACCTCTTCAGTCCCGTAGGGACGGTATGTTTATAGCAGCATTTCTAACCAAAAACCTAAGCCCTGTAAGGGCGGCATGTGTAGAGACATTGCTACAAAATGCTACGGAAAATCCCTAAATTGACACCTATGCAGCCTGTGGCACGTATTTACAATCCGCGAAAACCCGTGATTTGCGACGTACTCACCCAAATGCAACTTGCTTAATCTACCTTCATTTCCTCGGAAAGTCCCCCATAGCAACTCAAAAGATGCCGCGGTTTCCTATCATCGCACAAAAAGCAGCTCTCACACAAAATGAGACGCAGGTCTGGCTGCACCACTCTTACGGCGAGTCAGCAAACCCAGCGCATATTAGCCAGAAACTCTGTGGAGAAAGCACTCGCTACGCTTATGGAGAAGGGGATGATCAGAGACGGGCGCATGCTTTGAAGCAGTTGTAATAATTGTCTGAACCGGGATTTAGAGATTTTCAGGAGTATAGCCGTCATGACAGCCATATATTTTCGGATTTTCCAATAAAATTCACTTTTTTCACATTTTTTTCATAATTTATGACATTTTTTGCATTTTATGCACGCAAAGGGGTTAAAAAAAGGCTCTTTATATACAGTTCGGTGGAAGTTTAGATTTAACCCTTGATTGAAACCGCAGGAGAACGAAACGCCGTCAATCCGGTTGCTACGCGTCTTACATTTGAATGTAAAATATATAACGCCAGTGACAAAAGACTGACTGCCGACAGGGAACCCTACCCCTTACGGGGAAGGGGAAGCGCAGTGAACATTCTGACACTGACAGTCATTCTTCGTTGACACACCTATGTGTCTGTGTTATAATGCTTTTATCAAAGGAGTCTTGAATTGCAATATATTCATTGTACTGGTGCGGACAATTTAGGTTACAATTGCTATGAACCCAGCGATAGTCTACACAGTTTGTTTGAGAATACGGTAATAACACCATTTAGAGAATTACTTCCAGAGGAGGCGGTTAGATTTGAAGATTACAACAGCAATTCAGATTATATAAACGGGCTAAGGATAAACGTTCTGAATCGAGGTTCGACAGATTTCAATGCCTCATCATCATGGCGCGGTAAGGTTTATACACAAGAACATAAGGTATTACTCAATTGTGTTTTTTATATGCCTATGCACCTCTATAGTTCTTATCATCTTTATAACAGAGTGTGCAGACACATAATCGAAAGTGAGAACATAGTCTTTATTGACTTTGGTTGTGGACCATTAACTTCAGGTATTGCGTTTTGGGCTGCAGCAGGACAGCGCAACATCACTTATATAGGTGTTGATATTTCGGAACACATGCTTAGTAAGGCAGCCGAAATAAATACTGCCGGACCCTTTGGCAATTCTGAGGCACCTTTTTACGAAAATTTTCATCAAGAACGTAACTTCAATAACTTGCCAACGTACTTGAACAGTATTGAAAAGGGTAATCCTGAAGATACACTGATACTATTTAACTTTAGTTACGTGCTTGCTTCTATGACATTCCGAGGAAATATCAATGCGTTAATCAACGCGCTCCTCAATATTGTTCAAGCGAACCTCGACTATAAAATCGCCATGATGTATCAAAATATCAGCGGCGGTCATGGAAATTGGAAGAAAGTCAAAAACCGGATTATTAACTATCCTTATTTTCCCGTTATTAATTTTACGGCTCAAAATGACACGGAAACCATGCTTGTAAAATATGATCGGTTAATGCAAGGAACATGGCACCCTTATGAAGTGTCCTACGATTGCTTTTATAATTGGTAACATCTCAAAGGAGATTGACCATGGCAGGACAAGAAGTACAACCAGAATTGTTTGATCAGGGGACGCAACCTCGTCAACCACAACCGATTGAAAAAAAAGAGATACCGGGGTTGTGGTGTATAAAAAACTATATCACAACAGAGAAACATGATAAATTATTAGCCCACGTTGACGAACAACCATGGCTTGACGATATTAAGCGACGTGTCCAGCATTACGGCTTTAAGTATGACTACAGGGCACGGAAGGTAAATTATGATATGCACATTGGTGAATTGCCCGGATGGTTGGAAGAATTGAGCAAGGAACTGTATTGGGAGAAGTACATGCCGGAAGTCGCGGATCAGGTGATTATCAATGAATATCTGCCTGGGCAAGGGATTTCAGCGCATATTGATTGTGAACCCTGTTTCAAGGATACCATTGTTTCTTTAAGCTTGGGATCCAATTGTGTTATGAATTTCACAAATAAGTTAGATAAAGCAAGGCGTATCCCGATTTGGCTCGAACCGAGAAGCCTTATTGTCATGGAAGGGGAAGCAAGGTATAAGTGGTTACACAGTATTCCTGCTAGAGTATCGGATGAGTGGGGAGGAGAGAGGTATGACAGACAACGGCGGGTATCACTGACATTTAGGAAAGTTATTATAGGCGACAGTTCTATGAATAATGGACCGACGCGACTTCGGGTGACGATGCCCGGTGGAGAAGTAATTGAATGCCGCATCGCAGCGGATACTGTAGAAGCAGTTATTTTTAAACTCGGTCCCAAACTGGTCTCAAGTGTAGACCGAGAGAATATGCTTATCTCACGATCTCAGTTATCTGGCAGCGGCCGAAAGTATCGCAAGCGAGGGGAGTGGTACATATCACGTGATTTTCAAAACGAACATAAAAAGGAACTCCTTGAGAGGATTGCTGAGCGTCTTGGTATTTCAACGATGAAAGTAGAAATTATTCCAAAATAGTGTTCCTCATTGACAATCTGTAGACAGGCAAACCTATGCCAGTGAGCGAAAGTGTTACTTGCATTGCGAGAGGTTTATCAGTTTTAACTATTTTAACCAAGTTGCTACTAACAAATGTTGGTGTTTTGGCTTAAGAAACACCCAAGCAAAACGGTATTTCAGCGGATTTCCAAAGCCTTTTTCAAGTCATTTCTTCACCCCAGTATAGCCGTCATGACAGCCACATATTTTCGGATTTTCCAATAAAATTCACTTTTTTTTACATTTTTTTCATAATTTATGACATTTTTTGCATTTTATGCACGAAAAGAGTTTAAAAAAATGGTCTTTAATATGCAGTTCGGTGATGGTTTAGATTTACCCGTTGAGCACAACGATGGGAGAACAAAACGCCACTTGCATTCTTTCCACTGATATGATATACTATCTGAACCAGTTTGGGTGGCACTGCGAAGCGGACCGCACGGTCTGTCTGCCACCCTCCCACCTTCGCAGCGGGATAAATAGACTGGCAGCTGGGAACATCCAAATGGATATATTGCAAGCAATTAAAACACGTAGCGAGCGTATTGACAGATTAGAGCACGCTTTTGTTAACACTGAGTTTAAAGGTCGGGAAATCATCTTGACAAATCTGCTCAGCACTGTTTTAACCGTGTTCACGCTTTGGCAGTCAAGTAGACAGAAACGAAAGGACAATCAATTTGGCACGTTTAGAAGACCTTCAACAAGGTACTATTGTTAAAGGCATATTACCCAACCAACACGAACGCGTAACAGTCGTCGGTAGGAGTTGGCGAGGTGATATTGCAATAGATCTCTTTTACAAAGATTCGATGGGTAATTTCGGGACTGAACTTCTTTTTCGTAGTAGGGAACCTGACCTTGAAATCGTTGATGCCGGTCCCATTTGGAAATTCGATGGAGACGGCGAAATGTTTCGGCTCGTTTCTGAGGCATATCGCATTCAATTAGCACACCTATTTGATCCACTACTTGCATTACATACATCTGACGTGGATCCATACCCACACCAAATTACCGCAGTCTATGAAGAAATGCTGCCACGTCAACCTTTACGGTATTTGCTTGCGGACGACCCTGGCGCAGGAAAAACAATTATGACAGGGTTATATCTTAAAGAACTCCTTGTGCGCGGGGACCTGAAACGGTGCATGATTGTGTGCCCCGGCAGCCTTGTGGAACAGTGGCAAAGCGAACTTTACCGATGTTTTCAGTTACCTTTTGAGATCCTTACCCGTGATAGAATTGACAATGCTTTGACTGGCAACATTTTTAAGGAAGAAGATCTGCTCATTTGTCGGCTCGACCAACTCAGTAGTAACAAGACGATCCAAGAGAAATTGGAAGATACCAGTTGGGATATAATCGTCTGTGATGAAGCACACAAGATGTCCGCTTCCTTCTCTGGAGGCGAAGTACGACCCACAAAACGTTATCGACTCGGACAACTGCTTGGGGAACTTACACGGCATTTCCTATTGCTAACGGCAACACCCCATAACGGTAAGGAAGCAGACTTCCAACTCTTTATGGCATTGCTGGATGCAGATCGCTTTGAAGGACGTTTCCGAGACGGGGTTCATGCTGTAGATACCTCTGACTTGATGCGTCGAATGGTGAAGGAGGATTTGTTACAGTTTAATGGAGAACGGTTGTTCCCAGAACGGTATGCAAAAACTATCAATTATGAGCTCTCGGAGTTAGAGAAGGATCTATACGATGAAGTGACGGAATACGTCTGTAAGGAGATGAATCGTGCCGACCTAATTAGAGGGCAACGCGGTAATAGAATCGGCTTTGCACTCACTATTTTACAGCGAAGGCTTGCATCCTCGCCAGAAGCGATTTATCGCTCGATTCAACGTCGCCGGGAGCGATTGGAGGAGCGACTATCTGATGCCCAATTCGGAAATCAGGCGGAAATGACTGGAATTCCGACAAACACTGAGGAAGCAGACGATTTCTATGATGAGACTCCTGCTGAAGAAGTTGAGACAAAAGAGGAAGAAGTCGTTGCTCGTGCTTCAGCTGCCCAAACGATTACTGAACTCCAAGCGGAGATTCGGACCCTTGAGCATTTAGAGAAACTTGCCCAGAGGGTTCGCCAAAATGATATGGATCGAAAGTGGGAGGAATTGTCAAATCTTCTACGAGCTGAAGAACTATTTGGCTTGCAAGAACATCGGCGTAAACTCATTATCTTCACCGAACATCGCGACACGCTCCATTATTTGACCGAACGTATCCAAACCCTAATTGGAAACCCCAACGCTGTTGTCACAATCCATGGAAGTATGCGATGGGAGGAACGCCGAAGAGTTCAAGAGGCTTTCAAGAATGATAAAGAAGTACAAATTCTGGTCGCAACCGATGCCGCAGGGGAAGGTATTATAGTAGATTATGAAAATAAGTTTACATTTTAAGAGATTAATCTTATTGTTTAAGATTATGGCATACTCA
>VYCT01000234.1 GCA_009843785.1 Candidatus Poribacteria bacterium | reverse complement strand
CCCCTTCCCAGTAACGGGTGGGGACCCCGGTTCCAAACCGCACCTACCGGACCTGGGGAAATGTGGAATTACCGATTTATTTTCTTAAACTTCATCAAACCGCACCCACGGGGTTGGGAGGCGTATTAAGATTTAGGAGCGTACATTGGCATCAGCAAAAAAGATTGTAAATGAGCTGAAAAAACAGGGAATCACGCACGCCGTAGGTGTTCCAGACAATGGCAGTGCGCGAATTTATGAATTTTTGCGGGCGGCCCCCGGCATTGAGGTGATTACGGTAACCCGTGAAGGTGAGGCATTCGCTGTCGCATCTGGCTTGTATGTGGGGGGTAAAAAACCGGTGATCATCATTCAAAACACAGGTTTTCTGGAATCCGGCGATGCGATCCGAGGCACGGTGGTCAACATGCGGGTGCCGGTAGTCGTATTTATTGGGTATCGTGGATTTCACAATCGGGATGCAGATGGCCAATGGATTGATTCTGTAGCGAGTTTTCTGGAACCGACACTCAAAGCATGGCATCTCCCTTACGAGCTGTTAGAAACAGACGATGAGATTTCATGTATTAGCAGGGCATTTGAAACAACAGAAGCGACCTCATTGCCGGCAGCGATTTTACTGATTGGACACGCAACTTAATATGCTATTGCTTTACCAAATTTGAACTTAATGGAGTCGCTGCGCGTTCATTCTTGACGGAAATAACGGTTTAACTGCATTTTATGTTGTTTTTTTCGGCAAAATTGTGTTAGAATGTCTTGTCAACTCGGTTTTTTAGTGAAATTTTACTTTTTTTTTAAACATTTTACTTGACAAAACGTTTTAACATAATGTATCATTAACATCTGTATCATTTTATCAAAGCTCATAAAAGGAGAGGAGAACGATGGAAGCCGAATTTCTCGGTGAAACGACAAGTATTGAAAGTGTTGATCCTTACATGGATGCAGCATATCCAGCAGAGGAGGCAGAACCTCCAGAGAGTTACAAAGGAAGCGATCAGAGTGCTTTAACGAGTTGGCTCCGAAGCGTAGCAGGTCACCGCCTGCTGACGCGTGAAGAAGAAGTTGAGTTAGCGAAACGCATTGAAGCTGGTGAAACGGAGAATGGTTATACTGCGGATGCGGAGCAAGCCAGAGATCAGCTTGTACAAGCGAACTTACGGCTCGTCATTTCAATCGCTGTGAAGTACCAAGGCCACAATGTTCCACTCGAAGATCTGATTCAAGAAGGAAATATCGGACTGATTAAAGCAGCGAGTAAATTTGATTATAGGAAGGGTTTTAAATTCAGTACGTACGCGATCTGGTGGATTAAACAAGCGATTATGCGTACGCTTGATAATTTCTCTCGCTCGATTCGACTGCCTTCCTATGTCGTTGCGAAGATGAATAAGTTTGACGCTGTCTACGCGACCTTATGCCAGAAACTGCAACGCGAACCTCGACGCGACGAAATAGCGGAAGCTTTAGATCTGTCCTTGAGACAGGTTGAGGAAATTTTAACGTTTAACGCTGATGCGATTTCAATGGATTTACAACTTAGCGATGAACGCTCCGCTGCGACCTTAGGTGATTTAATCGAGGACCCGACGACCAGTGGTGAAGAGGGTCCTATTGCGGAAATGATTAACGAAGATCTGATCGCCCAATTTCTTAAAAGGCTACCGGAGCGAGAACAGAAAGTACTCAAAATGCGTTTTGGACTCGAAGATGGCGAACGTAAGACGCTCCGGGAAATTGGAGATGTTTTAGATGTGACCCGAGAACGGATCCGGCAACTGGAGATAGACGCAATCAAACGATTACGGGCTCTTTATGATGAAATGGGAGAATTTCAATTAGATCAGCCAATTTCTCAAAAGACTGCTGCATAAGCATCACTCACGGAAGGCAACCATGAAGAATTTCTTGAAGAAGTTCACGGGAAATGAAACCCCTTTGCTTACGGTGACAGAAACCGCACAACAGAAGATTCATGCAGTGATAGAAGCCGAAGAAGTTGAAGTTGAAGGTTTACGTATTAGCATCCAAGGCAGAACTGCTACGGCATTCCAATACAGCCTCGGTTTAGCGACTGAAGCCCAAGCAGATGACGTTGTTGTTGAATGTGGGAATTTTAATGTCCTCGTTGATGCCGAAAGTGCGCCGGATCTTCAAGGTGCCGTGATCGACTATGTGGACGACCTGAATTCAAGTGGGTTCAACATCGAAAACCCTAACACGCCTACTTGGGATAACCCGAAAGCACAACAGATTCAGGAACTCATCGATGAACGGATTAACCCCGCTGTCGCTGCACACGGTGGACAAATAGAACTGCTGAATGTTGAAGAGGATTCTATCTATATCCACATGGGTGGGGGGTGCCAAGGGTGTGGCATGGCGAATGTCACGCTCAAGCACGGCATTGAAGCGATGATTCAGGAAGCCTTTCCTGAAATTAAGCACGTGGTTGATACAACGGATCACGCTTCTGGGGACAATCCATATTATTCCCCAAGCAAGGGATAAACATACATAACACGAATGGGCGGCTGACAACATCCGCCCGTTTTTGTTTTTAACCTGACACAACGCTTGCGCCAAGGTTGTTCGCGTGTGTGATAAAGCAGGTGCCACCGTCCGGTAGCGTTTTCAGAAATGCGTCGGTTTTTTGTTTGAGCCTCTCAATATCTTCGGCTATCACGCAAATCGCTGGTCCCCAACTACTAACGCCTGCCCCGAATGCATCACTGTCCCGCAAGTAGTCAAGCGTCAATTGAAGCTCGGCACCTTGTGCTTCAATTTCTACGCGCTTCCACCCAAAGGTCTGAATATTGTTTAAGGCTTTGCCAAAGTTGGACATATCATTTTCAATGAGGGCAGGAAGTACCTGGAGCAGTAAGATGTGTGAGAGTTTCTGCGCAACCCACTCCGGTTGTGGACACAGCGTCCGAAACAGTTCTACCTCTGTATCGCCGTAAATTCTCGAACAATTCGGCATTACAATCAACAGTGGCAATTCTGGAAATGGATAACGGAGTAAAATCGGGGGTGGTTGAATATCTCCAACAGCAGAGGAGGGAAGAAACGAAGCTTTTTCTTGAGGAAAACGGTGCCCACCATCTACGATGAACCCGCCAGTATCAAACGCTGCGACCCCAATCCCTGAAGTCCCCCCGCGCCCGACAGCCTGGGCGAGTTCGTGGACACCGAGTCCGAGTTGATACAATACATTGACAGCCTGGACAATGCCAAGTGCAAGTTGGGTTCCAGACCCGAACCCACAATGCATCGGGATTTCAGATTCAAAGGTTAACTTAATACCCGGAAATGGGTAGGCTTTTTGAAATCGTTGGAGCACAGCAACAGCCCGGTCTCGGTACACAGAAGTGGCAATATCAATACTTGTTGCCCGCTCAGCGATGATTTGGAAATGAGGTTCAGCAATCGCAAGCCCGAATCCACCATCAACCCGCCCCAATGCCCCATTTAAGTCAAGCAGGGAAAAGTGTAAGCGGGACGGAGTCGTAATTTTGACGTGGTGCATAGTTGTGTCGGCCGGCGTTCGTCTGCGGTTACCTTGATTAATAAACGTTTGTCAGGCATAGCCGCTCTTATCAGTCAGCCGCAGTTTCTTCATATCCATTCTGTCTGACATCTCGTTCAATTAAACCGTCTCGGATGTGGAGTACGCGTTTTGCATGCTCAGCGACTTCCGCTTCGTGTGTCACCATGATGATGGTATTGCCTTCATCGTTCAACCTATTGAAGATCGCCATAATTTCTTCACCGGACCGCGTGTCCAAGTTCCCGGTGGGTTCATCGGCAAAAATCATTGAAGGTTTGTTGACTAAAGCCCGAGCGATTGCGACGCGCTGAATTTGTCCACCAGATAACTCGGTCGACTTGTGATCAACGCGATCCGCTAAGCCGACAGCTTCCAAGGACTCAAACGCGCGTCGTTTGCGCTCTTTTCTCCCTAAACCCGAGTAGATAAGCGGTAATTCAACATTGTTGAGCGCGCTGGTCCGTGGTAGCAGGTTAAACGATTGAAAAACAAAGCCGATCTTCTTATTGCGAATGTCAGCGAGGCGATTATCGGAAAGCTTGCCCACCTCCTCGCCTTCAAGGAAGTAATCCCCCGATGTTGGTGTTGCGAGACATCCAAGAATATCCATCATGGTTGATTTACCGGAACCGGACGGTCCCATAATAGCGAGGAACTCACCTTGTGTTATGGTGAAACTCACGCCTCGCAGCGCGTGTACCTGTACATCTCCCATTTGGTAGACTTTTGTCAACTCTCGTACATCTATTAGCATGATATTTCTCCTTAGTATAGATTTGGAAAAATAAAAACAGAACTTAGCAAACTTGTGTTAACGATACGGTCTCTGTTACTCATCGCCGTCTTTGTCCTCTATTTGTCCCTTTGTTAATTCCTGCATAGAAGGCACAAAAACGCGATCGCCTTCTTTCAAACCGCCCGTGATTTGAAAGTGTGTGTTGTTGCGCTGTCCGATTGTAATGTGGGTTTTAACGCCTTTTTCCACTTTATTTTTACTGGGTTTACCTGTATCTAACTTGACAAAGTACTGTCGTTCACTACTCACTTCGGCTTCTATATCGGGAAGGACGTTTTGGTCGGAGATAACAATTCCGAGTTTTGTTGGGCCCTTGCGCAAACCTTTCTGCTGACCTTCAAGTAAAATTTCAAGGTTGCCCCGCGCCTTTTCGCTGTCGATTTTTCCGACCTTTCCAGCGAATTCTCTTCCGATAAGATTCCGAATTTTGAGTGCTTGACCTTCCTGAAATTGCCCGAGAGCTGCAGCGTCTACGTTCGCTTTAACAGTGAAAACCTCCGGGCTAAGCACAGCTGGAATCGGTAATTGTAGGATAGCCGATTCTTCAAACACAATGATATCAACATCAGCAGACATACCGGGCAGCAATTCAGGTGGCGAACCGATAACTTCTACATCAACTTCAAAAGTAATGACGGAACTCTGATTTCCGGGACCGCGCTGTGTTGCACTTGGCGAAATCTCGCTCACGCTACCGGGGAAGACGCGCCCCGGATAACTATCAACGGTGATTTCGGCGCGTTGTCCGACCTCTATTTTCCCGATCTCGACTTGGTTGATTTGTGTTCTCACAATCATCTGGTCGAGGTCAGCGATACGCATGATCGCTTCACCGCGTGAAAATGCAGAACGCCCGGAGGTGATAATTTCACCTTCCTCTACAATCAAACGCGTAATCGTGCCAGCCATCGGAGCCGTGACCGTTGTCCAGTCGTGACGCTCCTGCTGAGACTTAAGTTGGCTTTCCGCTTGAAGGAGACTCGCTTGCGCGCTTACCTCTGAATGTATTGTTAACTCCTTTTCTTCTTCTGTTGTCTCTCTTATCTGCTGGAGTCGGGTTTGTGAATCTTCAAGTTCCGCTTCGTATTGCTTCTGCTGCGCCTTTAGGGAGTCTTTAAGTGTCTCAACGTTCTTTTCATTTAGCTCAAGCGTTGACTGTCGGTTTTCTATCGCTTTGTTCCGAGTGTTAAGGTTCTCGTCTTGGGATTTTATGGTTTCCTTTTGTGACTCTACCTCTTTAAGCGCGGTATCGTACTGTGACTTAGCGATAATAAGTTGTCTCTGAGAGTCCTCCAACGCTTTTTTCGAGATGAGCTCCTTATCATAAAGTTTTTTGTTACGCTGATGCTCGGACTCTGTCGTCTCATACGAGATTTTAGCGGATGCAACAGCGGACTCTGCGCGTTCAAGGGTGAGTTTTGCTTGTCCCAATGAGATTTCTGCCTGCTTTAGCGCGATATTATCTTGATCCAGTGAGTTCTTTGTCGTTGCGACTAAGGTCTCAGCCTCTGTGATCCGTTGCTGTGTGTTTGCCACGAAGGAATCTAAAGTCGCTTGTGCCTTTAAAACAGAATTTTTCGCTTGTGCAAGACTACTCTCCTGCTGTTTTTCAGTAATCTTAATTCTCAGCCGTGCTCGCTCCAGCTCAGCCTGACGTGCGTTAAAGTTCGCCTCCGCCTGCTTCTTCTGCTCCAGAATTTGTTTTTCATCAATGCGAAGGAGGGGTTGGTCGATCTCAACTTTTTGACCCTCAACAACGTGGATTTTAACGATCTCGCCTTCCACGTTTGAGCGGACATCGACCTCTATAAAGGAGCGTAAAGTGCCAGATTCCCGTACACGTACAAGGAATTCGCCGCGGCGGACGACTTCCTGTTTGGCTTCGCCCTCCTTCTCTTTTTGACCAAAGTTCATCCGGGTAGCACCGATCGCCCCAACAGCAATAACGACGACAGCAACTATCCCAATGATGATCCACTTTTTCCGATTCTTCATATTACTGTAAAACCCCCATAGCGTCCTGTAAACGGGTCTGCGTAATTTTGTAATCGTAGAAGGCATTCACTTCGTTTGTCAACGCTTGTGCGTAGCTCGTTTGGGCATCAAGCAATTCGAGCAAGATCGCTTTACCGACATCAAAACGTCCTTGAATGACCTCTAAACTCAACTGGGCATTGGTAACCTGTTTTTTGGAGATATCAACGGCAATTTCACTCCGCTCAAGATTCAGATGGGCTTGCCGAACCGCGAGTGCGACGCTCCGCTCTAAGTCACTTGCATTTTCACGTGTCTGTTCTAACTGCATGTTTAACTCTTTAACACGGTTCCCCAAGACCCCACCATCAAAGAGGGTGAAATTTAGGGACACGCCTGCGCTCCAACTTCGGAAGTCAGAGAAATTCTGACGTTCACGGAGATAATCATCAAGGGCAACGTTGTAGTTAACATCTGCGTTCAGACGGGGCCAACGCTGTAATTTTGCCAAGGTGAGACTCCACTCTTGAGATTTTATTTGTGCCTGCCGCTCTTGAAACTCCGGGCGATTACTAAGCGCAATCTGTATAGCTTCCTCAACTGGCATCTCTATCCGCTCAATCGTCCCGCGATCTTGGTAGAGTTGATAAGATTCATCAACAGAAACAGTCAGCAAAACACCTGGATCTAATCCGAGGAGCCGGGGTAGAGTCGCTTGCGCAATTTGGAGTGAGTTGCGATTGTTCAATAGTGATAACTCATCATTTGCTTCTCGGAGTTCGGCAGTCGCGACATCCGCGGGGATAAGGGTGCCTGCCTCTACGAAATCCCTTGTTCGCTGTGTGTTTTCCTGCGATCTCGCTAAAACCTGTTCACTGACTTTGACAAGTTCCTGCCTTTTAAGAACATCGTAATAAGCCACTGTAATATCAAGAATTAAGTCCTGCTTAGTTCTTTCATTTCGGCTGACAGTAGCGGTGAGGCTCTCTTTCGCTTGTGCGAAACTCCCCTCTCTTTGTCCGTTATCCCAAAGTGTATATTGTCCGCGCAGCCCTAAATTGTAGTTTTCAGGCTCAAAGCCAAAGTCGAGGCGATCCGAAAAATCGTAGTTGCCGTTTGCAAAAATTTGTGGGAAATATCCGGCGCGCGCATTTTTGATCCGAAGTTCTTGCATCGCGAGATTCAGGCGCGCATTTCGCATACTCGTCGATTTTTCCAAACCTATCTGGATACATTGTTCAAGGGTTAAAGGTTGCGATAAGTCAACTTCGCCGACAGGTTCTTGTGCCCCGACACAAAGAACTACTGCAAACTGAAGGATAAGAATGGTTTTTATAAGCACGTTTTGGAAACTCGGACGCAGCATCCCTTGGAATGCCGTGAGTTTTGATAAAACAGATAATTTTAATTTCCCGTGAATCATTAACATCTCCTTGTCAATACGCGTCTCTTGAATTTGGTCTGGTGCCAGTCCTAACTTCCGAGCACTCCTAAATGTGAGACAGCCACTTTAATTTTCTAAAAGCAAGTTTTAATTTGCAAGCAACATCAAAAAGACTTATTTATCTATTTTGACGCAATGCTTCATTAAAAGTTTAGACATTTTACCCCCCAAACTTGTTCTTTTTCTTGCAATTGCTTGGGATTTTTGCTAAACTACTCTGTTAAATAAAAAGATTTGGAGATTAATTCGCGGATAGACACATGCCACAGCGGAGTTCCATTTTCACATTCATCCTTATCTGTACTATATTCGTTATCGTCACGATACCTGCGTTCTCGGTTGATTCCGGCACATACTGGCTGCTTGTAGACGCGACACCGGATGCCCGGGCACACGAGCCACTGAACTCACTCACCGAACTCCTAACATCACGAGGAAAGGTGCCGAGTGAGCAAATCCATCATGTTGAAGGCGAGAATGCAACAACGGAAGAGATCCACGCACTCCTCCAAGAAATCGGACGCCAGATGCAGGCGCAGGACACTCTGGTTTTTCTATTCCACGGGATGGTCACTAAACCGAGAGGGATGCCCTCGATGCGTTTGCTAATAGACGGAGATGCCGATGGAATTCAAGATTCCACACTTAACGGATGGTTTAGAGAACATGAGAGAGAACGCACGGTTGTTATTGTTGATGGTTATACGCAGGATACAAACTTAAGTGCTTACTATGGCAACCGCGAGACCCTCGGCACAGCTGCGCTGAATGTGATTCAACCGGCAGAAACAGCAGCGCACACTGTACTCCTTGAGAAACTTCAGGATGCGCTCGCCGCAGATACAACGGATGCAGACGATAATCGGCAGCTGAGCATCGTTGAAGCGTATGAGTTGTTGCGAGCAAATGCCGAGTTCTTGGATGCGATTCTTGCACCAACAGGTGATGTTGAAGCAGCGCTGCTTAAACTCAGTCCTGCGATTAAGATCACAACATTTCCCGATAGTGCGCAAATTTTCATCAACGATGTAGAAGTCGGAAGGACACCGAAACTCATCACAGAGAATCTACAACAAGGTACTTCTACAGTATCCGTAAAGAAAGTCGGGTACATCACTCCACCCTCCAAAACTGCGGAATTGCAGTTGGTGCTTGGAGAGTCCGTCCACATCGGTTGGGCACTTGATGCTATCGCCGTTCATGGTAGCGTTAAAGGCGTAGCGGGCGCGTCGGCAGACGACGCTCTGGTTTGGATAGATGGGACGGCATATCAACAGACCGTGGCAGCAGATGGAATGTTTCGTTTTGAGGATTGGAAAGACTCAGATTTACTAACAGTCGGCGAAACATATTCACTTTACGCGAAACAGGGTAACCAGAATTACGGTTCAGCAACTTTCACATTTGACGGTTACAGCGACATAACACAATCGATCCAACTCATTAAGAGGAGTTGGTTTGAGATCGCACAAATTGAATTTGACCGGGATAACCATCAAGGTGCCGTCACTGCTTTTCAGAACGGGATTGAGCGCACGACAAATTTCCCACAAATGTCTGAAGATTTAACAGTCTTACTTCTCAGTTCCTTCGCCGACGCGTTAGAGAAGCAAGACGTTCAAGATGTTACCTATCTGGTGGTGACTGCGAAACTTGCGGAGCAGCTGAATCAACCTGCGCTTGCTAAAAAGTATTGGGAAGAGATCAAAACCAAAGCAGAAAAAGGAACGCCTGCCGCCGAATTAGCAAATCAACGGTTGTGGCAGTTCAATCGTGGCCGCTATCTTCTCAATATCGGTCTCATTGTGCTGCTGGTAGTGCTCCTGGCATCCGGGGCGTGGACGTATTACAGATACCGGAAATCTAAACAAACGGCAGAGAAAAAATAAAAAACAAAAACTAAATTTCCTTGGAAGGCTGTATATCCGCCAAGAGTTCTTCCACTACCACCGTTGCATATCCACCCGCGGGGAGCGTGAAACCGAGGCATATCCCGGTGCCGCTGTCAATAGCAGATATCTCATGCAGTTGTATCGGCATCCGTAAGGGTCTACGGGTTCCCGGTAACCGAATCCCCACAACCTTACGAAATTTTTCAAGACGAACCCCTTCGTCTGCGAGGATCGATGTCTCCAGCGTAAACACATCGCCAGTCGGCATTCGCATTTTGTACCCGAAGATGGGTCCCGAAGGACTAATCTCAAACGCATCTGCTCTCGGTTGTTCAACCGTCGGGTCCCCAACGAGAAACGGTGCGCCGTTGCTATGTTTTACGGCAACGTCTCCCGCAAGAAGCTTGCCTAAATGCGGCATCCGTTTTTCCAAAACAGTGTTAAAAAGATATGCTTGATAGGCTGATAAGTACAACTTGCGCAACCGATACGGAATAGAAACTACCACCTTCTCGACAGGTTTCCGCGCTAATTCCTGTTGTATACGGCGTGCGACACTGTCTACTTGCGGTGCATCATCTGCGAGCATATAACGTACTACTGTTTCCCATTCCGCTTTCACGAGTGCTTTGCCGATCAGGTGAGAGTCGTTTTTATTGCCAAATCGCTGCGTGCCAAATCGATTTGGTACACCCTCAGTTACCATCCGTTCCATCAATTCTACGACCAGAGGTAGGGCATCGTGAGAAATATGGCGCAGGGTTAGTTCAAAACGGTTGCCACGCAGGTGTCCGACCCGCAATTTATGTGTGTGCCGTTCCGCCCATAACACCTCAATAGCCGGTTGCTCAATCCTCAAAATCTGTTCTGGTGCGACACCTTCGACAGACAATACCTGTGTTGTGATTGCGTTCTTATCTTTTAAGCCTGCATACCCGAAATCTCGTGTGGGTACCTGTAGTTCCTGTGAGATCCGGTTAATAGCCTCCAACGTGCTGAGATTCCGTTTCCGAATCGCAAAATAGGTATGCGTCCCTGTTTGAGAGGGTTCATAAAGCGGTAGCTCTTCAACAATAAAATCTTCGGGTTCTTTAAACATCTGATTCTCTTCCCTATACATCTGGCCTTTCACGCTATTATAGGCACGATTAACCTATCTGTCAAACCGAAAAAACAGGAATATTTGCTTGCCATTGGCGTTCAATTGTGGTATACTTAACAGTGAAACATCAGCAAAAGGAAGGAATGATGGCTTACGTAATTTTTGAACCGTGTGTTGACGTAATGGACACTGCATGCGTTGTTGTCTGTCCGGTAGACTGTATACATACCAGCGAAGGCGAAAAACAACTCTACATCGATCCAGACGTGTGTATTGACTGCGCCGCGTGTGAACCTGAGTGTCCGGTCGAGGCGATCTCTATTGAAAGTGATGTCCCCGCCAAGTGGGCATCGTATATCGAAATAAACCGCAAATTTTTTGAGACTTTCGTTAAACCAGAAACTGAGGACAGCGAAGACGAAGCAGGAAAAACCAAACAAGGAAAACAACAAGGCATTCCAGAAGAATTCGTACAAATACCAGAAGTCCCCGATACAAGACTCCGTGCGCCGTTTAATGCGTTAGCAATGCTCGGACAACCTATCCTCGGCGCGTTCTCAGCGAAATTTAAAACGCGGCTTGAGGAGATGGCGGGAAATTCGCGTGTCTTTAGTGCCGCTGTATCTACTGGCATCAACAGCCTCATCAACCTCACACTTTATCCGCTTATTCTTTTCTTTATTGGGTTCCAAGGACAAACTCCGGATCTTTTTTCAAGTACAGGTAATTTGATGATCTTTCTCGGGATCGTCATCGCGATCACTGAAGGTATCTACCGGTTTAAAGACGAATTCAGTTCGACATCCGAACAACCGCGTTACGGTGCAGCGTTCTACGGTTGGATTCTGTCGCTCGTTGCGACGCCGCTACTCATCGGTGCGCGTTCGGCTCTGGTTACGACTCGGACATCGCAACGGACAACGGTGCCTGGGGCGGTCGCTGTAGATGGTGCAATCTATGCCGATGATATAAAGGAACGCTACCGACGTTACGGAATGATTAATCAGGTCTCAGAGATGGCGAACTATTATCGCATCGAAGTCGAGTTCCCGCGATGGGTCCCACATTCTTCTTTAAAAGAAGCGTATGATCTCCCCGATAGAATGCCAGACTATGACTACGAAGTCCATTTGAGTTCTCCATATATGACAGACGCTACTCCAACATCTGAAACCACTGTGACGGTGCAGACGCAACTTCCTGTAAATCCAAAGACAGGACAGATGGAGGATCCGCGATTTGAAAATGTCGTTGGACGTGCAAGTTCCTTCCCGAACGGTTTTACAAATGTCTTTCCGATTCAAGCACAACCGACGGATTTCCGTACACACTATCGGAATAGAGTACTTGAAATTATTGTACCCAAAACAGGCACTTATGATCAACTGGGTTTGGAACCACTCGTCCATTACGCGAAACTCAAAGGATAGGTTTCAACTTGTCGTGTCATGACTAATATCCGCATAAGAATTATGGGTAAGCCGCATGTTGGATAAAGCGACGCTTGTTGCATGGGATAAGCGTTACCTCTGGCATCCGTTCACGCAGATGCAAGATTGGCTGACGGAGGATGTCGTCATCATCGAACGCGGTGAGGGGTGCTACCTTATAGACACTGCCGGAAACCGATACATTGATGGTACGGCTTCTATGTGGACAAACGTTCACGGGCACAATCACCCTGAATTGAATACAGCACTCAAGGCACAGTTAGATAAAATTGCACACACCACGCTGCTTGGGTATAGCAATATCCCGGCGATCCAACTGGCACAAAAACTGGTGGAAATCACACCAGCAGGACTGAACAAGGTATTTTACTCCGATAACGGTTCAACGGCTGTCGAAATCGCCTTGAAGATGGCGTATCAGTACTGGCAACATAAGGGCAAACCGCAACGGAAACTGTTTATCCATTTCGATAATGCTTATCACGGAGACACGATAGGTGCGATGAGTGTCGGTGGGATTGATAGTTTCCACACCACCTTTGATTCCCTCCTTTTCAAAGGTATCCGTGTGTCCGCTCCTGAAATGTATCGTTCTCGGCGTGATGCCGATACATCCGGCAACAAGGCTGCTGTGAAAACGCATTGGCTTCATGCAGTAGAAGCCGCGCTCTCTGAAAATGCGGGACAGGTTGCTGGTATCATTTTGGAACCGCTTATTCAGGGCGCGGGCGGTATGCTAATCGCTCCGAAAGGGTTTTTGAAAGCACTTGCCGTATTAGCAAAACGATGGGAAACACTCCTCATTGTCGATGAAGTGATGACAGGATTCGGACGCACTGGCAAAATGTGGGCATGTGAACATGAAAACGTTACGCCCGACATCTTATGTACGGCAAAAGGGCTCGCCGCGGGCTATCTTCCTCTCGCTGCGACACTAACGACTGACACCCTCTACAACGCTTTCCTCGGCGAATATAGAGACCTTAAGACCTTCTTCCATGGTCACACCTTTACTGGAAACCCGTTAGCATGTGCTGTCGCATTAGAAAACATCGCCATTTTCGAGCGTGAGAACCTTCTATCCGAACTTCAACCTACCATCGAACATTTCAGAAACCGGCTCCAAGATTTCTATGCGCTTCCGCATGTTAGTGATGTCCGCGTGTGCGGTCTCGCCGCCGGTGTAGAACTCATGAAAACCCCGGACACACACACGCCTTATCCATTTGAGGAGAAGATGGGTATTCGGGTTTGCAAAGAGGCACTTGCACGTGGCGCGATGCTCCGACCTCTTGTGAATACTATTGTCCTGATGCCGCCGTTGCAAATCACGATTTCAGCGTTAGATAATCTATTGGACATCGTTTATACTTCAATTGAGACGGTCACAAAAAAATAGGGCGGGTGTTCAACCCGCCCTGCGATTCATTGGATATACTTAGAAACCGGCACGACCGACTGCCGTATTCTGTGCTCTATCAGTCACTTGAATGGTAATCGCGTGTCCGCCTGCGGGAAGTTCATCGGTTTCTAAAAGCAGCTGCTCGCTCTTAGAATCGAAGATACCGTCATCGGGGAAAATCGCCTTCCAGTTCTCATCGCTATCAATTTTATAGACAGCTTTCTGGATAGGCGTAGCCATATCCGTAACTTCACAAGCGATTTTGTAAGTCCCATTCCCATTAGGCGTAACTTTAATTTCGCCGACAGAAGGCTGAGTATTATCTACATTAAACGGTGGACTCACCTTGTCAGCAGATTTTGCCCAACCGACAGGGTTGCTCAGTTTATCGGTAGCGACAACTTTGACTTTGTATCGCCCATCAGCAACGGTGGTAATATCCCACTCAAATTCGGCTTTGGTTAACTCTTTTTTCAGGAGTCGCCAGTTTTCTTCAGAAACGGCTTTATAGTAGAGTGTGTACTGGAGCGTATCGGCATTTGCGTCCTCAACCTTCCAACTAATTTTCCATTTTTTGGAGGGTGCCTCGTCTCCACTGCCAGATCCGCTACTTCCGCCGCGTGCGCCTGGCGGTGGTAAGTTCCCACCAGAAGAACGCCGCCGCGTTTCTTGATTGCCGCTGCCGCTGCCATCATCCACAGTAATATCGGTAAAGCGTGGCTCAACATTCGTCTGTACAGACGCGAGGGTAACCTTCTTCAAGACGGGGGTTTTGGCTGCGTCAGTAGTTGAGAATTTCGCGCGCCACTGGATGTACTGTGCGTCGCCATTGGGAACTTGGGTGCCTTCCGCAGTGGTGAGGTCCTCCGACCAGTCGTTCCAAGTATCATCAGGCTTTTTCGTATTACCGGTCCGGGTTGAGAAAGCGATTGCGGTGCCTTCTTGCATCTCACCTTCCCAAGAAAGTTTTCCCCATCGGGACAGGCTCTTTGCGTCGTGAACTTTCGACTCAAGTGTTCCTTTTTCAACATGATCGGTAGCAAGGGTAAAGAGTTTCCCCGGATTCCCAGTTGCCAAGACGGTTTGGGTCTTTCCATCCACCTCTTTTTGATGTATGGCGACGACTTGATCCGCTGAGCATTTTCCGAGTTCGACAGAATCTCCACTCATTGCGTTGACGCGGTAGATTTTTCCTTCATTCCCTGTTCCGACAAGGATTTGAGAATCGCTTTCCAATACGAACGCTAAAATCAGAGGCTCTGGCGAATTCCAAACGGATACAGCCGTACCATCGGGTCGAATTTTGTAGATGTTAGACTTATTCTCTTGGGGCGGTCCACCACCGGGTGGCGGCGGTCCACTCGGGGTAGGCGGTCCTGCGCTGCTACCACTGCGACGATTTCTTGAAGGTTCAGCGGGTTGAGATGTAACGGCTGCGGCGTAGAGGTTGCCTTTGCCATCCATTTCAAGTGCGCGAACTTCTTTTTCATTGGCTTGATAAACAACTTTTGCAGTGCCATCGTCCGCAATCTGGTAGATAACGCCGTTGTCGCCGCTTCCAGCATAGAAACCGTTTTCGTGCTGAAGGAGGGTCATAATATTCTTTTCTTCGGCATCAAATAGGACGCTGGATTCACCATCGGGTGTAATTTTGTAAATTTTTCCATCGGTGCCAGTTGCGGCATAGAGATTGCCGGCATCATCAAATTGTAATGCCCACACATATTTGTCGCCTTCATTGAGAATAGTTGTAGGCGGTGTCGTTGCATTCGTAATTTTGTAAATCAAGCCATCGGGGCCTGTGCCAGCGTAAAGGACATCATCGGGTCCGATAGCAAGGCTGTAAATCGTAACTTCAGGTGAATTATAATAGAGTTCAGCGGTGTCGCCATCGGCATTAATTTTATAGATTTTTCCTTCGTTCCCGGTACCTGCGTAGAGGTTTCCTGCTGAATCTTCAACAAGTGCCCAGACCTGGGTCTCCTTCATTTTCGTAAAAGCATCAATTTTGAGAGACAACATAACGTCTCCGGTGCTTGTAAGTGAAAGGTCTTTGGGCTTACCGGACTCGAAATCCGCATGATGCTGCTGTTCCCACAACGAAGTTTTCACCGCGGATGCGACACCCGCGAAAATCAAAACGGTTAAAATAAGACTCCAAACGGAGAAGACACGGCGCATTGAAAGTACCCTCCTATAGGGTTATTGAGGCGAAACTTTAGGTATGTTGCGAATCGCCAAATTTAAAGATTCTTCGATATGATTTAGATTCACCAGCGTGGTCGGGCAAAGTCTACGTGCCTCTATCCTGTTACTGGTTATTGTAGAGGGCGGATTGTCTCCGCCCTACCCCTTCGATCTTTTTAGGTGCTATTCGGCGTTCCTATCAACGACAAATCGAATGATACCACTGCCAGAAACAACATAGTCTGTGGACAGTTTGTCAACATGTAAGGCTGTTCCCAAAGTATACCCGGTATTGCCAACGACCTGCTTTGCAGTGTTCATGACAGACATAACCGAGGGTGGCAAATTCGAGAATTCTTGACCTTGAATGGTGAGCCCGGGTTGCGGTACAGAAAGCTCCAAGATAATATTGGAGTTGTTTTGCTCCCGTTTCAAGAGTTCAACTAACTGGTTGATATTTCTATGCCGAAAATTGTAGGGTGCGCGGGAACGCAGCCAAGACTGATAAAAATTCCCATTAGAAGCGAGGAGCATAACAAGCCCATCAGGTGTATCCTTCGGAATTGTAATTGTTCCAGTCAGGACTACTGGCATTTCAAGATAGGGCTGCAAAGTTATTTCGACTGCGACGGTATCACCCGGACGATAGCGAAGTTTATCGACCCGTAGGCTCTGGACTCTTGCTGTTCTTCGCTTATCTTCTATCTTGATATCAAAATCGACGCTTTCAACCTGAACCTTTGTGTAGGTGTTGCTGTCCAACAATGCCATTGGATACGTCACTGTTTGCATGACACCCGATGCTGGCGAACCACTGGAAGAAAAGACATTCTTGTACGTCAATTCACGATTTGTGAGGTCGGGATGTTCTTTCAGGGTGATGGTCGTCCCCAAGTTGACCGTGTGGTCATGGAAGTAGAACTCCAGTGCATCTAAGAGGTAAGATGTACCTATTCCAGCATAGAGTCCGGATATTCCACGGTCTCTTATCACTTCATAATACTTTTCGTGCCGCTTGCCATCAGTCGTTTGTACATTGACATTGACGGGAATATAACTCGGATGTTTCCCAATGATACCTGCGATTGCAGTTTCTCGGTCTTGTACTAAGGTGCCGATGGGTTGTGTGGGTGCTGCGTATTTGGAGGAGCGGGTGGTCATCGGTAAAATAAAATGAACATGTCCGCCTGAAAGAGGTAGGTTTACATTACCTTCCGCCGACATAGAGTGTCCAAAAGCGAGAAGTTCATCTCCATCTACATAGGTGATAGTGCCGAAGCCAAAAAATGAGACATCACCACGCACCATTTCCATCCCAATGATCTGCCCTTCTTCAACGGGTGATTCCTTAATAGGACCGCCGCCGCCTGCGGCCTGAACAGGCATAAAATTGAATTTGTCAAAAACCGGTTGGGCATACCGCATGAGTTCTGCATTCAGGGGTGGCATTGCGAGCGGTATTGCTAACTGTGCCGATTTGGCTCGGGAAGGCGTAGGGGACAGGTTTTCAAACCATGCCTCATCAAAACTGCGCGGTACTTGTGGGAGTCTACCATCCCGAATTAAAGACGGTCCCATATCCAACCCAGAATCCTGTGTTGCCGCTGCAGCACCGAGGTCAAAGAGTTGCGTGCCTTGATAAGTTAAATTGGGTTCCATCCCACGTTGTGCGACTTGAACCATCGCTTCAATCGGTGTGACACCAAAGAGATTCGCATGCTGGCGTTGATTCCAAAACCCAAGCGAGAGTGCACCTATGAGCCGTCCATCAATATAGATCGGGCTACCGCTCATGCCCCCTGCGACACCGGTACGTTTAAAGTTGTCGCTGAGCCCTTTACACCATACGACATGCCATCCGGGGAAATAGTTATACTCAACACTTACAACTTCAAAATCAAATGGTTCCACCTCTATACCTGAAAATACCGTGTAGCCCTTCCCCTGCATCCCCGGTTTCACATCGGACAACGGCATAAACTTTTCAGCATCCCACTTAATCTGTGCATGGCTCTGATATGCAGCCAAGCAGAACACTATCAGCGTGCAAAGCCAAACCTTTTTCACAACGTCACTCCTCTCTGAACTATCAGAAATCTGTTTGATGTTCGCAATAATAATCTCAATCGCACATTGATTGAGAAGTAGAGTTATCAAGTTCGTCTACTTGTAGCCTGTTTTCAAATCTAAGCCTCCGCTCAATAGGCGCGATCTACGCGTCTCAATTCTTTAATTACTCAAGTGGCAGATTTGTTAGTATACCAGAGGCAAACGAAAACGGCTCCATGTAATTTAGCACTGTTCAATACTGTCAAGACATTATAGGATATTATACCCCAAGTTGCTACTTACAAGATTTAGACAGGTATATACCGTTTTTGATTGAAAATACAAAGAATTTCCGCTAATCTTGGTGTGCTATGGTGTCCTGCCCTGCGATTCTTGTTTATTTAGCATAAGGTTGCAACTTAGTTTATTATAGCAGCATAATGAATCTGATGTCAACCGGTCACTTACCCCCATTTTTTTTCGCAATAAGTAGTTTCAGGCTTGGAAAAAGTTATCGGAAAATCGCTTTAAACCCTTGTATTTATTGACTTTTCTCTTGATTTAAGATACGTAAAAAGGTATAATATAGGTATGTTAATAGGGAGGTTGCACCCTCCCTATTTTAGTGTCAAAAAAGCGGGTTGCTTTTTCTGACGTATTTCTATCTGTATTATACAGGATTTTTCAGAAAAAATGCAACCCTTTTTGTAACCAAAGGAGCATTTTTTCATGAACCTCATAGAAGTTATCGAGCGATTTCCTACGCAAGAATCGTGTATAGAGCATTTAGAGCGTCTTCGGTGGAATGGAACACCTGTTTGTCCACATTGTGAAAGTAAAGACGTGGCACAGAAAAACGAAACGCAGAAAGACGGTAAAATAGGACTTACAGGACGCTATAATTGTCATACCTGTCGTGCCAGTTTTAAGGTCACCTGTGGCACAGTATTTCACGGCACAAAAATTTCCCTTCAGAAATGGTTTATGGCTATAGCCCTTATAGTCAACGCGAAGAAGTCATTATCCAGCCACCAACTTGCCCGCGATTTAGACTTGAATCAAAAAACGGCTTGGTATATCCAAACGCGTATACGCGCTGAAATGGCAAATAAAGTCAATCCTATCGTGCTACAAGGCATAATAGAGGCTGACGAAACCTATATTGGTGGTAAACCTCGCAAAGAGAACAAGAAAGAGGATAGAGAACCAGCCAAGCGGGGACGTGGCACGAGTAAAACGGCTGTCATTGGTGCAGTTGAACGTGGCGGTCAGGTTGTCGCGGAAGTCGCGAAAGGATTAACCGGACGCGATATATTTGAATTCATACGTCGTGTTGTGAACGTCAAGGAATCTGAACTTATGACGGACGAATACCACGCCTATAATGCACTTAGTACCAAACTCAAGCACCATGTTATTAACCACCAAGAGCAGTATGTAGACGGTGATAAGCATACTAATACCATAGAGGGATTCTGGAATCTTCTAAAAAAAGCATATCACGGTTCTCACCATTGGTACAGCGTTGGCTATACACCGCTTTATGTAGCAGAACGGTGTTATGTCTATAATGCCCGAAACTATGACTGTATTTGGACAAAGTTTGTGAATGGAAGTATGAGGGTATAGAAAAGACGAAAGCCACCGACTGAAATAGTCAATGGCTTTCTGACCTTTCTAATATAGCAGAAATTCACAATTGATTATTTAGGGTTTTCAGGAGGTAGAGGTTTTTTATCTTCCTCTCTACCATTTTCAGCCCATTCTACCCATTCTTCGTGTTTTTTCTGCGCTCCAATAATTATACCTTCAGCTTTGCCTTCAGCTTTGCCTTCAGCTCTTGCTTCACGCTCTGCCTCTCGCAGCTGCTTTTTTATCTTGCTTTTGGTAAACATGACTCTATCCTTTATTTCAACAGAAATCGTTGAAAGTAGAATAAATAATGGTATTGAAGTACTTGTTTCCATTATACACGTTTGTATCTCTGATTTACAACAGAATATCAGCATGTATAAGATTGATACAACTAAGCTATATACAGCAACTTCTGTTGCAGTATCTTCTATTGTCTCTATTTTATCAAGAATATCCTCAATTTGAGTTATCCTTTGATTTTCACCCATATTCAACATAAATGACTTTTAATTACATAACATCT
>VYCT01000085.1 GCA_009843785.1 Candidatus Poribacteria bacterium | reverse complement strand
TAACAACAAAAACCTTTCACCACAAACCTTCAGAAAAAAATGGGGGCAAGTGACAAAGACAAAGTGAAATGCCAGAGAAAATGTTTTTAAGAAAATACAGCATGCGGACTTTTGTTTTCTTCTGTGCCTTTATCTGTCTCTGTATTTCTGCGGAAGCAGATGTAAAGTTTACAGATGTCACTGACGAATCTGGTATCGGATTTCAGCACTTTACTGGTGCAACTTTCGTTCCTAAAACGCTCCGTCTTATTCACCAAAATGACTCGCAACCAGTGTTAAATCTAAAATATTCACCACATTGTCCCCATTAACGTCAGCGGGTGTAACGCCCGTCTCTCCAAAATGTGATGCCACCAACGTCAGATCCAGAATATTAATAACACCATCTTTGTTAACATCCCACGGCGGTGTTGGCGGTTCAACAACCTCGCCGTCTTCGGTTGTTACGGGCAATGCTACTCCCGCACGACTCGAAAGGATAACTTCCTTTAAGGTGAGCGTTGACGCTTTTATGGCGATCACTTTAAAAGTTATCGTTAAGAGGGTGCCTTCGGTCTCGGGCGCCATCGTGCTGGCAGTTGATGCGAAAGATACCTGATTCTCTTTAATCACTGTCGGAATCACAAAGATGTCTCCAGAGAGATAAGTCCCCTGCTCCCATGAGATATATTGGAGTGCCTCTGAATCGAATTGCAGTGATACCTGATAACCCGCTACATTTTGGGCGTTAGCAATATCAACAGTAATACTGAATTGTTCACCAATACCAGGGGATTCAATCGAGGCAGGGACTATGCTGACAACAATTAACGGCGATTCAACGCTGAGCAGTTTCGCAAGCGCGTCGATCTCAATAGGGTTCTGAAGTAACGTATGAACGTCCGGATCGTTAATGAACACCTTAACATCCGCGTCTTCCTTGAGAAGGGTAATAAACCTATCTTCAATCTCTGGAACGATTGTTTTCAGTAAGTCCGGATCCTCTGCTACCAGTTTGATTGTAGCAGGTTGCAAAAGTGCCTGTGTATCAGGATGCTTGAGTATTGTAAGAACATCAGGCAGCAGCTCCCGAATATCCTCGCGTTGAAAAAGCAGTTGATACCTGTCAAAGATCAGCGGCGCGAGTACGGATGCTTCTATTTCAAGGAGACTCGCAAGTTCATCGATCGCCTCAGGATCTTGAAGTAGCATTTGAACATCTGGATCACGGAGCATCGTCCGGATGTCAGTATCCTCTTTTAGCAACGTTATAAAATCATCACTGGTATCCGGTATAAGTGTCTTGAGTGTGTCCGGGTCGTCCAACACCGCGTTTATCGTCGCTGGCCTTAAAAACTGTTGATGCTCCGGTTTCTTGAGTTCAATCAGAACTATCGGCAGCTCTTCTTGGACATCTGCTCGCTGTAGAAGTGCTTGGTATTTCTGAAATATCTGCTCAGCAAGCGAAGGCTCTTGGGCAAAAAGCTGCATTGCACAGACCAAGCACATGCTGAGCATCAGGAACACATAAAGGCGTTTAAAGAAAATTCGAGACATTACGTTTCCGCTTTTGTGCTAAGCCATTACTTCTTCAGATGTCGGATTCAGTTTGAACCCGCCTGCCATGATGTTGTTGTACGGTTCTTCAGGACCGCGACCCACAGGACGCATCTCTGGGGTGTGATACCCAAAGCGAACCGCTTTCCGCCACTGATCTGTCCTATTCACTTCCGACCAGTGGATCAGGCAGTAACTGAAGAAAATCACATCACCCGCTTTTGCCGGTATCGGAATGGAGTCGATGAAATCTGGATGGAATTTATCAGTAGGCAGGTGTGGGGCAGTACCTTCACCTGTGATATGTTCCCGAGGCCCCTCTTGATGGCTACCGGGAACGACCCGTAGCGCACCGCTTTCAAACGGGGCATCGTCAAGATGAACCAGGCAATCAACGAAGTCGAGTCCATCGTGCGGATAGAAGGGATAGTCTTGATGCATCGGGAACGGCGTGCCTTTTTCCGGCGGCTTCGCATGAAGCACTGTATGGTGCCACTGGATCGTATCACCGATAAGCGATTGCACAGCGCCTGTCAGGCGTTCGTGAAAAATCACTCTACCCCATGTAGCCGAGTAGAAGTGAGGATTGTGCATAAAGACAGCCTTCGTCGTCTGTTGATCCTCTTCTTTCAGGTAGCGCGTACGCCAAGGGCCCGGCCAACCGATCGTCTCCTGTCCCCAGTTATTAATAATTTGCACCATTTCAGATGCCAACTCTTTCGTCTCCTCTGGTGTGAAAAGTTGGTCAACCTTGAGATAACCGTTCTCATTGTAAAAGTCAACCTGTTCTTGCGTTAGCATGTCGATCTCCTTATTGCTATTGAACGTCTTCGCCTAAGTACCAGAAAATGTTGATTATTCTAAATTCTACTCTAAAACCTCATATTTTGTCAACTTTCTTTCTTTTCATGTAGCGTTTTTGCTTGCGTATTTCTCCAGCATCTGTATAGAATCTGGTCAAATTAGGAATTAATTTGCTTTTCTTAATTATATATGTTAGCATAAATAGAGTAAATAATAACTAACGTAAATTAGTAGTCTAAACACATATAAAT
>VYCT01000324.1 GCA_009843785.1 Candidatus Poribacteria bacterium | reverse complement strand
TCAATTTTAATAAATTATTGGAATTTACCGCTTTTTTTTTTTGCAGGGTCCGCTGCGAAATGCTGCGAATATTTCTGCGGTTTGTTTTAAAACATAACATATATGAAGTATTAACACCTGCGAAAAGGACAACACCAAAAACCTACAATTGAATGACCTTGACTTCGGCTAAACTGTGATTTATGGGATTCAACGATTTGCAGGATTATAAACGTTGTTGAACTGCTGACTGTCTACCGAATTCTCCAACTGTTTTAACTCCCATACTATAGTTTGGACAATTTTCCAGCGGGGCGGGGAACCCGCCCCCTACGAGGGACGCAGGGTTGTAGGGGTTGGGTTACCCAATCCGTCCGAAAGTGTCCGTTTTTCTATGGGTTCTGTGAATGTGCGAAACTGATAGAAAAATAGAATACCTTTGAAAACACGACACGAAAACGATTAAAACTGTCCAAACTACAGTAACTCCCATAGAGGAGAACTGAATAGTTCTGTTCCATCAGTATTTTAGATTTGCCAGAAGCTGTTAAAAAGTGTTAGGATATTCAGAATATTGTCTTTAAAATCGAAAATTATAACATTTCACAACTCGTGGTCTGTCCAGTCTAAAATTGGAAGTAACCTCGTTCGTAGTAGGGCAATTCATTGCCCGTTTCTGAGCGGAGACGTGCGATAAATCGCACTACTACGAACAAATCTATTTACAATTTGAAGATGGACAGACTGCTCGGAGAATAAAATGATACTTAAATCTGATATGGATCAAGATCAATTTGATGATTTTGTATATAAGATTGACACAAAACACGAAACTATTGGAATTACTGACAAAGGATTAGCTCAAAGGTTAGCAGAACTGTATGCTGATGTTTACTGTGATGTTAATAATGGGGCATATACCTTTGGAATGTATAAAGGACTTGTAAACTGCAACCGAACAAACACGGACGAGGCGTTTGAATACTTTATTGGTAGACAAATTTCATTCACTCACTTCGTTATACACTCGGTATTTGTAAGCACGCTTTGTTGTCTTAGGAGGATAACGGATAAGGACAACGAAACTCAATCTATAACGAGACTTAAAACCAAGGTAGAACGTGAGATACGCGACCGCATCCCTAATAATAGCGAAGTTGCGGCCTGGTTTGACTGCTTAGAAAAACAACACACATGCATTGTAAACAAAATGAAGCCTCTATTAACCTATATAGACAAGAGAATCTCTCACTTCGAGCGCAATTGGGAATCTAAGATGAAAACAAGCACTATCAGAGATATAGGTAATATTTATCACCTCATCAATCAATATACTAACACATTTGTGATGTTCTACGAGCCAATTCCCTCTCGATCAACTATCTTGATCTCAAATGGAGAAGCCGACGCAGCACGTTTCATTAGAACATTTCACAGTTCCGAACGCCTTGAGGACCTAAGAACGGGAATTTTTGAGTTATTATATAAATCACAGCCAGGACAGGGGGACCAAATTGATGATCTAAAAACGGAAATCCTTTAACTACTATAGGGAATTGTGATCCCATCACCCAATTTGGTGTTATTCTGTAATCTCGGTTTCTTCGCCGAGCATGTCAATGATTTTTACGGCGACGCGGGCATCTGGACGCGGTAATAATACGGTGTATTCTCCGTCAACAAAATCTTCCTTTTTCTTTGGAACGTCGCTTTCAACTATTTTGAAATGCTCGCCTGTGTAGTCAGTATCAATCAGGACGCAATCAATCTGTGCGTGGAAATCGTCAATTTGCTCGTCAAAAATGGTGCGGTCAATATCCATCCGCGCTAAGATGGTTGGACTTATATAATCTGCGATCGTAACTGTGACACTATCTCCATCTCTCTCAAAATTAACCTCTGCTGACGCAGGCTCAAATGTAGTGACCCCTTCGCTTCCGATGTCACGCGCAAAGATTTTGTTTATAGCGCGCCGCCTATTTTCCTCCTTGAGTTCTGCCTGAATGCCGCTATTGATACCGTAGCAAAATACTGTGATGTTGCGCGACTCATCTGGTCGATTTTCAAGTTCGTCTTTAATCGTCTGAATATCTAATGGGGTGAGCGGTTTCGTAAGATCAATGATTTTGACAAGTGTTCCGTCGAGTGTGCCATCAAAAAATGCCTCTTGCCTATCCGTTTGCACTCCATATTTTTTTATCACAATATCTCTTCGTTCCAAGTGGGTATTGGCATCGTAGTTATTGACGCGATAGTGTGCAATGCCGTGCTGCATATCAGGTAACTTTTGCAGTCTTTTTATTGATGTCTGGATTGCCCCTTTGTTGATATCGGCAGCAATCCAACGCCTGCCGAGTTTTTCCGCAACGGCAGCAGTGGTGCCACTGCCGACAAAACAATCAAGTACAATAGAATCTTTATCTGTTGACGCTCTAATGATACGTTCTATCAGGGCTTCAGGTTTCTGGGTGGGAAATTTTTCCCGCTCTTTTGCGCTCCTACTAATAATGCCGATTTCAAACAGATCTGAGGGCAATTGACCTTTTGGGTGTGCATACCATTTTTTACCTGATGAATCCAAAGTGTAATAACCATTTTCATCTTCTTTATAACCCTTTATAGTAGATTATGAAAATAAGTTTACATTT
>VYCT01000374.1 GCA_009843785.1 Candidatus Poribacteria bacterium | reverse complement strand
TATGTATATATTATATTATATGCAGTTTAAGAATGCAAGTAAAAAATACAATTTTATTTTAGATCGTCCCGTTGCGTGCGAAAAAATTGAAACCTAATGGTGCTATTAACGTCTTAATTAAGGGAAAATTAGAAAATGCAGCGTCTAAATCTTTTTACATATTTCTTTAGGAAAGATCATTTTACCGTTTTGCGTTGGGTGTGCGTGGTAATAGTTTTGTCTATGGGAACTATAGGGACAGCGTTTGCGCAGGAGGCACCGGAAAAGGTAAAACTTGACGCTGTTGTCAAGGATTTTACACTCAAGGACGCTGAAGGCACAGATTTCAGCCTGTACAAATTGAGTGAGGAAAAACAGGTTACAGTGGTACTATTCCTTGCCACGCAGTGCCCTGTAGCGACTGATTACACGGCTCGGATTGTTAACTTAGTCAAGGCTTATGACGCAAAGAAGGTGCAGTTTATCGGCATCAATTCAAACAAACAAGAAAAGATTGCGGAAATTTTAGCCTATAGTAAGAAACACGGTTTTGAATTTCCGGTGCTAAAAGACCGAGAGAACAAAATCGCCGATTATTTCGGTGCGCGAAGAACGCCGGAAGTTTTTCTTCTGGATGCGAAACGCGTCCTCCGCTATGCGGGGGCGATTGATAATAGTCGGAAAGAACCGACAAAACACTATCTCAAGGACGCTTTGGATTTAGTGATTGCTGGAAAAGATATTCCGAAGCCATCAAAAAAGACCAGGGCGATCGGTTGTACGATTAAAAGGGTGCGGAAAACCGGTGTCAACGATAGAACACCGTAAATCCCACCCTATTGAATATTAAGCAGGAGGCAAGAAATAAAATGCTCCGACTCTTATACCACTTTTCTCAAGTTTTACTAACCCTATTTTGGGGTGTATGCATCCTAATATTTATAGCCGCTTTTGCGGGGATGGGATTTGCGGGTGGTATGCTCATTGGATGTTGGGAGGATGTGCGGGACATCAAATTTGATGATCTTGAATATACTGCTATTGAGACATGGCAGCAACATCTGGAGGTCTATTCTTCGGTCTGTGAAGTGCAGACGGCGGACAAAATAGCGTTCTTGCTTGATAAATTGGAGCGATTGGAATATAAGAAAGTATCGGAAATCATTCCGAGGTTGAGCCAACCCGGTGAGTACGCGCAGGCACTTAAGGCTGGTAAGGAAAAGGACAAGGAAAACGGCACTGTTCGCATCCATCTACGGGATCAGGATATGTGGGATGTTGCGTATCCCAACCTTGATGTAGAGGCGGGACACGTTCAAATTTCTGTGAAAGATGGAAAGATTGTATCTATTCGGAACGAAGACAATGTTGCGCGCCAAAACTTTTACCTTCAACCGGAGAAAATAGATGACATCGCTGATAAAGATAAGGGAACGACGCGCCGTTTGATTCCGTTACTCCAGATGCCGCGGAGATTACAAGGCGCGTTCATTGCGATTGAGGACCGACGCTTTTATGAGCATTGGGGTGTTGATATCATACGTCTCGGTGGTGCATTCAAAAACAGGATATTATATGGTCGGCGTTTGGCGGGGACAAGTACGTTGACGCAACAATTAGCGCGAAATATTTATCTTTTTGAACAGCGGTCGAAAAGAGATTATGTCCGGAAAGCCAGAGAAATACTCCTTGCGGTGAGGATTGAGAAAGTTTTTTCTAAGGATGAGATTTTAGAACGTTATCTGAATCATGTAGACTTAGGGCGGTCAAGGTTTGGTGGCAAAACGCTGCACGGCGTTCAACAAGCAGCGCGCGGCTACTTTGATAAAGCGGTATCTGAGTTGAAGAATCATGAGTGTGCGTTGCTCGCTGCGCTTCCGAAAGGTCCCGCTGCTTTTTCGCCTTTTTATAATCCACAAGATGCGAAAGATCGACGGGATATAGTACTCGGTCAAATGTTAGCACAAGACTATATCGCTGGTGAATCTGAATGGCTGGCAAGTATAAATGCCCCACTCCTCCCGCAGAATCTGCCCGGAAGTGGTATGGAAACGACATCAAAGGAAGCTGGACACTTCCTTCAATACGTACACGAAGAACTTAGACGGCTTCCCGAACTTAAGGGAAAATTGTACAGCGGCGGGTTGAAGGTTATCACAACAATAGATATGTCTATGCAATCTGTTGCTGAAAAAGCGGTCGCGGAGCATTTGCGTTATATGGATGGAAGATGGGGCGGCAGGCATCTCCCCAATTATGATGCGAATAAACGGACTTATTATACGAATAAACGGAATCCGAACGGAGTTGACCCGATTGACGGTTATTTGCAAGCAGCACTCATCGCGTTTGAACCAAAAACGGGGCACATCAAAGCGATGGTAGGGGGTAGAGATTTTTATATAGGAGACGGGCATTTTAATTTTTATAATCGCGCCGTTGGGTCCGCAATACGACAACCCGGTTCTGCCTTTAAACCGATTGTCTTTGCTGCCTTGTTAGAAGAGCCCGCAATTGTAACACCGGCAACGGTTATTGTCGACGAAGAGTGGGGAATTGTTCCTTTCCCTGGACAATGGTGGGCACCCGGTAACTATATAAAGGGCAGATTTAAAGGAAGAGTCAATATGCGGGACATTCTCACAAGTTCTATTAACGTCCCAACGGCGAGAGCCGTATGGGAGACCCCTATCGGCGAGAATGGGATTCGGGTGGGAATAAACCGTACTGTAGATTTGGCGAAAAGGATGGGTATTAAAGAAAGTCGCCTTGACCCAAAACCTGCGCTCTCTTTAGGCGCATCGGACGTGACAGTGCTTGAGTTAACCTCCGCGTATGGCATCTTTGCAAACGGCGGGTACCGGACAAAACCGAGGCATATACAATATATTCTGGATGCAACGGGGGAAGTTATTTATCCACCTGCCAATTATCAGGTCGAGCGTACGCCTGTTTTAGATGAAAAGGTGGCGTATCAGATTACTTCATGTTTGAAAAATGTGATTGACCATGGAACTGGTATACGCGCGGTAAATATGGGACTGACTCGTCCTGCGGCGGGTAAAACAGGCACCACTAACGGTTACGTAGATGCCTGGTTCGTCGGCTATACTGCGGATCTGATTGTCGGTGTTTGGGTTGGATTTGATAAGAGGGATCCCAAGCGCCGGAACTACAATCAACAAGGCGCACATGCAGCACTGCCTATCTGGGCAAGATTTATGATTGATGCTGCCCGAGGGCCTGAGAAAGAATTTCCTGTCCCTGATGGGATTATTTTTCGAGAGATTAATAAAAAAAGTGGGCTTATCAAACGCGCAGGTGCCTGTCCGGAGGAAGATATTAGCACAGAACCTTTTATTGAAGGACAGGAACCGAAAAAACTTTGTAATCTCCATAGATAGCGCATATCTCCCTACACATCTTTGGCGGAATGTGGTACACTATATAAAGCCTACCGCGTACCCTAACAAATTTCTTGTGGTCTTGATGTCCAATTTGCTTGTGAACTGATAGCACAAAGACATCGAAAACTGAACAAGGAGCAAAAAGCCAAAATGCGAGAGAATTGGGAATTGCTAACCAAAATCGATACCGCAGCAGACGACGATCCAGAATTAAGTGACCAGCAATTTGAACTTATTTCAGATTTCTCACCCCAAGGCGACCAGCCGCAAGCGATTGACCAACTTACAGACGGCCTCGAACATGGCAACAAAGCACAGACGCTGCTCGGCGTGACGGGTTCAGGAAAAACCTACACGATGGCGAATGTGATTCAGAACGTCCAGTTACCGACACTCGTCATCTCGCCGAATAAGACACTTGCTGCACAACTTTATAACGAATTCCGAACATTTTTCCCCAATAACGCCGTTCACTACTTCGTCAGCGATTACGAGTACTACCAACCGGAAGCCTACATCCCGTCTACGGATACTTTCATTGAAAAAGATGTCCGCATTAACGAGGAGATCACGCGGATGCGGCTCGCCTCAACAGCGTCTTTAATATCGCGTCGCGATGTGATCGTTGTAGCGAGTGTCTCCTGTCTCTATGGTCTTGGGTCGCCAGATGAATTTGAAAACCAGAGGGTTCAGATAGAGGTCGGCGAAGTTGTCCGTCGCGATGCGCTTCTACGCGCTTTGGTCGATATCCAGTACGTCCGTAATGACGTTGAGTTCTGGCAAGGTGTATTTCGGGCGCGTGGCGATGTCGTTGAGGTGTTTCCGGCTTACAGTGAGAACGCCTATCGTATTGAACTTTTTGGCGATGAGATTGATCGGATTAGCGAGATTGATACCACGACAGGCGAAATCATAGCACAACGGAACTTCCTTGAAATCTATCCTGCGAAACACTTTATGACGGATGGTGAAATCTTTGATCAAGCATTAGTTAATATTGAACTTGAACTTCAAGACCGGATTTTGACCTTTGAGAAAGAGAATAAACTGCTGGAGGCACAACGCATTGAACAGCGCACCCGCTTTGATTTGGAGATGTTACGGGAGGTCGGCTATTGCTCGGGTATAGAAAACTACTCGCGGCATCTCTCAGGGTTGCAACCTGGGGATCCGCCTTACTGCCTCATGCACTATTTTCCTGACGATTTTCTGCTCTTTATTGATGAATCCCACGTTACCATCCCGCAACTGCGCGGCATGTATCGCGGCGATCGTTCTCGGAAGGAGACGCTTGTCAACTATGGATTTCGCCTGCCTTCGGCGTTGGACAACCGTCCACTCCGTTTCGATGAAGTTGAAGCGCGGGTTAACCAGGTTATTTTTGTTTCAGCAACACCGGGGCCCTATGAAATGGAAAACAGCGCACAAATCGTTGAGCAGATTATCCGCCCAACTGGGTTGATTGATCCCGAAATCTCGATCCATCCGGTGAAGGGACAGATAGACCATCTCATCGGCAGGATCAAGGAGCGGGTCAAGCGGAAACAACGGGTGCTTGTCACGACGCTCACCAAACGGATGTCGGAGGACTTAACCGAGTACTTGACCGAAGCGGGTATCCGCGCCGACTATATGCATTCTGAGATTGATGTGTTCGACCGTGCTCGCATCCTACGCCAACTCCGGGAAGGGGTCTTTGATGTGTTAGTCGGTATTAACCTACTTCGGGAGGGACTTGATCTGCCGGAGGTCTCTCTTGTTGCGATTCTGGACGCTGACCGTCCCGGTTTTCTTCGGTCTGTAAGGTCGCTTGTGCAGACGGCTGGACGCGCTGCGCGGAATGTTGATGGTGAAGTCATCTTGTACGGGGATAATGTTACAGAAGCGATGGACGAAGCAATGAAGGAGACGCGCCGCCGTCGTGAGATTCAACTCCAATATAACACAGATAACAATATCACACCGGCTACTATTCAAAAGGCGATTCAGGAGCTTATCGCTGAATCGGAAACCGAGTATGAGGCTCCGAAGCCGGAGCAGCCCCCTGCTGTTATTGAGGATATGGAGCCGCAAGATATTGAGGCGATTATTACGGACCTAACCCGACAGATGCGGAAAGCCGCATTGGAGCTTGATTATGAGGAAGCCGCGGCTTTACGCGATCGCATCGCTGAACTGAAGGTGCAGTCAGCGAAACAGTAAATTTGACCGTGTAATTTCAAATTCCGTTATATGGGCGAACCTGGCATAGAAAAAAACGTTTCTCTGCACCGTTAAAATTTGTGCATGAGATTGTCCTAACTGCTTGGAATCGAGGTAAGTATTACCAAAAGTTCCTGTGGACACATGTATTTGCGGATGTAAAGGATGATCCGGAGTTTCTGAAGGTTTTCGGGCAGAAGTAGGGAGGCTTCATGTTAACAACGCTTATCCGCCGAGAACTCCTTGATAACTTGATGACGTTCCGCTTCGCCGTAGCCGTCCTCATTATGTTGCTGCTTGTGGTCGCCAATACTGCTGTGCTTATCAAGGATTACGAGCGACGGTTAGCCGCTTACAACACTGCTCTCAAAACCGAGGATCAGCGCTCACAGGGATTGAAAACCTATTCGGGCGGAAGATTGAACGTTGCCCGTCCACCAAATCCGTTGAGTATTTTCAATGTCGGGTTGGATAAACGGCTGGGCAACGAGATTTGGATATCTCACAGTTTTGTGCCGACGCTGTGGGATACTGGCACGTATAAATTGACGAATCCACTTCTGAACCTCTTCACTGCGATTGATATTGTTTTCATCTTTGAAGTCGTTCTGAGTCTAATCGCACTGATTTTCGCCTACGATGCCATTACGGGGGAACGCGAGCGCGGCACCTTGCGTTTAGTCGTAACACATCCGGTGCGTCGAGGTCAAATCCTGCTTGCGAAATACATTAGCGCGATGCTCTGCTTGTTTGTTCCGTTGCTGATGAGTCTGCTCCTCGCTATAATTTTGCTGACAACATCCACCGTTATTTCTCTGAGTACTGCTGATTTCCTCCGTATCGGTGGGATTATCTTGAGTTCAATTGTCTATCTGTCGGTCTTCTACCTCATCGGCATGCTAATTTCAGCCGTAACCCGCAGAACTGGTACCGCGCTGATGCTTGCTATGTTTGTCTGGGGATTTTGGGTGTTGGTGTATCCAAACGCGGTTCTTGCCGCGATTGCGCCTCCGCAGACTTCTCAACCGCGTATGGTATCCGCTTACGAGGAAATTAAACAGATATGGGAGGCATTCGACAGAGAGCGAAAGCAGTTCCTTGCGAATGATGCCTTTCCAGGAGAAGATCCGGATTTTGGTATGGTAGACGTAGATCCGAATTGGATATGGGGATCAGGTCACGAATACTTTCATAAAGATTCATCAGCACTTAGGTATGATTACCACGCTGTTTCAAACATAGACAAGTTGAGTGAAGCCTCCAAACCTCAGGTCCCGCACGCGCAGGATTATTACCGCTTCCTCGGACCACAGATCGTCAACGCCGCAGAACGCGCATGGCTTGTCCGAAAACAGGCACTCGAAACTATCTTCGTTCAACCAGCGATTGTCGATCGCATCCTTTTGAGAGGATCGCCAGTGGGGATGTACGAGGCGGCAACGCAAGCGTGGGTAGGGACAGACCTGCACGGCCTCAGAGATTTTTTTGAAGCGGCGCGAAAGTATCGACGGACCTTGATTGATTACTACTACGATAAGAACGCGTTCGGGGCAGAGCAATGGTTCTCTGCTGACAAGGGGGCGGTCGATTGGAATAGTTTGCCGCAGTTTTCTTTCCAGAAGGTTGACGTTGCCACAAATGCTAAGCGGGCGTTGCCGGATGTATGTATATTGGTCATACTTAATATAATTCTGTTCCTAATAATATTTCTTATTTTTATCAAAAGTGAAGTGTAGGGTAACGGTATTCAAACGCACGCAGGCTAACAGCCTACGCTACAAATATGTTCACTCATTTATGGGTTTTACTATAAATGAGAGATTCTTAACTGAAAACTGTTAACTGGATACTGGATACTGGATACTTATGTGGCATATTGCGAAACGAGAAATTTACGACAATCTGAATAGCCTTCGGTTTGCGCTGACAACAGTATTGCTTCTCGGCTTGATGCTGATCAATGCGATTGTGCATCTCCAGGAACATCCTGTACGGATGCAGAAATATCACGATGCCGCCACAAAATCGTTGAACCGCTTAAAATCTCGAACAAATTTGTATCTGATTGCACAAACGGGTCCCGGATACCTTTATAAAAAACCGTCATCTCTCCATTTCTGTGCAGATGGCGGTGAAGACTTTTTGGCTGACAATGTCTACGGCGGATTTTACGCTTGGGCCACCGATGACTTAGCAGGCTTCTGGCAGTTAGATTATATGCCTGCGACGCTCAATCGACAAAATATTCGTCCGGACACTATCAAAATAGATTGGACGTTTGTGATCGGGTACGTCTTGAGTCTCATCGCAATTCTGTTCACCTTTGATTCAATTTCTGGCGAACGCGAGCATGGGACACTCCGTTTGACGCTGGCAAACTCGGTCCCGCGTCATACCGTGTTGATTGGGAAATTTTTAGGCGCGTTGGTCAGTATTAGTGTCCCGTTTGTGATAGCGATTTTGATGAACCTGTTGGTAATTTCCACGGCCAGCGATGTGCAACTTGGTACCGATGCGTGGAGCCGCTTAGGCATTATCCTTTTTATTGCGATGCTGTACCTGTGCCTGTTTCTTGCGTTAGGTTTGTTGGTGTCGTCGCGCGTGCGGCAAAGTGCCGCAAGTCTTGTGATACTTTTATTGATGTGGGTCACTTTCGTGGTTTTCATGCCGGGTACACTTGCCTCTATTGCAAGCGGATTTTCACCATCGATGACTTATTATGAATTCAATGAACGCGCGCTGCAACGTGTAGGTGAACTTAGGGGTGAATACGAGGCTCGTTTGCAAGACATGCCTAAGGATCCAGCGCGAAAAATGGAGTTCGCGGGTGAATATGTTATCAAAGATGTGACGGAGCGGGAACGTTTGATCCACGAATACTTAACGCAACAGCATGCCCAAATTCGACTGGCGCGTTCTGTCACTCGCGTCTCACCGGTCGTGCTTGTTCAGCATCTTCTTGAGGTTTTTGCTGGCACTGGGTTTGAACGGCACCAACAATTTGTGGAGAACGTGCAGCGTTACGCCCGTGAATACCGCGAATTTGTCACGGATATGGATAGAGCAGATCCCGAAAGTCTCCATATCATTGGGGTCTATGACGGGATGTCGAAAAAGCCCATCAGCCCAGAATCAATTCCGACGTTTGAAGATAGGCTTAGTCTCGGTCGTGATTTCAACGCTGCAGCAGTAGATCTGCTGTTGCTCACGCTTTTTCTGATTGTTTTTCTCTCCGGAGCGTTCCTTGCATTTGTACGCGTTGAAGTTTAGCGTGTCGTTTTCAAGTTCCCATCCTGCAAAGAACCGAGTGTTCCCGTATGTTCTTTTCTTTCGACCCTGCTCGCCAGAAAAGGATTTGTGCTGCCTGCCCTTTTCGCTGTTCCATCCGTCAATCACCCGTAACTTAAAGTTAAATGAGCGTCTGAATTTTAAACTTGCATCTTAGAATGTAATCTGCTACAATGTGATTATTAATCACAATTTTGAAACCTGTAATTTCGATCCCCAGAGGATTAATAATTTTGGCGATTCAGTATTTAAAATATTAATCTTCTGAGGCACAGAGAAAGGACTTTAGCATGTTTGTTTGTGTAGCTTGTGGCTATTTGTGGAAGGAAGCGGCTAGCCCACCCGAAGAATGTCCAGCCTGCACTGCTCCGAAAGAGAAATATATTCCTTACGATGACCGGGCGGAACGGTGGGTAAAACGTGCAGTGGCAGCCCATGTCATGTATCCAGACGAAGAAGGTGCGGACCTCCGCGCGGAGAATTCTGCGCTTTCATCACACATCAGATTTGCCCTTGTTGGGTTACTGGGTGACGTTGAAAAAGAGTAAAGCGTAGGGAGCCTCGATAATTCAATCGAGGCTTCTTTCGCCTCTGTTCTACAATCCAATTTTCCAGTTGAAGTTTATATGAGAAAATCCTGTACCCCGTCTTATGACTGAGGGTTTTTTATATGGAAAGGAAGCGGCATTTTCTGAGTTAAAACTGCCGTGATTATGTAAAATGAAACGAATACGTTACTTGCTGATCTTATGCCTTGTTGCGTTGAGCGGAATAGCATCAGCACAGGACCTTGCAGACCGTGTGGTGGAGCATGTTTTTCCGAACGGTCTGAAGTTGTTGATGATTAAACGTGACACCTCGCCGACTGTGGCACCGTACATCCTGTTTAAAGCGGGGTCCGTGGATGAGTCGGATGACACACGTGGTATCGCTCACATGTTGGAACACATGCTGTTCAAAGGGACGAAAACAATTGGCACAAAGGACTATGAAAAAGAAAAAGTTGTGCTTGCTGAAATTGACCGGATAGGCGATGCGCTCGACATGGAACGTGCGAAAGGTCCAAGAGCAGACGCTGATAAGGTTGCCGAATTGGAAAAGGCACTTAAAGCGCAACAGGCGCTCGCGAAAGAGTGGATTGTCACCGGTGAATATACTGAAATCTATACACAACACGGTAGTACCGGGTTCAACGCTGGTACCTCTGTTGACTACACGATTTACACAGTTGAATTGCCATCTAACAAGTTAGAGTTGTGGGCAATGCTTGAGTCCGACCGTCTTAAAAACGCTGTGCTGCGTGAATTTTATGTGGAACGCGAAGCAGTGAAAGAGGAACGCCGGATGCGTGTCGATACGAGTCCCGGTGGCAAACTCTATGAACAGTTTATCGCTGCTGCGTTTACGGCGCATCCGTACGGGATGCCGATTATCGGGTGGCCTTCCGATATTGCGATGCTGAATCGGCGCAAAGCGGAAGAGTTTTTCAAGATCCACTATGCGCCCAATAACTCCGTCATGGTGATTGTCGGGAATATTGAGATAGACGATACGATTGCGCTTATTGACAAGTATTTTGGTGATATGCAGTCACAACCTCTTCCGAGCGAAGTGACAACTGAAGAACTATCACAGGAAGGCGAACGCCGGATTGAAGTCGAATATGACGCGGAGCCGCAGCTGATGATTGGCTATCATAAACCGACGCTTCCACATTTTGACGACTATGTTTTGGATATGATTAGCGCGATCCTGTCCGATGGACGCACTTCCCGATTCTACAAAAACATTGTTGAGGAGGGGATAGCGGTTTCTGCTAATGCAATCAATGGGTATCCAGGTGCGCGTTACAATAATCTTTTTGTTCTCAATGGTACACCGCGTTCACCACACACGACCCTCGATGTTGAAGCAGCCATCTATGCGGAACTTGAACGGCTTAAAACCGAACCTGTTTCGGAAAAGGAATTTAAACGGATTCTGAAACAGGTTGATGCCAGTTTCATCCGGAACCTGAGTTCAAACGCTGGAATGGCACAGCAGTTGGCTTTCTATGAAGGCATCGCTGGCGACTGGCGTTATATCCTGGGTTGGCGCGAAAATATGTATAAAATTACGCCAGAGGACATTATGAAGGTCGCCAAAACCTATTTCACGAAAAGCAACCGCACCGTCGGCACACTCGTCAAAAAAGAGGATGTAGCCCCCGCCGGTGACGACGCGGAGGATAACGAATAATGAAGGGACGAACATCTACCGGGCTTGTCATTGCAGTACTCATCACCTGTTTCATTGTGTGCGGTGTCCAGCCTACATTCGCGAAACCGCACGAGGCACTCACCTTTGAACCGATTACTTTTAAACCGCCGGTTCCAGAGAAACGGGTACTCTCAAATGGGATAACACTCTACCTGCTTGAGGATCATGAGTTACCGCTTTTCAACATCAACGGCTTGATTAAAACCGGGAATATCTATGATCCGGCGGATAAAGTGGGCTTGGCAGGAATCTGCGCGGGCGTTATGCGCACTGGTGGGACAATGGCGCGTGAGCCGGACATGTTGAATGAGGAATTGGAATCTATGGCGGCTTCTGTTGAAGTCGGCATGTCCCGTGAATACGGTACAGTTAACCTTTCAACGCTTGCAGAGGACATTGAAAAGGGGTTAGAAATCTTTGCGGATGTACTCAGAAACCCTGCTTTTCGTGCGGAAAAATTGGAACTTCGCAAGCAGCAAGCGGTTGAAGGTATCCGTCGCCGGAATGATAATCCTATTCAACTTGCGTGGCGTAACTTCTCAGCACTCCTATACGGGACGGATCATCCATTCGGGTGGTATTCTGAAATTGAGGGGATAGAAAGTATCACTGTTGAGGATCTCAAAGGGTTTCATGCGAAGTATTATCATCCGGACAATATGATGCTCGCGATTACGGGTGATTTTGATACCGAAATCTTGATTCCGCAACTTGAAAAGGCGTTTGAGGGTTGGGAATCCACAGAGATTGCGTTTCCAGACGTTCCAACAGTAGATGCGAGCTCGGAACCGTCTGTCAATTATATTTTCAAAGATCTCCCGCAGTCGGTAATGCTCATCGGGCATTTCGGCATCAAGCGCACTCCCGATTTCCCGGACTATTTCGCGCTCCGCGTTATGAACGATATTCTCGGAGAGGGTGGTTTTACCTCGCGTCTGATGAGGGAAGTGCGTGAGAAGCACGGTCTCGCCTATATGGTAGGCAGTATCATGCAAACAAGCTACTACACGAATCCGGGGGAATGGTTCGCTTATTCGCAAACCCGAACGGACAAAACAGCAGAGGCGATTTCGCTCATTATTGATGTGGTCAAGGGGCTCCGAGATGCGCCCGTGCCGAAGGCAGAGCTGCAACGTACGAAAGATTCGCTCATCAATTCGTTTGTCTTCGGTTTCGAGAGCAGTTCTCAAATCGCTTTTCAACAGATGATGCTCGCCTATCGCGGTTTTGCGCCTGATTTCCTTGAAACCTTTACCGATAACATTGCCAAAGTCACGGCGGCAGATGTGCAGGCAGTTGCACAAAAGTATCTTCATCCGGACGCGCTCACGATTGTTACTGTCGGGAATAAAGAGAGTTTCGACCGACCGCTTGATGAGTTCGGCGCGGTCAACGAGATTGAGATAGAACAACCGGCACCGCCGCCTGCGGAACCGATGCCTGAAGCGAGTGAAGCGGACATGGTGAAAGCCAAGGAAATTCTCGCGGCAGCAGTCGAAGCGCACGGTGGACTTGAGAAGCTGAAATCCGTCAAAAACATTGTTATGGAAGGACGCATTACAGCCAATTCACCGATGGGACAGATGCAGGTAGAGGCGAAATCATACTATGTCTACCCTGACAAATTGAGACAAGATTTGAAGTTGCCCCAAATGGAGATAACTCAGATCTACGATGGTTCCACTGCGTTTGCGGTAACACCGATGGGCATTCAACCGCTTCCACCTGAAGCTGTTAACGCCTTTAAAAATATAATTGCCAGGGAACCGGTATGGCTTCTAACGCACCTCTTGGAAAACGATATCCAGGTCCAGTATGCTGGAAGTGAGGATGTCCAGGACAAGCCGGCGCACATCCTGCTTGTCCCCGATCCTTCTGGGGACGCGTTGCGACTTTTCATTAGCGAGGAGACACACTATATTGTAAAACTCGCATATCGTGAAACTGTCCAAGGCGTAGTCGCAAACCAGGAAAATTTTTTGGGTGATTATCGCGATGTTGATGGCATTAAAATAGCACATCATGTGCTTCAGAATGCAAATGGTGAACTCTCTTCGGATGTTTCAGTAACAGGTATCACGTTGAATGCTGAACTGGACGCATCGCTATTTCAGGAGCCAGAATGAAAACGTTAGATTTGCGTGTCCGCTACTTTCAGGATAGTACACCGGCAGATGTGCCGTGTCGTGAAACGGCATTCATCCGTCGCGAGTTTGAGATGCCGTTGCCGGTTGATGAGACGGCTTTGGTACTCGTGGATCTCTGGAACGTGCATTTCATCGAAAGTTGGATAGAACGCGCGGCACAGATAACGACTGAGTGTGTTGTCCCTGTAATAGATGCCGCGCGAGAAGCAGGTTTGACGATTGTGCATGCGCCATCGCCACCGGTGGCGGAGCAGTATCCGCAACTCAAACGCCACAAGCCGCCTGAACCGTCTACACCTTCGGCGTGGCCGCCCTCCGACTTCCGTAGTCGCGAGGGTGACTACGCCGTTTATCGCGGTCCACGCAGTCAACCGCCGGGTATTGGTATCCATTGGGATAAACTCGCTTCACAACTCGCTGTCTCGCCTGCAATTGACATACAAGATAATGACTTTGTTATCGCGACGGGGCAGCAGTTGCATGCGTTGTTGGAGGAGCGGCTTATCTTGCATCTGATCTTTGCTGGTTTCGCAACGAATTGGTGTGTATTGGGCAGGGATTACGGTATCCGGTCTATGTCAAGGTATGGTTATAACATGGTGCTGCTCCGCGATGCCACGACCGGTGTGGAGTTCCCGGATACCTACGATACTCTGTTCACAACGGAGATCGCTATTCGGGAAGTAGAGCAGCAGTATGGGTTTAGCGCATCAAACGCTGATTTCTTTGCGGCTGTTGAGGGGCTTTCAGCGTAAGCAGGTTTCGGGGATAGATTGTTTCAAGACTTGGATTATTTGTATGAATGATCAACCTGTCCTCAGTGTTACCTTTTTTCGTACGGATGCTGGACGTTTACCTGTTCAGCAATGGCTTAAGCGTCTTAATAAGGCGGACAGAAAAGTTATCGGAAGAGATATACATTTTGTTCAATTTGACTGGCCCTTGGGTATGCCTCTTGTCAGGAAAATAGAAACTTATTTATGGGAAGTTCGTAGTCGGCTCAGCAGCGGGCGTATCTCAAGGGTATTATTCACTATCAGAGGCAAGGAGATGGTCCTGCTGCACGGTTTTATTAAAAAGTCGCAGAGAATATCACAAGCAGATTTGAGCTTGGCACGGTATCGAAAAAATCTATGTCAAAGTAGGAGGATTGTGAATGAATAAGTATAGCGGTGGTAACTTTGATGATTTTCTCAAAGAGGAAGGTATCTTTGAGGAAGTAGTGGAATCTACGCGAAAGCGGTTGCTTGCATCGCAAATTGAGGATCGCATTAACACAGTGAACCGAAGAGGATCCACATTTGCAGAGAAAATAAACGCAGATTTTGTCCAATTAAATCATTATTTGTTTGATCTGGACAATACCGTTATTACATCAGAGTTGTTAGATGATTTTGTCCGTGAGGCAACGGAATTAACAATCGATCCTGTCCATTTAAATGGTTCTCTGTTTGATTTGGAAGAATTGTTAGATCGCTACTTTTCCGAAAAAGTAGCTGCCTAGCTGATGGATAGGTGCTATCACTCCAGAATTTCTAAATCACCATGTTCCCTGTACCAGATGATTTTTGAGAGGAATCAAGATGACGACGGAAACAAAATTTTTTATTCCTAAAGCGAAAGATGATGCCCAAGCAGAGGAAGTCTGGGAATCCGTCAAGAAATTTGCGGAAGAGACGCTGGACTGGGATGTCTCAGATCGACGTATTTTCAGTATTGCCTATCAGAAACATGGCGAAGACTATTATGTAGAAGTAGGGAAACCGGATCCGCGTAACAAAGAACTTGTGGTTGCGATACTTGAGTCGATGACCTATCTTATATGTACCCCAAACCGCGGTGTGTTGCGCGGTATGCCGCTCTTGATAGCGGAATCAGAATTGACAGCTATTACGGATTTCCCACCGAGTTAGAGAATTTGATTTGATAGACGAAAAGGAAGCCTTATTTTTTGTAAGTTTCAGATGCCCGAAGGAGCACTGAAAAACTTGCACGTCAGTGGAGGATTATGTATCCTGAAAGAAGGAACTCTCTGGAGCAAACTAAAAATTGTCCAACAATACGAATCTGGTGAAATAAACATACCGCCCTTACAGGGCTGAAGAAGCGGAAGAAACGCATTTCTATAAACATGTCGTCCCTACGGGACTGAAGAGGGTTTTGAAATCATCAAGGTTTTCGCGTAGTATCCGGTTCGGTTAGAATGCAGGTCGCATTTGGGTGTGTACACCGCAAAACCGAACCTACCGGTCTGGGGGTCGCGACGGTTATTTTTTTTAAAATTGACACCTATGGAGAATATTTCAACCGCACCGATGAATTGAGGTGGATCCAGTGAGGCTGTAAGGTTTACAAAAGTTCTATAAGGATTCGTCAAAGTTTTTGAGGAGTTTGTCTGCGTCTTTGGGAGAGATAATTGTAGAGTCTTCATTTTTTGAGAAAACAGATGCATATTCTCCTTCTGCCAATAAATTTTCAACTATTTCACAGATAGTTTGTTCAGTGAGTTTTTGAACAATCAGCATATCTGATGTCCAAAAATATGAACCGTTGGCACATTCGCCAGTTTCTTTGTAGTCTTTCATCAAGGTCTCAATATTTTGAAGCGTAAAAAAGACAGCAGAGAAACTCTCACCGTTCGGAAAGGTTACATGAACATCAATATTAGCATTGACAGGATCCAAAGGAGCAACTCCGTGAAAGATCGTTAATGTGTAATCATTGTGTTGAACAGTTGTGTAAGGTTTATCCACGGTTATTAATCTCCAAAATGCTGTTAAATTGTATTTTATGAAGGCGAAACGAATGCGTTTTTGAACTTCTTGAACCAACTCGTGAAGAGTGCGATGGCTTCTGGGTCCTGACGTTTGGGTGAAAACTGATAAGTGCCTTCGCCTTCCTCTCCGTAAGACAGCGAATAAATCCCGTGTGCATGCCGCCCGATCGCAATCACCCCGAAAGCCTTTCCGTTCATGTATACGCCTTTTTCAAAAGGTTTTTTGTTGCCTATAGCAATAGCGATAATACCATAAACATTGTTACCCCCGAGTGCAATGAGACCAAAAGAGGACAAGCCTCCGACCGAAATCAGGCCGCAAGAAACAAAGCCTCCGACCGAGATCACACCAAAAGAAACATGGATCCCCATAGATATAACACCAAAGGAGAGCATACCGAATGAAATCATTTCTAATGAAATCGGTCTGTAGTTTATATATGGGAATCCCCAATCTAACAGTAGAGACCCAGTGGCATGCCAAAGGTCGAAGAAACCTGTAGTATCAACTCTTGCCTCGCCTAAATACCATGCAATCGCGTATGCTATGAAAGGCGCGCAAATCAAGAGGACTAAAGTTAAAAAAATGGTCTTGAATCTCTGAACGTATCTGTTGAATGTCCTTCGGAAGATGTCCGCATCAAAAGGATAGTTGTGGAGGTCTTCGGTTTTTGCTTGTTTTTTTGAGATTGCTGACATTCCCTTACCCTCTACTGCCCGGTAAAACTGATGCCTTGAAGTTGTATGGATGGCAATTTAATCGGCAGCAACGCCTTCCAACGGTGGGAGTTCTGGGTAATTTCCGCGGGCATTTCGCCATGCGATGACCCCTTCAGCGACCATCCAAACCTGCAACGCCTCTACGACAACACCGAATCCGAAGAGCAGGTATTTGCCGGTAAAGAGCCATCCGGTCTGCGGATCGAACATTTGATGCAGCATTGCCCACGCCGGCATGATGAGCATGACAACCATCGGGAGGAACGCGAACCAGATCGGTTTGTTCCGGCGCACGAGATAGAAGACGATGACCATAAAGGCTAATCCTGCCAAGAGTTGGTTCGTCGCGCCAAAGAGGGGCCACAGCGTCAACCCACCACTACCGGGTCCACTTGGTCCCTGCAATAAGGCGACAGCTGCAGCGAGGACCAAGGCAAACGCAGTAGCGACGTAACGGTTCATTAACGGTTTGATGTTAGCCGTCTGCGCGAGTTCAAAGATGACGTACCGCTGAAGCCGTGTTGCTGTATCCAGCGTTGTGGCAGCGAAACTGGCGACAAGAACCGCCATAATCGCGATGCCCATCTTGAGTGGAATACCGAGGGATGCGAGGAAATTCCCACCACCATCAACAAACGCACTCACCTTCGCTTTGAGATTATGGCTTGCCCAACCGCCAACCACACGTGTCGTGCCATCAGGGTTTGTCACTGTTTCGGAAGTAGCATAACGGGTTCTCCATGCATCGTGATTGGTAACAGGTGCAGTGCTTTCTGCTGCGACAATAGGTTCAAACGTGTAATTTGCGCCTGTCCCAACACGGTTGAAAATGCCCATACCGATGCCGGCACAGCACGCGAGGATAACGATGACAGCAAGTCCGCCTTCAAGCAACATTGCGCCGTAGCCTACGTATTGTGCATCACTTTCGGATTCGACCTGTTTGCTGGAGGTGCCGGAGCTTACCATACAGTGGAAGCCACTAACAGCCCCACACGCAATGGTAATAAAGAGAAAGGGCCAAATCGGCGGTGCATCGGGTGGGATGTCTGATGCAACGGCGGGTGCGGATGCCACTAAATCCGCTTTGCCGGTGAAACCCGCCACGGCGAGTCCGAGGATCAATAGGAGCAGTGCCAGGACGAGTTCGTGGCTGTTGATGAAATCACGGGGTTGCAGGAGTGTCCATACGGGTAGTACTGAGGCGATAAAGCAGTAGACAAAAAGCACTAATGTCCAGACGACCACAACGTTCAGGTAAGTTTGCCCGAGTAACGGGATACCGAATATTTGACTTAAATCAATCGGTAGGAGGTACGCCCCGACACCCATGCCGATGTACATGATACCGAGTGCAACAATGGAAGGAATGAGGATGTTCCCGCCTCTGCGGTAGATCCAAAGACCGATGGCGACAGCGAGCGGGATTTCCACCCAGACCGATAAAACAGATTCAGGATAGTAGGAGAAAATCAGGGCGATGACTAAACCGAAGATTGCGAGGACAATCGTCAAGCCCATAAAGAGGACGAAAAGGAAGAGAAATTTTGCGCGGGGCCCTATCATTCTACCAGCGACTTCACCGACGCTTTGCCCGCGGTTGCGGAGCGACACAACAAGCGCGCCGAAATCATGGACAGCCCCGATAAAGACGGATCCGAGAACGACCCATAGCAACGCCGGTAACCATCCCCAAAAGACGGCAATCGCGGGGCCTACGATGGGCCCTGTGCCAGCAATGCTTGTGAAGTGGTGCCCAAAAATGATCTCTTTCTTGGTCGGCACATAATCGACATCATCTTTCAGTTCTTGGCTCGGGACCGTCGCTTGGGCATCTAATCCAAAAATCTTTCTCGCCAACCATTTACCGTAGGTGTGATAGGCGACGATGAAGCCGATAAAGCTCAAAACCGCAATAATAAGCGTGTTCATTTTTTAATTTTACCTTGCGGAGGAACAACGGACGTTAGACCTATCAGATGCGTTCCTTAAATCCGCTCTCCATTTTGCGGCGTACTCGCCCATAAGCGATTTGCTTCATTACGAGCTACAAGGCTTGAGGCTATCTTTAGTAGCAACCAATGTGAGATGAAACCTCTTTACCGACAACCGACTGTCAACTACTCCTTACGGTTCGGTAAAAGTTTAGTTCACCTGACTCCCATTAAAACTTCAAATGTGAGCTGATCCAATTTCTCGTATCCGAGTCCTTTTTGTGCGAGGGTATCGGGTTCAAAGTCTATCTTTCTGAGTTTTCCGACGCTCTCGGCGTTATAGTTTGCCATGAGTGCTTCAAGTTCAGGGTCGCGTGCTTGCAGTTCCGCGAGCATCCCTTGAATTTCTGCATCTTCGTTGAAACGGCGTGCTTTGTCCTTCAAGATTAGGTAGCTGCGCATGCATCCTGCGGCGAAGTCCCAGACGCCTTGTTCATCTTCAGTTCGGTAGGCGTGTGCGTCAAAGTGGCGGTTGCCCTCCCAGTTCACATCTTCAAGGAATTTGACGAGGAAAAACGCGCTTTTGATATTTTCGGAACCGAAACGCAAGTCTTGGTCGAAACGGCTCATCTTCTGGTCATTGAGGTCAATGTGGAAGAGTTTACCGGCTTCATAAGCTTGTGCGACCCCGTGGATGAAGTTTAACCCTGCCATCGTTTCATGAGCGAATTCGGGGTTGACACCGACCATTTCGGGGTGATCCAGCGTTTCAATAAAGTGAAGCATGTGGCCGGTTGTCGGTAGGTAGATGTCGCCGCGCGGTTCATTCGGTTTTGCCTCCAGCGCGAATCGGAGGTCATATCCTTGGTCTTTGACGTAGTGCGTGAAGTAGTTCATGGCTTCACGGTTCCACTTGACGGTATCGGGTCCGTTTTTAGCGGCATCCACTTCTGCGCCTTCGCGTCCGCCCCAAAAGACGTAAACAGTTGCCCCGAGCTCCACCCCGAGATCGATAGCATTTAATGTTTTCTGAATGGCGAATGCGCGTACCTTCGGATCGTTGGAAGTAAAGGCACCGTCTTTAAAGATCGGATGGTAAAATAGATTGGTTGTCGCCATCGGGACTTTCATGCCGTGATCTGAAAGAGCTTTTTTAAATTCGCTAACAATATTATCGCGTTCAGTGGCTGAAGCCTCAAATGGCACGAGGTCGTTATCGTGTAAATTGACTCCGTATGCGCCCAATTCACTTAGTTTTTCGACAGTGTAAGTAGGTTTCAGAGGCGGCCTGACAACATCACCAAATGGGTCGCGTCCTGGATTACCGACGGTCCACAACCCAAAGGTAAACTTGTGCTCAGGCTTCGGCTGATACAGTTCTGACATTCATTCACTCCTATTGCTTCTTAATTTTGATGAGGTTTATAAGTTAACGCTTAGATTATACCATATTTGTGGATTTGTTGCAAATGTTTATCGCTGGACGATCAAAGTTATTTAGTTTTAAATAAATTATCGTTTTACATAAATTATTGGATTGTCTGAATTTTTGAATCTTCTTTTACAAGTCCGGTGCCCCTTCCCAGT
>VYCT01000004.1 GCA_009843785.1 Candidatus Poribacteria bacterium | reverse complement strand
AAGAAAAAACTTAACGAACCTTACCTCACAACTATACTTATGGGTAACAGTAAGGCCTTTAGGTAGTGGGTGCTATCACTGGCAGCATTAGGTGTTTTTAGCGGTTTGGTTTACGAACCGCAGCTAATTAAACAACTTTTACCGGAGGGCATCATGCAAGAATCTCCTTTTTTCCAACATTACATCCAAGAGGCAAAAGCAGAGGCTAAAGAACAAGGTCTCAAAGAAGGCATTGAACAAGGTATTGAACAAGGTGAGAGAAGAGGCATGATCGAAAGCATCATCACATTGCTTGGGGTACAATTCAAGACTGATGCCGTTCATGCTTTAAAGCCAGCACTTGAATCTATAGACGATATGCAAGATCTCAAACAAGTGCTACTTACAGTTCCGCAATCTGACAGTCTCGAAGCGTTCATGCAATCTCTTAATAGGTAGAAATCTAAGCAATTAAGGGTATACTTACAAAATATCCCAGAGGAGGAAAATGCGGCATCTGGTAACACTCGACAATTTGTCGAATTTTGAAATTGAACAGATTTTTCGACTCGCAGCGGGCATGCAGTCGCAACAAGAGACATGGGCAGGGATTTGTCGAGGGAAATTGCTTGCAACTCTCTTCTATGAACCGAGCACACGCACGCGACTCTCTTTTGAGAGTGCTATGGAACGCCTCAACGGTAGGACCCTCGGTTTCTCTGACCCGCGTGCAACCTCTACTGCTAAAGGCGAAACCCTCGCCGATACCGCACGGATGGTGACGAATTACGCCGACCTCATCGTCGTGCGACATAACTGGGCGGGTTCGGCACGTGTCATTGCACAGCACGCACATGTTCCAGTCATCAACGGTGGTGACGGTAGCCACACACATCCGACACAAGCACTCGCCGATCTCTATACCATTATGCGGCGGAAATCACGGATACAAGGGTTAACCGTCGGTGTCTGCGGGGATCTGCAGTTCGGACGGGCGGCACACTCCTTTTCGCTTGCCGTCGCACGATTCGGTGGGAATCTGATTCACATCGCGCCGAAACCTTTACAGATGCCCCCTTGGGTGCTTGCGCAACTCGAACAGTGTCACGGACAAAAACCCCTTGAGGTAGAAAGCGTTACAGAGGTGATTGATAAACTTGATGTTATCTATGTCAATCGGCTTCAGGAGGAACGACTCCCACAGAATATGGATGCCGACGTTGTACGTGGAAGTTATCTACTCAATGCAGCAGTCATGAAGCACGCCAAACCCGATGCGATGATTATGCATCCGCTCCCCCGCGTCAACGAACTCGCTTATGAGTTAGACGACGACCCACGTGCCGCTTATTTTGAGCAGTCCGCGAACGCTGTTCCAGTGCGGATGGCACTGATCGCCAGTCTCATGGGGTTGGAACAACTCATCTTAACACAACCCCCAGAGCGAGACATCGCAGCCTCTGCAAAACTGTGTGAAAATCCGAATTGTGTTACTAACCACGAGACGTATCTAACCCCAGAGCGTGAAACCTTTGAAAGTGATGTCCAGTTACATGCCTGCGCCTACTGTGGAAATCTCGTGTCTTAGGGGTAGGAATCAAGCATTGGGAAAAATAGGTTCACTTGCTTTCTGCGGCTTCGTTGGTTGGCAACGCATCTTTTTCAAGGATCGCCATTTTTGTCATGCGCCAGAGTAAGTCTCCCGGGCCTACAGCATGCCATTGTCCATTTACAAAGGTCATGACGGCATTATTCTTCTTTTCAGATGAGAGGGTGCTGCGAGGGAAACTGTGCTTAGCACCCCAATTCGTATAGATAAGCGGTTCACCGCTTTCCCAGACCCATTCTCCTTCTTTTTCCGCATCGCTGAGTCCGATCCAATACAGGTGATTCCCAAAAAGTCCTAAAAGCCATTTCTTTTCCGCTTCATCGTTAATAGCAACGAGATACGCACTTTTCGCCGCGGCTTGGTTTTTCGCATCTTTTAGACTTCTACACCGTATCTTTTTATAGGCGTGTCCGTTTGCTGGGTTCACAGCCCAGGCCTCTTTCTCCCATGACGGGCGTCCCATCTGCCTATTTGTGGTAGTCCTCGTTCCACGAGGTTCTACTTGCACCTGTTCAACTGCAACACGAGTTGGTGCAGGACGTTTTGTGTGGGTGGGTGTCGGTTTATCAGGCGGTGTTGATCCACTGGTCAATTTACGCAGGAGATTTGGCAGTGATTCCTTAGACTGTTTTGATTGCGTTGGTGTGGCGGGAGGCGGTGCCTCGCCATCAAGCGTCAGCACCAAATCGTCATAACGCCCACCTGTTTCAATATCAAACGGTTCGGATTTTGCTGACAGCCCCTTATATTTCACGGTAACCGTGTAGCGTGCTGGTTCATTGTTGTTATCAAGGTAATGTATAAAATATCCTTCGGAGTCGGTGGTCGCGCCTCCGCTCAAACTACCGCCGCCACCTCGAATAACTTGGGAAATAGAAGCGTTAGTCAACGGTTTCTGATCTTTGAAGACAACCCGCGCCCGAATCCGCATCCGCGGACGCACAGTAAACGCTATATTTTTCAAATGACTCCCCGGTTTTACAGCAAATCTGATGCCTCCGAAAGGCGGACGCCTCCCTTGATAAAGTGTTACGCCTCCGATCTTGATTGAGACGAGTTCATCGTCCGGTTCAAGGTTGAATGAAGGCTTTCCATTTTCCCCAAACTGCTGCGGTGGAATCATAATTTGAACAGGTCCCGGAGGCACATTGGTGAACATGAAGGCTCCGTTTTCATCAGCCTCTGACATTTGAAAAACTGGAGACAGATTGATGGTAAATCCAGGAATCGGTTTTCCCTCCGTATCAACGACGATACCAGAGAGTGTGGCTGTTTTTTCCTGTGCGACGCAAGGGAGCCAAGCACTGAGGACGAGCGATACTACAATTCCGATGCGGCATATAATGTGAATGAAATTCAAACGACTCATTGTAAATTCTCCTTTGAAACGGATAAGTGCCCATTGGGTTGAACTGAAACTCACTGGAGGCTGCGTTCCTGTTAATTGTCCGTAGATGGTACCTCAGCGGGCGGTTCTGGTCTTTCGAGGATCGCCCTCTTAATAAAATGCGCCTGCCCTCCAGCACCAGGCGCGACCACTTCCCATCTGCCGCCGAATCCGACAACAACGTAATCTTTCATCTCAGTGTTGCCACCGTCTCGTTCATCCTCTCCCCAGTTGGTATATGTGACAGGTTCCCCACTGTGCCAGATCCATCGTCCTTCCTCAGCGTCATCGCTGAGTCCAATCCAAAAGCGTTCCCGCTCAAAGATTCCCTGTAGCCATTCATTTTCCGCTTTATCGTTAATGGAAACGACGTAAGCATTTTCTGCGGTGGCTTGATCCATTGCATCCACTACATCGTGACAATAAATTCTTTTGTAAGCGTGTCCGTTTGCGGGGTTCACTATCCACACAGATGGTGGATCAATAAATGCCCTTAAGAATGCATCGGATGTAGGCGGATCTACAGGACGTTCAGCCAACGGAACGGGATTGCCGTTGAGTGTTAAAAGAAGATAGATTTGCGGTTGTCCATCATGCAAAATAAAGGGCGATGCTTTCGCAAAAAGTCCTTGATGTTCAACGCCAAGCACATAGAATTGAGGGTCGTCATCTACCCTAAGATTTTCCACGAAATATCCATCCGCATCGGTTTGTGCTGTGCTACCTGAACTCCCACCTCCACTCCCGTCCAGATCCCTACGTAGTATGCGAGTATAGATTCGAGTGTCGGTAACCGGTGTGCCATCGGCAAAAACGACGCGTGCGCGGACCTGCGGCCGGATATCCGTCTTCACTTTGATGATAGTATTTTCGATTTCCATCCCTCCTTCTAAGGAAAACGGCATTCCACGAAAATGCGGATGATCATTCGGATAAAGCGTGAGTTCACCCATTTCGATAGACAAGACTTGGATTTCTGTCTGTTCACCGTGTTTACCTTCGACGACAAATCTAACGGATTCCGCTGCCATAATATCCGTGATAGAAAAGCGTCCCTCTGAATCGGTCTGTCTTTGCCAGTGCTCAACGAACCCTTCTTCTCGTACGTTACCCATAACTTTATAGGGTTGGACCGCTATCAAAATACCAGCAACCGCCTCCCGATCTTCATTAACAACGCGTCCAGAAATTGACGCACCTTCCTGGGCAAAGGTCGGCGACGACACGAAAAGGGAAAGTATCGCAATTCCGATGAGAAACCCGACATTTTGTCTGAAACTTTGAAAATGCATGTTAGATTCTCCTTTTTGAATATTGTTGTTGATTCACGTCACTGAGGCGCACCCGGCAGTGCCAAAACGAGATCTTCGCGGCGTTCTCCGACCTTGAGTACAAACTTCTCCGACGTTGCGGAAAGCCCTTTATATTCTACTGACACCACATAGGATCTCGTCCTATTTGTATCCATGTACTGTATAAAGTACCCTTGGGCATCGGTCTGCCATGTTGCCCCGATTTTCCCTGTGCCATCTCCCTGCAAATCTCGCGCTTTTATATTCATTCTAACTTCCTTGTTTGCCAAGGGGGTGCCATCTGCAAAAACAATTTTCGCGCGAACCCACGTCCGGTGCCGCACTGTGACCTCTACGTTTTTGATGTGTCCGCCCGGAGTTATAGAAAGAGTATCTCGATCAAAATCGGGAAGGAACTCGTCACTCGGATGATAGGTGAAAGCCCCAATTTTGACGGAAAGAAGTTGATATTCTGTCATAAAAGGTAGACCCTTCCAATACTCAGGAGCCAACATGAATTGAAATTCTCCCGGATGGATATTTGTGATAGAGAAATATCCTGCGTCATCGGTCTCCGCTTCCAAAGTCGGGCCGTACGTCCGCGTCCCCGTATTATCGTCGACTTCGCGAGACTGAATGATCAACGCGAGTCCAGCAACCGGATTCCCATCTCCATCAAAAACACGTCCCGAAAAACTCGTTGTGTCTCTGCCTATTACGGTCTCCGACGACAGAACGGAGGACGTATCCTCAGTTTCACTACAACCCAGCAAGGCAAGAATTGCAATTACAAAGGAAATTACCACTGTTTCACGTAAAAAATTTTGACGACTCATAGTTTCCCTTCCTTCTTATATAGATAACCGGAGATACACTTGTCGCATCTCTGGAGCTTCTGGTTTACATCCTTATAAAGTATAACACTTTACTTGGAAGCATTTATGTTAACTTCAAAATTAGGTTTTCGCGGCGTTCGCCAACTCCGAGTACAAATATCTCCGATGTTGCGCAAAGCCATTTATATTCAACTGACACTCTATAGCCGATTGCCTCGTTCCTATCTACATACTGCACAAAGTATCCTTGAACATCGGTCTGCACAGACCCCTGGATACCTCCAACAACACTACTTCCTTGTAAATCAAACGCCCTTATGTTGAGGCTAACTTCTTTGTTTACCAGTGGTGTACCATCCGCCAAAACGACTCTCGCGCGAATCCACATCCGGAGTCGTACTATGACTTCCACGCTTCCGATTTGCGCGCCCGGGGGAATAAAAAAGGTGTCCTGAGTGCAGGGATCTGGGGATAGAGCTTTCGGATAGTAAGCAGAAGCCCCGATTTTAAAGGAAAGGAGTTGATGTTCCGGCTCGAGAAGCAGACCTTCAGGACCCGGATACTCAGGAACTAACATGAACAGAGATTTTCCGGGATAGATACCCGTGATAGAGAAATGGCCTGTATCATTAGTCTCCGCGTCGTAAACCGCTGTAACGGTATCATCATCAACGTCGCAGGGTATAATGACTAACCCAAGTCCAGCAACCGGATTTCCGGCTTCATCAACAACGCGTCCTGAAAAACTCGCCCTGTCTATTTCTATAGTTTCACCACAACCCAGCAAAGCAGAAACTGCAATCACAAGGCAAAGCACCACAATTCTATATAAAAGGTTTCGGTAGTTCACAGGGACTTCTCCTTTTCCTGTGGACGGCTTGCCAAGCATCCTGTCCAAAACTAAAGTTTCGGTCAGAGATGTACAACTTGGTCTCTAACACATCATAGATTTTGTGGTAATGATTGATAGCATTAATTGAAAAATTGGTAGGTGGGAAGGGGACCGGGACCGAAATAGCCCCGGTTTACAAACTATTATTTGTCTTCGGAAGAAGAGTTGTCAGGTACATCTGCTTTTTCAAGGATCGCCATCGCAGTCATCCGCAAGAGTATACTTTTAGGACTAACGGCATACCATTTCCCATCTGTGAAGGTCGTGACGGCGTAATCTCTTTCGTCGGCATCTGAGGCTTCAGAAAAGAAATCATCGGGTAACCAATTTTCATAGGTGACAGGTTCGCCGTTATCCCACTGCCATTGCCCTTCTTTTTCTACATCGCTAAGCCCTATCCAATAGAACTCATGTCCAAAAACCGCTGAGAGCCACGCCTGCTCCTCAGCATCGTTAATCGTGACGAGATGCGCTTTTTCTTCTGTCGCTTGGGCAACAGCAGCGTCGCGAGACTCACACGGAATCTTTTTATAGGCGTGTCCATTTGTGGGATTGAGGATCCAAACCGTTTCAAACGCTGGGATTGATATCGGTTTGGGTGCCGGTGGCGTAGCGGACGGATTGAATGGCATTCTCGGAGGTGACGGTTTGGGCGCAATCGGTTCGCTGTCAAAAGTGAAAGTAAGTCCATCAAGTCGGTCCCCCGGCTTAAGAAGCACAGGTTCAGCCGTCGCCTCAAGCTCTTGGTACTCCACCGAAAATGTGTAGTTTGCAGTATCATCTTTCTCGTCTAAATAAAAGAGAAAGTAACCATCAGCATCTGTTCGGGGTCTTCCACCTGAACTGCCATGCCCCTGCCCATCTGCACGAGTGTAATTGAAAACGAGGCGGAGCCGCGCGTTGCGGAGCGGTGTCCCGTTTTTGAAAAGGACGCGTCCTCGAATCCGCATCCGAGGTTGCACAATGACTTTCACGTTTTTAATATCGGATCCCGGTTCAACGCTAAACCCGATCCGACTAAAGTCATTACGCGGATAGAAGGTGATACCGCGGATGTCAATAGATAAAACCTCAAAGTCGGGTTCAAAATCGTCCGTTTCCATCTCTATAACGCCACTCGTGTATATCGCAGCGTAATCCTTTTCTTCCATAGCCTTCACAATTTTTGTCTCGAGATCCTTTGGGAACAGTACATCCACATTACGAGGGAGGGCACTGAAGTACGACATCCTTGCAGCAATACCTGTAATGGAAAACCGTCCCTCTGCATCTGTGCGTGCGCGTCGCGTAGTTGGATAGGTCTTTGGAGAAAAAGCGGGGTGCATCCCGGGGCCGATAGCCATCGTGGGGCCAATCATAACGGGTAACTCGGCGACTGGATTCCCTTCTACATCAATGACGCGTCCAGAGAAAGTTCCTGTCTCCGCTTCCGCAGCAATACTGTGCGAACCTAAACCGATGAAAAGCAAAACAATTATTATTAACAAGAACAAACCTCTTGTGTAGGGTGAATGTTTCATCATTTTTCTCCTTTTGCGTAGAACATAAAACTTACTGTTTCACCGGCAAATTTTCTTTCTCAATCAGTGCTGTCCGAATTAGGGATATTCCGCCATGCCCAGGTCCAAAGTCCTCCCATTTCCCTGAAGGACCTATAATAACATAATCCTCTTCTCCGAGACTGGTATCACCGGGTTCTTGAAGTCCCCAGTTCGTGTAGGTTACCGGCTCGCCGTTGTCCCAGACCCATTGTCCCTCTTGCGCGATGTCGTTAAGTCCAATCCAACTCGGTTGACCGCCAAAGACTGCTCGCAACCACTTCTGCTCCGCTGCGTCGTTGATGGTAACGAGGTACCCACCTTCTCCAGCGGCTTGCGCTTGCGCCTCCTCCCAATCCGCACACTGAATCCTTTTGTAAGCGTGACGGTTTTCTGGACGGACTACCCAAACATCCTCTAAACTGGCACTCGCCACCGGTCGGGAATTTCGTGTTGAGGCTGATGCGCTGGCAAAATCCGCTCGTCGCGGACGCAAAGGTGAGGTTGGCATATCGTCAAACGTCAAAACAACCTCGTGCGTTTGATCTCCGGGTTTAAGGATAATCGGTTTTACGTTTACTGTTTGGCCTTGATATGTGAGTGACAGCATGTAAACTGTTGGTCCCTCTAAATCCCGCTCCGCATAGTACGTAAAGTACCCTTCGGCATCTGTATGAGCACTCCCGTCGCCGGAGGAATTTCCGTATAAACTCACTGTTCGCAAACGGCGTCTGATTTTTGTATTGACAATGGGTATTCCATCTGTGCGCTGCACCCTGCATCGGATATGTGGCTGCCGCACGATAACTTCAATGTTTTCAATACGTCTCCCCGGACTCGTAGCAAACACAATGCCACGATCATGCATGCCACTCGGATAAAAAAATGAGCCTCCGATTTGAACTTTTAAAATCCGGACATCGGATCTATGGAACGGAAATAGCGACAATAGCACAGGACCATCAATAACGTTGGTGATACTGAAATGACCCTCTGCGTCGCTTTCTGCATGAAATGGTGAGGTGTCTCCTATTGGATTCTGTTCTCGAATGGGGAACCAAGCACCGTTACCATCTATAACAGGTGTAACGGCTATCTTGATCCCAGAAACCGGTTTCCCCGCCTCATCAAGGATATGACCAGAGGCAGAGGGAAATAAAGTTGCGTCAGGTTTCTGGTTGCCCTTAGTATTTTCATTGCTTGTATCCGCATTACCGAATTGATTCCGCACGTCCGGTTTCGCCGCAAGGTTTAGCACTATTGGAGCTTCAATCAATTCAATCGTCATCTCTGACATCGCATCGAAACTATACGGTTTTTGGAAACGTGATAAGTATTGATTGCTAGCGCCTAACATTACAAATACTAAGGCTACCGTAGAAGCAGCGATCGCCCAAGGTGCCAGCGGTCTACCGCCGGACGGAACTGCAGGTTTCAGGCGTGAGATCTCTCGCATGATGTTTTCCGAGAGCTGCGGTGTGATTTGAAAATTGTCTAAAACCTCTCGAATCATCGGCTCCTCCTTCTTTAAACGCTGTTGCGCACGGCGGAGGCGACTCCTAATCGTATTTTCCGATACACCCAGAAACGCGCTAATCTCTACACTGGACATTTCACCGAAGTAATGCAGTGTGATGACGGTACGTTCACTCTCTTGAAGTTTCGCAAGCAATTTTTTGACAGCTTCGCGTCGGGTTTCTATGGCTGCCTGTTCGTTCTCTTCAATGACATATCCCGAATACGTTGCCTTTTCTAACTGCGCGCTGCTCGTTTCTTCAAGGGACTGTGTCCGTAGACGCTTTTTACGCAGCCACGTGCTGCAGTGATTCGCGGCAATCACATAAAGCCAACTCGCAAAACTCTGTGGTTTTTTCAGCGTTGCCAATCCCTGATACGCTTTTAGAAATGTATCCTGTGTAATCTCCTCGGCGATGTGGAAATCTCCAATCTTACGCCACACAAGCGCGTGAACCGACTTTTCGTGCTTTTTGACAAGTTCACTGAAGGCAGTATCATCACCATCAAGAACACGGTGGATAAGTTCAACATCAATATTTTTCATAAATCACCTCCGATTACCCTATAGTGACGCTTGTTAAGGGTAAAATCGGTGCATAATCGTAAAAAATAGGAGGGTGTTGAGATAAAAAAACGATAAGATGTTATCTATCGTGTTCATTGTCTTTCGGCAGCGGATGGATTGTCAAGGACATCTGATTTTTCAAGGATCGCCATGGCAGTCATGCGCAAGAGTATACTTTTAGGACCAACAGCATACCATTTTCCATCCGTAAACGTCATGATGGCGTGCTCCCTTTCAATAGCATCAATAGATTCGGAGAAGAAATCATCGGGTAACCAATTCTCATAAATGACCGGTTCACCGTTATTCCACTGCCACGCTTCTTCTACATTGCTGAGGCCGATCCAATGGCATTCTTGCCCGAAGACTGCTGTTAACCATGCCTGTTCCTTCGCGTCGTTAATCGCAACGAGATATGCTTTTTCTTTTGCAGCTTGGGCCACAGCATCCTCACGAGACTCACACGAAACCCTTTTATAGGCGTGTCCGTTTGTTGGGTTTACTATCCACGGTTCATGAGATATTGATTTGGGTGATGCGTCTGGTGTTGATGGCGGATCAGGCTCATCAGTTTCTGCTTTTTGAGATGCGGCTTTCGGCGGAATCGGTTCACTGTCGAACGTGAACGTCAGGCCGTCAAGCCGGGCACCCGGTTCAAGTTCGACAGGTGCAGCTTCTGCAGAAAGCTCTTGATATTCTATGGAGAATGTGTAGCGTGCGGTATCGTCTTTCTCATCCAAATAATAGACAAAGTAACCAGCAGTGTCTGTCCGTATGTTGCCTCCCGACTGTCGGTGACCTCTCCCATCTACGTTATCTGCACTATAGCGAAAGCGCACATGAGCGTTGGTGAGGGGTGTGCCATTCGTAAAAACGACGCGCGCGCGAATGCGCATCCGGGATTGGACGGTGATTTGTGCGTTTTTGATATCTGCACCCGGTTCAACGCCGAACACCATCGGATCGAAATCTGTACGGGAATAGAAAGTTGTTCCTTGGACGCGGAGGGATAGAATTTCAACATCCGGCTCAAAATCACTGTGTCTCATCCCGAAGCCCTTGGCAACGAACGCATCTATATCTGCTTGTGTAATCTTTCTCCAATCTCTGGACACCCAGTTATCTACGATTTCTTCAAAATCGTTAGGCAGACGTTTATCTATGTTATAAGGGAGGATTCCGAAATACACAGACCCTTGTGGAATGTTTGTTATGGAAAACTGTCCATCGGCATCTGTATCTGCCCGACGCATCTCGGAGTACTCATCAGGAAAAAAAAGTGTGTCTATCCACTCCCCCTCAATTTCAGCGGGAGCAATAAATACCGGTAACCCCGCAACCGGGTTCCCATCTGTATCGACGACACCTCCAGAGAAAATCGCAGCCTCTTTCTCGGCGATACAGGGTAAAGCGAAACCGGTCAAAAGAACAACAATCACTGTCTGTAGTGCGAAAAGGAATTTTTTGAATTCTGTATATTTCACGGTTTTCTCCTTACTTCTCCACGGGCGGTTTTTCCCGCTCAAGGATGGCTGTTCGAGTCAAACGCCAATGTATGTCTCCCGGACCGATGTCCATCCATTGCCCACCCAACAGAATAACATAATCCTCAACACCTTTATCACTGTCTCCTGGTTCGTTAGCGTTCCAATTCGTATAGGTGACAGGTTCTCCGCTGTGCCATTGCCACTGCTCCTGCCCCTCTTTTTCGATGTTGTTGAGCCTAATAAAAGTGTGATGAAGTGTGAAAACTTGGCCCAGCCAATACTGCTCCGCTTCATCGTTAATCGCAACAAGATAAGCACCCTCTATAGTGGCTTGGGCTATAGCATCTTCCGGATCAAGACAAAAAATCTTTTTGTAGGCATGCCCATTCGCAGGGTTGACTATCCAGACACCTCGCGCGTCGGTCACCGCGCCAGATGCCGCTGAGACACCCGCCTGAAAATTGCGCGGTGCCCTTTCGGGTAAATCAGACATTAGCGGATTTTTGAATGTGAAGATGACCTTGTGTGTTTGATCCTCGGGTTTAACCACAATCGGTTTTGCCGCGACATGCTGTCCTTGGTACCTTATAGACATAATGTAGAACGCCGGTCCATCCGTATAACTCTCTATATATTGTCCGAAGTCTCCGACAACATCTGTCTCTGTACCCCACGACATGTCACCATCGCTCTCCCCATCAAAACCCAGTTGCCTTACACTGAATTTGATACGCGCATTATCAAGTGGAGTTCCATCCATACGACGTACTTTCCCTTGGACTTGCAGGAAGGGGCGTGCTGTCATCTCAATGTTTTCGAGGGCTTCGCCCGGCTCCGGCGTAAACACAATACCCCGTCCGACAGCGTTTCCGCTTGGATACGCGAACACTTCACCGATTTTAACCTTCAAAATTGCGGCTTCTGGCTTATAATACGGTAGCAGCCCTAACATCACAGGACCTTGGATGAGCGCACTGATACTGAAACGTCCCTCCATATCGGTTTTTGCTTGAAATGCAAAGGGATCATCTGGCCACTCAACGCCATCTACTTCAATTGGGAACCAAGCCCCATTGCCATCTTCTACAGGAATAATGGCGACTGCGCGCCCAACAATCGGATTGCCGCCTTTATCAATAACGCGTCCGGAGAAAGGCGTTGGCACTCCAGTCTGTGCGCTGCTCCCCCAAACAACTGTGAGGCAAAAAACTACAATTCCAACCAAAAGGGCAGCTGCTTGTCTTCTGAAACATGAATGTATCACTCTTTTCTCCTCCTTTCGTTGCTACCTTCTTATTCAGAAGAAACGGCATGATTGACAAAAAGGTTTACTTCCTTTTTTCCTCCTTGCGTTGCTACCTTCTTATTCGGATGTGCCAGCGATGAAGTTTTCTTTCTCCAGAATCGCTTTCTCAATTAGACCCGCAACGGAGCTCCCTTGACGCACCATTTGCCATTTTCCTGTTCTTCCAATGAGGACAGTGTAGTGCTGATTTGCATCGTCGTTTTGACTGTGGACAGTGTCTTCAACAATTTTCTCTGGAGAACCCCAGTTGGTATAGGTGAGTGGTTCGCCGTTATCCCAGTATAAGTTACCCTCTTTTGTCTTGTCAGTCAGTCCAATCCAATGACTTTCTCGTCTAAAGGTTTTTAAGTGCCATGCTTGCTCTGTTTCATCGTTCAATAGGCTTTTTTGTCCGAAGACTTCAAGGAGCCAATGCTGTTCTGCTGCGTCGTTGATAGCGACAAGGTACGCACCTTGCGCCTTTGCTCGCGTTTCTGCTTCTTCGCGGGTCTTGCAGTGAATCACTTTGTAGGCGTGTCGGTTGTCAGGGTTGAGTGCCCACATCCCTTCACGTTCCCGTTTCCGCGCGGCTTCAGCATGTTCTGGGTCGTAGGCACGAGGTGGTATCACTATTTGTGGTTTGACAGGTGGTTTGGGGGCGGCTAATACTGCCGGTCTAAACACCGGTTTCACCACGGCTTTTGAAGGGGGCTGCGCATGCGGATCATCGCTAAGTGTCAAGACAAGTCCATCAAGCTGCTGTCCTTCTTCAAGTAAAATTTTCTCGGATTCTGCAAACTGTCCTTGATACGCTACGGTGACCGTGTAGAAAGCCGGTTCGTTCACGTATTCAACAAAGTAACCCTCGGCATCAAGATTTCTTGGATTACTGCTGCTTCTTGTGTGGCTACCATCTACCCTACGCTGGTTTATCTCAAACTGAACCTTAGCATCGCGAAGTGGAGTGCCGTCCGCAGACAAGACGCGCCCACGGATACGCATCCGAAGACGCACGGTTATCTCTACATCTTTAACATCTGCCCCCGGCTCAATCGCAATAGGGAACCTATTATCGAACCAATGGTGATACAGTTCCGGGTAGAAGGTTACGCTCTCAATTTCAACGGCGTGAATTTCGTAATTTACCTGGAGTACAGGCAATAACATCAGGTTCCTAACGGAAGATGGAGCAACGTCGGTCATTGAAAACGCCCCTGTTTCGTCTGTCTCGGTGGATTGCGGCAGAAGTGCCACGGTAACACCAGAGACGGGTACTCCGGCTTCATCTACCACTTTGCCTGAAAAACTTGCCGCTACGCTCGGCAGAGATGTCAGCAGAAAAAGCGCAACACTGCCAACAGAAACTAAAATCAGCGCGAAATAAGAACGGTGCATTCGGATGCCTCCTTTTGTGTGGTAGGTCAGAAACGTTAGGACGATGTAAAACGTCTTACTCTTCATCAGAAGTTCCCACAACAGGCGCGGTAGACACTAAACCATCCTTTTCAATAATTGCTTCTCGTGCCATTTGCCAGAAATGGCTTTCAGGCCCCACAGACTGCCACTCACCGTCCCTAAAAGTCATCACAACATAGTCTTTTTCGGTGTTTGGAAGTGCGTCAGGGAAGATCGGTTGGGTTGCCCAGTTGGTATAGGTAACAGGTTCACCGCTGTCCCACTGCCAGGTCCCCTCTTTTTCTACATCGGTAAGTCCAATCCATGTGGAGTGGCTCCGAAAGATTACCTGCAGCCAGTGCTGTTCGTCTTCGTCGTTGATGGAGACGAGATGTGCGCCTTCTTCAACAGCCTTCTGTTGCGCATCGTGCCAGTCCTGACACTGAATTTTTTTGTAGGCGTGCCCATTTGCAGGGTTAATGACCCACACGCTTTTCGGTGGTTTTGGTGCTTGCGGTGGCACAGCCGCGCGGGCACGGACTTTAGGCTGGACTTCAATCTGTTCAATAACAACGTTTTCAGCACCAGCAGGGATTTTACCCTTTTCAATCGGACCACCGACACCCACTTTCTGATCCGTTGGTCGTTCGACATCAGGAGGGTTACCATCAAGGGTTATAACCAAATTCTCTGGTGCCACGCCATCCTTGAGCAGGAAAGGACCCGCGCCGCCAGAGAGACCGAGTGTGTTATATTCGGCAGAAAGTGTGTAAAATCCTGGTTCATCTCTATATTGGGTAAAGTAGCCATCAGCGTCGGTAAAGAAGTCTGTACTGTGGCTGCCACCACTGTTCGGGTTCGTCTCATCTCGTTGTCGTATTCTGAGACGTCCATTGGTGCTGACAAGTGGAGTTCCATCTGCATAAACGATTCGCCCGCGGATTCGCAGCCGCGACTTAACAGTGATCTTGAGGTTTTCAAGCGTCATACCAGGTTTCAGCGCAAACGTGAGGCCTTTCATGAAATTAGGAACGTGCCTTTCACTCATAGTAAAAAAGGTGACTTTCCCGATTTGAATAGAGAGAATCTCCATATCTGGCTCAAGCCTGTCAAGCCTCATCAATTCTTGCGGAATCTGCTCTCCTTGACGAATTTTCTCAGGGTCAAACTTTTCAATTGCATCCAATGTAGCACTCGAAACAGCCTTTAATTGGACAAGACCGGTTAGGATGTTGGTGGCAGTGAAGGTCCCATCTGGATCAGTCTTCACCCGACTCGTGGTCCGTGGCATGCCCGGACCTTCCATACCTTCAGGAGGCATCTGAAATTGACGAAAACCGCCTTCTGGTTGTAAATGCCCATCGCGGAACCGCATCGGTTGAATCACAAATGTGAACCCTGCAACAGGGTTTCCTTCTGCGTCAACGACTTTGCCCGACATGCCACTCGGTGGTTGTAACGCTGGATCCTCAGGATCTTGTGCCCCTGCAATGCATATTACGGTGAACAAAAGTGTCAATGCTAACACTGCAAGTTTTTGTGTAGTGTGGGTACGATCCATTTCTATATCTCCTTGTGTGTTAATATGTTCAACGCTTTTCGACATCACCTTCTGGTGCAGGCGCGCCGATAATGAAATTCGCTTTTTCCAGAATCGCTCGCTCCGTCATACGGATAAGCGGGCTGTCCGGACGTGCCACCTGCCATTTTCCTGTCATTCCGACGAGGACAACGTAATTCGGGTTCGCATCGCTGCCTTGAGCGGATTTGGTGATTTCGGTAGCCTCCTGTGGCGAGAGCCAGTTTGTATAGATGATCGGTTCGCCGTTGTCCCACTGTTGTTTTCGTTCTTTTAAATCAGCAGTCAGTCCAATCCAGAAGTTTTCCCGTTTTCCAAAGACTTCAAGGAGCCATTCTTGTTCGGCTTTGTCATTAATAGTAAGGAGGTGGGTACCTTGCGCGGCTGCTCGTTCTTGTGCTTCTTCACGGGTTTCACAACGGATCATTTTGTAGGCGTGTCGATTGTCAGGGTTGACTGCCCACATGCCTTCGCGCTCGCGTTTTCGCGCCGCCTCAAAACGTGCTGGATCGTGGACGCGAGGCGGAGGGGCTACGACGACTCTCTCGGTTTTAGCCTGTTCAGGTTCACCTTCAAATTTCAAAACGAGTCCATCCATTCGCTGCCCTTCCTCAAGCAGAATCTCCTCGGATTCCACGGTTTGTCCTTGGTATGTTACGGTAACAGTGTAATAAGCAGCACCGTCATCCACGTAGTCCACAAAGTAACCATCGGCATCAAGCGTTCTCGTGCCGCCGCCACTACCTCTGCCTCGGCCATCTATATCGCGATGTTTGACCATAAGGTTAACTTGTGCATTGTGGAGCGGAGTGCCGTCCGCGGAAAGAACGCGCCCACGAATACGCATCCGAAGACGCACGGTTATCTCCACGTCTTTAATATCTGCCTCCGGTGCTATGGCGAAATTGAAGCCACCAAAATGCTGCTGGTGTTGATCGAGGTAGAAGGCTATCCCTTCAATCTCAACAGAGCGGATTTCATAATCTGAGTTGCGTTCTGGGAACAGTGTTAATCGATTCACTGAAGGTGTAACAATATTCTTAATTGAAAACGCACCTGTCGCGTCTGTTTCGCTGGGTTGTGCGGGTGGAAACGCGCCTCGAAACCGTTGGTGTTGATGTGGGGGTACGTTGCCTGCGAATGAGGGAAGGGCTATGATGAGACCTTCAACAGGTTCCCCCGCCTCGTCAACAACTCTGCCTGAGAAACTTGCCGCTACGCTCGGCAGAGCCGTCGCAAATAGAAGCGCGACGCTCCCAACGAAAACTACAAAGGCAGTGAAGTAGGATCGTTTCATTGTGAATCTCTCCTTTTGTGGGTTTGGATGAAAAGTTGGCGTGAGTGTATGTTACACGAATATTGTAACATTTGTGTGGGTTATTCACAACATTAATCATTGTTACCAATCCCTGATATGCCTTAGTGACGCTTGTTAAGAATAAAATCGGTGCATAATCATCAAAAAATAGGAGGGTGTTTATATATTTGTTCAGGTGTGCCGGCGATGAAATTTCTTTTCCAGAATCGCTTTCTCAATTAGACCCACAACGGAGCTCCCTTGACACACCCGCTGCCACACTGATATTAATTCTGTTGACAAAATTCACGGTGGATGCTAACATAACATTTAAAGTTTACGAAAGTCCGTTTCGGGCTGCAGGCTGCTGCTTGCAAGCCATATTCTTTTGAGGAACTCGATGAAGATAACAAAATTGGAAACATTTCTGGTGCAACCGCGTTGGCTCTTCCTTAAAATCCATACAGACGAAGGGTTAGTAGGACTCGGGGAACCCATTTTGGAAGGTCGGGCGAAAACGTGTGCCCAAGCCGTTGACGAGCTCGCACCCTACCTCATCGGCGAAGATCCGAGACGTGTTGTTCACCACTGGCAAGCGATGTATCGCCACGCATTTTATCGCGGCGGTCCTATCCTGACAAGCGCATTGAGCGGCGTAGAGCAAGCACTTTGGGATCTCGCAGGAAAATCGCTCGGCGTTCCTGTCTATCAACTCTTCGGCGGACCAACGCGCGACCGCATCAGACTCTACAAAGGCGGCGGCGATCCAGACGGTATCAAGGAGTGGATTGATAAAGGCTTTACCGCTTTTAAAACAGGTGTCGCAGGCGGCAGACCCGCGCGGATCATCGAAAACAAAGCTTTCATTGACAGAGCCGTAGATCACTTCGCAGCACTCCGTGAAGCTGCAGGCACAGAAGTTGATCTCGCAATCGATTTTCACGGAGCTGTCAGCCCGCAAACCGCAAAAGTTTTAATCAAGGCGTTAGAGCCATATCAACCGATGTTCGTTGAGGAACCGATTCAGTGCCAAAATGTGGACACACTCGCCGAAATCGCACGAAGCACCCACCTCCCGATTGCGACTGGTGAACGGGTTTTCACGAAGTGGGGATTCCGGGAAATTCTGGAGAAACAAGCAGCGTCCATCCTTCAACCCGATCTCTGTCACGCGGGTGGCATCAATGAAGTGCGCATTATTGCCGGCATGGCAGAGGCTTACTACGGCGGGATCGCACCGCACAATCCGCTCGGTCCCATCTCTTTAGCAGCATGTATCCAGTTAGATGCCTCTATCCCGAACTTCGTGATGCAGGAACATACGACCCTCGGTGAAGGGTATCTCAAGAACCCCTTCGTCTTCAAAGACGGATTCGTTGAACTGCCGACCGGTCCCGGACTCGGCATAGAACTCGATGAGGACGCACTCGAAGATAAGATCGACCACGATTGGCAGAACCCAACATCCTATCACCCCGATGACGGCTCCGTCGTCGATTGGTAAAGGAATAGTCATCAGTTATCAGTCGTCAGTACGATTTTTTTCTACGAAAAAAATCTTTCAGTTTGCTTCGCAGTGAGAAAAAGAGGCGTTCGGATTGTCAAAAACCTCTTTCTAACTGATAACTGAAAACCGATAACTGTAAACTATTCTTACTGACAACTGGAAACTGAAAACTAATAAAACTATGAAATTTATCATGTTCACAAAACATCTGGAAGGATTAGAAATTCCAGAGATTATCACCGCCTTACAATCAGTAGGCGTAAGTGGCGCGGATCTATGTGTCCGCCCCGGCTATCCGGTAAACCCAGAAAATGCCACAGAAGCGTTACCCGCCGCCGCTAAGCAACTTGCGGACGCAGGTCTATCCATCCCTCTTATTACAACGCCGGGCGATTTTCTCGACCCGGCACAGGAAGAGACACGTCGTGTCTACGCCGCTGCAGGCGAAGCAGGTGTCGAAAATATCAAATTGGGATACTGGCATTGGCACGCCGAAGACGGCGGCTATTGGGCACAAGTCGATTTTATCCGATCACAGTTGGAAGGATTCGCGAAACTCTCCGAACAATACGGACCCCGGACATGCATCCATAATCATTCTGGGACTTCCATGGGTCTGAATTCGTGTGCAGTGATGAACCTTGTCAAGGGTTTCAACCCACAACACGTTGGCGTTTTTGCCGATACTGGGCATCTCTCCATCGTCGGGGAACCGATCAACATGGCACTCGATATCGTCAAATCGCATCTCGCTCTCATTGCTTTCAAGGATTTGGCACGTGCCCCCGGAGCGCGCGGTGGCAGAGTCGTCCGGATGGGTAAAGGTTTCGTTGACTGGGAAACGACTGTAAATACATTACAGACCATCGGCTATTCAGGACCCGTCAGTTTCCATAGCGAATACAGCGGAGAACCCGTAGACACCGTCATTGATCTCGCCCGTGTAGATGTCCGCTTCATTAACGGTTTATTGGAGAAATAAGGGAAAATAATAGAATGTCACAATTTCAGTTAGGCTTAAATACAAGCACAATCCGCCCTGCTGGGTTAATGGATAAAATTAGAATTGCTGCCGAAACCGGTTATTCAGCGATTGAGTTGTGGAACGACGATTTAACGACTCACGAAGAACAGGGCGGTTCGCTCTCGGATGTCAAAAAGGCACTTGACGACTACGGACTTTCGGTGCCTACCGTTATCGCCTTACACGGTTGGCTCAACACCACAGGGACCGAGCATCAGGAAGCGATTGAAGAAGCAAAACGCCGGATGGCACAAGCCGCCGCTGTCGGTTCGACCTACATTATCTCAAGTCCACCTCGCGAGGTAGCAGATCTCCAATTAGGCGGTGAGAACTACCGAGAACTCCTCGAACTCGGACGCGAATTCGGCGTTAAACCCGCTATGGAATTTCTCGGTTTCGTAGATGGTATCAACCAAGTCAAACACGCGTGGGAAGTGATGGAGGTCGCAGATCACCCGGATAGCACAATTGTCCTTGACCCGTTCCATATCTATCGTGGCGGCGGAGAAATAGAGGATATGGAAGGCATCCCCGGCGAGAAAATAGCAGTTTTCCACTTCAACGACGCACCCGCTGAACCCACACGTGCGGAACAATCCGATGCAGACAGGGTGTATCCGGGCGACGGCATTCTCGACCTCGGAAAGATGATCTCTATCCTAAAAGATGCCGGATATACAGGAGTCATCTCATTGGAGTTGTTCAACCCGAGTTATTGGGAAGAAGACCCCGCAGAAGTCGCACGCATCGGATTAGAGAAGATGAAATCTGTACTATAGTCCTGATGCAGAGTTTGTTATGCCCAAATTAATCACTTTCCCACCATTTCTCATCAAAATCTTCGGTGTAGAAACCCCTGTCTTTAGGCAGGGGCGGAAACACTGCTCCTTTTAAGTTAGTGACAGATTTTGGCTGCCGATGCACCATAGGTGTCAATTTTAGAAATAATAACCGTCTCAGACCCAGGCCCGGTAGGTTCGGTTTTGCGGTGTACTCACCCCGGGGAATGCCCATAAGGCATTCATACCGTTGATTCATGCGACCTGCATTCCCAACCGAACCGGATACTACATGGAAACCTTGAGGTATCCTTCAAAAAACCTCTTCAGTCCCGTAGGGGACGGTATGTTTATAGCAGCATATAGTCAAAAAACCTAAGCCC
>VYCT01000189.1 GCA_009843785.1 Candidatus Poribacteria bacterium | reverse complement strand
CATGATTCAAAAATGGTGGCATTTTAAGATGGATCCTCAATTAGATTTGGTATAATATACTAAAAATTGTCCAAACTTTAGTATACTATAATTAGGAGGAAACATGCTGGAACCGAACGATACATCGCGAAATCACAACAGCGAACCTACTGTCGTAACGACTGCTCTGAAACCGATGCGATTTCAGGACATTCTGGATACGACGTTTAGTCTCTATCGGAAACATTTTTTGTTATTCTTGGGGCTTGTCGCTTTTTCTGTCCTATCAGAACTTGCATTACATCTTTTGGCCGATTTTTCTGAGTTTTTCTTTGACCGTTCTCCCCTATTGGGAATAGCAATAGTTTTAATGGCTCTTACTTTTTTCATTATAGGTATAGGTGGGATAACTATCGGTAGCGGTGCAACCTATCTATGTGAAAACGTTACAATTCGTTCAGTTTTGCAACGAACAATGGATAGGTTTTGGCCGCTGTTCTGTTGTTTTCTGCTTTGGTTGTTAGTTGTAACGATTTTGACAGTTACGGTCATCGGGATACCCTTTGCAATCTATTTTGCGGTGCGTTGGGGATTTTTCATTCAAACGATCATGTTTGAAAAACCTGTCATAACCATCGCTCTCGGACGGAGTGGTGAACTCGTCAAGCCGATGTGGTGGCGCGTATTTGGAGTACTACTCGCAATCTTTTTGTTGGAAACCATGGTTCACGCAATCATTGAAATTTCCATCGGATTCATACTTGTTGCAACAAACCTTGTGAGTGAAGTAGGTTTTATTGATATTCTTGAATGGGGATTATTCGGAGGATCTTTTGAAGGCGTTACACCATTTTTTTACGCGATTTCGGTTATTATACACCTTGCGGTCTATGCGCTTTCATTTCCAATTTGGATTATCGGTATCACCCTGCTTTACTTTAACCAACGCATCCGGATAGAGGGTTTTGATATTGAGATGCAGGTCCCGCAATCTAACACTATTGAAAGTGATTTAGGTTGATTTGTTGGCAACATTCCAGAGTATAGGCACGTCCTACTTGAAACCAAAACGGAAATTTGTTATCATTTAATTGCTGAAAGGAACTTGCTTTCCTGCTTTTTGGCATGAAAATACGCAAAATTATCCGAATGTTAACATAAAAATGGTAAAGGAGCGATTTATGCAGGTCAATATTCAAAACAAAAATTTCACACTTTTAGAAATCCAAGGAAAAGTCATTGGACAAGATGCGCTCGTGCTTAAAACCATGCTTGAGGAACATATTCAAGAACTTGAGGCACAAGGTGGAATACCTACACTGATTGTTGACATGTCGAAAGCCCTGACAATGGATAGTGCAGGCTTAGGTGTGCTTATCACCACCAGCACCCAGATCCGTCAAAATGGCGGACAGACGATGCTCGTTAACGTCAATAAAGGTATCAAACGCATGATGATCCGGACAAATCTGACATCACTTTTCGACTTCCCTAAGAACCTCACGGAAGCGATAACCAGCGCGTTGTAATCTTTGCTACGAGACGACGCTTATTCCGTATACGCCGTTCTGTCCGTGTTCCCACCATACTTCAGCGCGTAAATCAGTAGGTTTGACATGAACCGATAGACATCCGTGGAACGCCGAAGCCGTAACATCGTGCGGCTCTCGATCTCTGCAGTTTCCATCGCACACATATAATCTTTGCGATTGTAAACTACTGCTAACCGTTTGTCGATGGTAATCCCTTTCTGAAAACGGAATTGCGTCGGTTGTGCGTTGTTCTCATTTCCCCAGAATACATCGCCGCCGGTCGGGGGTTTCGGCAAGTGGTAATGGATACTATAGAGTTCATGGTCGTGCGGTACAATTTCAAGAGGATATTCTGGAAAAATTTGCCTGAGTTCATCAGCGACAATATGTGCGAAAAGTCCGTTGAAACCGCAATCGTCGAAGAACAGCATACCGCCCCTCTCAAGGATGTATTTCCGCAGTGCGACGCGTTCTTCCGGCGTGAAACCTGTCTGCAGTGGACCGCCTTTTGCAAGCTGACGACTTACAGTAATATCTTTATCATGCCCTGTCATAATAATAAGCGGGGCATCCAGGATCTCAGGATCGGTGAGCCGTAGTGCACCACCTGCAAAATCCATATCCGCGCGAATTGGGGTGTGGTCCTCTAACCATTTGATGAGTGACGGGATCGCGGTTGGGTCCTGCCACCAATCCGAAAGCGAGTGTTTGAGACGAATCAATCGAATGACCCCCCGAATCTCGTTGCCTGTCCCTTCAAGGATACCGCCCAATTTTTCTTTAGGTATTTTTACAAAATTTCGCAATGTTATATCAGGCGCGTCGCCTAACCCGCTTGTCGGCAGGGCACCATCAAGGAATTCTGTGAACCCAGTGTCGGCTGTTCCTCTACTTTGGACGGTAGGCGGCGTAGTTCTTTCGATGATTGGCGCACCACCGCCAGGGGAAACAGGCGCATGTGCCGATGAAGCGTTCGGGGTCTCAACATTAGACCGGATAGGCACATCCGCGACTTCCACAGAATCCAGCGCGTCCTCAAATCGTGGCACTTGTCGGACAAGTGCCGTCTGCTCTTTCGGAAGCTGCCGTATATGCGATACCTGCGTCGGTGGGCGGGGTGTGGAAGTCTCTATTGTGAGTGTCGGATTGACAGTGACAGTTCTATGGGTCGGGCGGATTTCTGTCTCTATTTTAGTGGGATTGAGTTTAACCAATGTCGCCTGGAACGCATCCTTATCTAACGCTCTTTGTTCAGATAACAACAACGCTACAATTAAGGCAAAGAGCAGATGTAATCCAATTGAAGCAATAACTGCGCGAAAACGTCGCTGTTTCATTTTTTTACTTTAAAGATGCCGCTGAATGTGTTGATAACTCTCGGCATCTAACTCCCGATAGTCCGGAATATCGTACCGATTCCCGCGCACGTCCGTCACAAAAAGCCGTGCTGGCGGTACCTGTTTGATGTTCTGATTCAACCCACGCACCGAAAACGTTATACGTCCGCGTTCCGTTTCAACTTCCCATTCATGGATACCGAAATGCTCCTTCACACGATAAATCTTCTGAATCGTTGGTGTGAAATACCGTTTATCCAGTTCCTCTCGTAAAATTTTCAGACTTTCCGGTGCAAGGTCCGATGGGTTCACAAGGATGCCAATTTCAGTATCTTCGTCTGCTGCGAGTGAAATGTATGCTTCAGGATTACTGAGTGGCATAAGTTGTCGCACCACTACACGCAGATGGCAAACCTTATCTTGGATTTCGAGCCGGGCTGTCCCGACTTCAGACCGTGTAAAAGTCAGTTCAGCAGCGTCCAAGTAACGCGGCGTAAAATCATCTGATTCAGATAACTCCGGTTTTGGCGTGTCCTCTGTGGTAGTTGTGTTCTGTTTCTCAGTATTTTCGTTTTCCATGTTACCTCTCTACGGCTTGTGCACGGACATTAGCGGCTTCCCTTTGCGTCTCTACAAGTTTGTAATAGATACCCTTTTTCTCCATGAGTTCCTCGTGAGAGCCGCACTCAACGCCTTTACCTTTTTCGATGACGAAAAGCCTGTCAGCATTTCGGAGCGTTGAAAGCCGGTGTGCAATCGCAAACGTCGTCCGGTTCTGCACGAGCCTGTCAATCGCTTGTTGAATCTTTTTCTCGGTTTCCACGTCTACAGATGAGGTCGCTTCGTCAAGAATCAGGATACGTGGATTGTGCAGAATCGCACGCGCAATAGAAATACGTTGCCGCTCACCACCGGATAGACTTCCACCCCGTTCACCGACTTCCGTATCATAGCCATCAGGGAACTTGACGATAAACTCATGGGCATTTGCCGCTTTCGCTGCCGCGATAATATCCTCCATAGAGGCATCTGGATGTGCGTAGGCGATGTTCTCGGCTATAGTACCACTGAACAGATACGGGTCCTGTAGCACGACCCCGATTTGTTGGCGCAAATCCTTAAGATTAATCTGCCTAATATCTTCGCCATCGATCTCTAACTGCCCAGAATCCGGTGTATAGAAACGGCAGATGAGATTAATAAGCGTTGACTTTCCCGCACCAGAATGGCCGACGAGGCCGATCATCTCACCGGGTTGAACGTGAAGATTAATATCCTTTAATACCGGTTTATGTGACTCGTAACCGAAGGTCATATTGTGAAATTTAACCTCTCCAGCGATATTTGGCAGTGCTTTAAGGCTTCCGTCATCTAACTGCTCCGGTTGCGAATCTATGACTTCAAAGAGTCGTTCCGCTGCTGTCATTGAGCGTGATGCCCAGTTGATGAGCGGACTGATATAGCGCATCGGTTCATAGAACCTCATGAGATATGCAAGGAAAGTCATCAGGTCACCAAGTGACATTGTTCCAGAGAGAACATTAAGTCCACCAATGTACCAGACGATGAGGGAACCCAACTGAACAGCAGACATCAACGGCGGATAATAGGTTGCCCAGATCATCTCAGCATGGGTTTCATAGTCTCGAGCATCAATGTTAGCATTTCCAAACCGGTTGACTTCGTCCTTTTGTTGTCCGAAGGCACGCACAACTCGAATGCCAGATACCGAGTCGTTAACAACATCGAACAACTTTGAGCGTCGCCGATAGGCGCGGTGCCAAAGGCTTCGCACTTTCTTCCAGAACCAACCTGCTCCGAAGACAATTATCGGAATTGGAATTAAAATAAAGCACGCCAATTTCCAATTTATCCAGAAAAGCACACTTCCAATCCCGAAGAACAGAAACACCTGCACAGCGAGAAATGAAAGTCCTTCTAACATGAAATCTTGAAGCCTCTCGCTGTCCTCGGTGATGTGCGAAATAACCGTACCTGTTGTCCGTTTATCGAAAAATCGGATGGACAGGTTGTGCAAATGCTGATAGACATGAGACCTGATGTTTGCGGAAATGCGAAACGTCAACCAAGCCGCCAGCCGTCCTTGAAAAATTGAAAATATTGCGCTGATTACCTGTGCTGCCAACAGAGTACCAATAGCAATTGATAAAGCGGTGGTCGCAGGTTGAATCCTTCGGAATAGCTCCCCTAACCATGTTAACCGTGTGTCTGCTGGCGGAGCGACGAGATTATTCAACTGTAGGATGTCGTCAATCAGGATACGATTGAAATACGGTGGCACTAACGAAATGAGTGTTCCGACGATGATGAAGGCAATAAAGAGAATCGCCCTGCCACGATACGGTCGTATGTAAGACAAAATCCGTAACATCACCTTGTGCTTCTTGGTACATGCCGGACAAGGTGAGAACTCGTCTGGCAACAGGAGTCCGCAATTTTTACAGGAATGATCCTCAGACTTATAGTCCCAAATCGGGGCTTCATCGCGTTTACCGTCTCGGAACTCAATCTCGTCCCCGATGAATCGCGCGACAAACCCGAACTTCGCCGCACACCCGTTGGAATACCGGATAAGGTCAACTGTCCCTTCTTGGGTTTCTAACACTAAGAGACCCGCATCTACCACGACTTCAGCACGGATACCCAACACACTTTTATAAGGGATATAGTGAAGCACCTCACCCTCACCCGTTACGGTAAATATCGCAGCATCTGTCAGCACGAACCACTCTTCGCCGTAGCTACCTGTTGAACTTATATCGCTTTGAACAGCAAATCGGATCTGTTCTGTTGGGACATTCAGACGTTGTAACGTCTCTTCGAGTGAGCCGGGCAAAGCGTCAAGCGTACCCGTCGGTGTCTCTGCAGTTGCCATTCCTTCTCTGTTCCCCCGTACTTACTTGCCGGGTGTGCGTTCATCCGGATATTTCCAAAGCACTTTGCGATCAATAGACTTCCAACGCCTCGAATCAACGCGTCGGACGGCATATATCTTCCGACCACACCTGCACCGTATATCGTGAACATGCCCATTTGAGCAGGTCTGTTGCTTTACAAAATCAATACTCTCTTGATGCACGCCATAGCCGTGCCTACATGAATAACAAACCAAGTACATCGTAAACACCTACATCTGCTGCGTTTCCAATTTCTTTAACCCATTTTTCACCGTATAATTCACTTAAACAATATCCTTCAAACCACGACCGAATGTTTCTCCAAAACTTCATCGTTCAATTCAATACCGAGTCCCGGTTTCGTTGACGGAATGATGTACCCATCTTCCCACTGCAACGGCTCCTTGAGAATATCGGCATGAAAGCCGTCCCATGTATGGATACCTTCCTGAATCAGGAAGTTCGGGCTACAGACATCCAACTGGATATTCGCCGCACCGCCAATCGGTCCGCCGTACAGGTGTGGTGCGATCTGCGCGTAATGCGCTTCACCCATAGATGCAATCTTCTTCGCTTCAAGGATACCCCCTGTAATCGTCAAATCCATCTGCAAAATAGAAGCCGCCTGTTGTTCGAGTAAATCTGCAAACTCATATTTCGTCAGCAACCGTTCACCAGTCGCAATCGGGATACTCGTTGACTGTGCAACCCGTGCCATCTCTTTGATATTCTCCGGCGGTATCGGTTCCTCAAACCAGAGTGGATCATACTGTTCGACGCGTTTTGCAAACCGGATTGCACTGTTTGTGTTGAACTGCCCGTGCGTTCCGATCAAAATATCACACCTATCACCCACGGCATCGCGAATGCCTCGGATGACGCTTTCTGCGTAGTCGAGCGTCTCTAACCTATCGGCAGTGCCAGCATCAACGGGGTCAAACTTGACAGCAGTAAATCCCTTTTCGACGTAAGAGAGCGCGAGCTCGCCTGTCTGTTCTGGAGAATCGCCGCGCCGCCATTGTAAGAGATAGGAATAGGCGCGCAATTTCTCATGGAACATGCCACCTAATAGGTTGTAGATCGGCTGATTCAACGCCTTCCCGACAATATCCCAACACGCCATCTCAATCGCACTCATCGCGGGTGTCGTCAACGGACCGGAGTGCCGTACGCAGGGACCTTCATAAAGTGTTGTCCAGATTCTTTCAATCCGAAACGGATCCGCCCCAATCAGGAAACGTTCTCCCCAATCCTTGATAAGCTCAACCACGACATGATTGAGTTGCGTATGATAGGTACATTCCCCTACGCCTTCGATGCCGTCATCAGTTATCAGTTTGACGAAAATCCAGCGTCTGCCGCCCCAGTGTGGCGGCGGTACATCAACGAGATACGTTTTCACATCAACAATCTTCATATTTCTAATTTTCCTTGCAGTTTGGTCAAGTCAGTTTGATGAATGAAGTATCGCTCCGTAGATCCTGCTTCGCAGTGAGAACCACTACTGTTCTGTCACGTCTAAACTGATAGACGGTTCGTAGTAGGGCAATTCTGCGGTGTACTCACCCAAATGCGAAGTGCATTATTGCCCGTTGTTCTCACTGCGAAGCAGTGCGATAAATCGCACGACTACGAACCGGGTTTATCTCTCATTTCAAGGCTGACAGACTACTACGTTACAGGCTACGGTTTTCTGGTGGATAGAAGTGAAGAATTGCAATCAGACAACATCACGGATTCCACCAATAGGTCACTTTTCCAACCAAGGTTGTGTCCAGCAACCCTGATGTCAGGCTGTCTGTTCCATACGTTTGATTGAAGACTAAGTAAAAGTCGCTGCCGGGACTGTAGATGTAATTGACTAAGAAATTCGTGGTAATCAGGTTCCGGTCGCTGTTCCATTGTACGTAGAGTTTCGTAAAAAGGTCCGTGGAGAAAGAATAACCAACGCGCCCGCCAAAAACATTGGTGTCAAACGTGCCTTGCGGCAGCGTGACTCGGTTAAACTCGTATCTCGGTTCCAAACTAAAACGTCCAGTGAGTCGAAGGTCGAGCCGGATGTCGAATCCACGGCGAGTGCCGTTATAAAAATCGCCAATATTGAACCCTACACGTCCATTGAAGACGTTACCTTCAGCATTGAGCATGAGGCTGTAGTTGTTGTAACTGTACTTGCCACTCGGAATGATAATCCCTTCGCGAATTTCAAAGTCCTCAGTGAGGTTCTCAAAGTTTCTGTAGATGCGGATACCACCCCAACCATTCGTTTCTAATTCAAGCCATGTGCTCCAGATAAAAGTTCGCGTCTCTAATTGATTATCTGAATTCAGGACAATATCAATCTCTGGCCCGATCCACATCCGACGGAGACCGTACCAATGAAGATAAGGCGTTCCGCGGAGTTCGCCACGGAACCAACGTGATCCGGTGCGATACACGTAACCGACTTCAGGGTTAAAGTCCTCACCGATGTCTGTATAGGAAGCATTCACGCGTGCGACTTCGCTCTGCCAGTTTCCACCGAAGTACAACGCATTCGTGTTTTCGGGGTTTTGTTGTGTGTTGATGGGATTGTCTTGTGTGCTGGCCGGCTCAAAGGTACGCGCCCAGAGGCCTCGAAAATTCATACTACCGGTGGGACGATAGATAAAATCGACACCTGTGGCGCGATTGTGCGTGTCAAGACCTTGCTTATTAACCGCGATCATACCGAGACTCGACCCGGTGAAAAGATCACGCTTGATTCGCAAAACTGAGTAGTTCCGCCTATCAACATCAACTGCGTCTACATTTTCTGTCGCATCGGCTGCATACTTATCGGTGAGGACATTCAGCAACCCTACACCGAAACCGCCCACTTTACCCGTAACTTTTCCGCCTGCCAGAATCGGGATAGCGTGCCCGTCTTCAATACCGATCCGACGGCTGTAGAAAAGTAGAAGTGGCGGTGGGGCATTGAAACTCGTGCGTGGGATACCGAAATCCAGCAAGCCCGCACCCTCCAAGAAAAATTGGCGTTTTTCTGGAAAAAACAGGCTAAACCGTGTTAAATTCGCTTGTTCTCGGTCCGCTTCAACTTGTGCGAAATCTGTGTTGACGGTGAGGTCAGCGGTCAGATTTGAGGTGACACCCACCTTCATATCTGCCCCGAAGTCAAGTACACCGACTGTCCCCTCTTCTTCTGTCCGGGCGACACCGGGGAGGAGATACGGTAGAAACTCGATGTTCCGGCGTTGTGAGATACCAGATAAACCGGTTAAGGTGCCTAAGTTCGTCGTTCGATAACGCGCCAGAAAGGTATATGCTGCTGGCACGGGTGCCCATGTGCCCTCTTCCTGATTTTTCTGAATTGTCCGTCCAAGGTTCAAACCCCATGTCAACGTTTCTTCGTCTTTAAACCTAAGTTGACTGAACGGAATCGCGATCTCGGTTGTCCAATTGTCCCCGTTAATTTTTGACTTACTGTTCCAAACTGCATTCCAGTTCTCGTTTCGACTGTCACCGCTGTCCATCAGCGCAACATCTTCCCGAGCACCCAACGGATTGACTCGGAAAAAGAAACCACTGCGCCGGTCATTATACGTATCTAATAGCACAAAGACGTTGTCTTGGTCCCACATCTCTGCATCACGGCGCATCTTATTGGCAACAATCTTAGAACGATCCGGTTCGCTGCAGACAAAACCGAAATAGATGTATTTGTCATCATAAAGAATACGCACCTCTGTCGCTTCTGTTAAAGGGGCACCCGCATCGGGTTCAAATTGAATAAATTGACGGATAGACGTTGCGTTCTGCCAGTCAGCCTCTGTCAGTTCCCCGTCAATCTCAACGCTCTCGTAAGTCCGGTATGCTTCTGCTTGAAGTGCCTCGGTTTCGGCATGGACACCAACACCGATAAAAAAGAGAAGTAGCATTGATAGCCATCTACATAGGTAATCCATAGTATACAAAGTAGGAAACACAACCTCCGTAATTGTCTTACAACTTCTATATATTATACCACATCTACCGAAATTCTGCACATGCTTATCTATGTTGTTTCACGGAATCTACGATAAAATACAGGAATCACCGCTTTTGGGCTGATTCATCAATATTTGCTCAATTTGCGTAAGTCCTAATGGTAAAAAAAGATTTGACTTTGGGCAGAAATTATGGCATGATTAATGCATCACATTGGCAAACATAGTAAGCGTGAGCGCAAGATTATGTATCTGCCTATTCATGCAAATCTTAAGGAATATTTCAAAGAATAAGTTTGAAAAAATGTAGAATACGATTGGAGGAAATATGAGCAACGAAGGTAAGTGCCCAGTGATGCACCACACGCACGCACGGGGCACCATAGCGAACCAACAATGGTGGCCGAATCAGTTAAACCTGAAAATGCTCCACCAGAACCCGCCCTCATCGAATCCTATGGGCGAGGATTTCAACTACGCTGAAGCGTTCAATACGCTCGACCTTGAGGAAGTGCAACGGGACATCGAAAAAGTGATGACGACATCACAAGAATGGTGGCCCGCTGACTACGGCCACTATGGGCCCCTCTTCATTCGGATGGCCTGGCACAGTGCAGGCACGTACCGCATCGGTGACGGGCGCGGCGGTGGTGCCTCCGGCACGCTCCGCTTTGCACCCCTCAACAGTTGGCCCGACAACGCAAGCCTCGATAAGGCTGTCCGATTGCTCTGGCCCGTCAAGCAAAAGTATGGTCGGAAACTCTCGATGGCGGATCTGATAATCTTCGCAGGGAATTGTGCCCTTGAGTCAATGGGGTTCAAGACCCTTGGGTTTGCCGGTGGGCGAGAGGATGTCTGGGAACCCGAAGAAGACATCTATTGGGGATCGGAAACCACGTGGCTGGGGGACGAACGCTATACCGGCGACAGGGAACTGGAAAATCCGCTCGGTGCTGTTCAGATGGGTCTAATCTATGTGAATCCGCAGGGACCGAACGGGAACCCGGACCCAGTCGCTGCAGCGAGAGACATTAAAGAGACGTTCCGTCGGATGGCAATGAACGATGAGGAGACGGTCGCACTCATCGCTGGCGGACACACATTCGGCAAAACCCATGGGGCTGCTGATGCAGACGAGTACGTTGGACCCGAACCCGAAGGTGCCGACCTTGAAGAGCAAGGACTCGGTTGGAAGAACAGTTACGGCAGCGGCAAGGGCAGCGACACGATCACCAGTGGATTGGAAGGTGCCTGGACCGTCGCACCGATCCACTGGGACAACAACTTCTTTGAAAACTTGTTTAACTACGACTGGGAACTCATAAAAGGTCCCGGCGGCGCGTGGCAGTGGACTCCGAAAGATGAATCGGCACAGGATACCGTGCCGGACGCTCACGACGCCTCAAAGAAGCACGCCCCCATGATGCTCACGACCGACTTATCTCTGAAGGCGGATCCAGACTATGAGAAGATTTCCAGACGCTTCTACGAGAATCCGGACGAGTTCGCAGATGCTTTTGCTAAGGCGTGGTACAAGTTGACCCACCGCGACATGGGACCCCGCACACGATGTCTCGGTCCTTGGGTTCCAGCAGAACCGCAGTTGTGGCAAGACCCCGTCCCTGATGTCGATCATGAATTGATTGGGGCGCAAGACATCAATGCCTTGAAGACCAAGATTCTCGAATCAGGGCTATCCATTTCCCAACTGGTTTCAACCGCTTGGGCATCTGCGGCAACATTCCGCGGCACCGACAAGCGCGGTGGCGCGAACGGGGCACGCATCCGACTCGCACCGCAGAAGGATTGGGAAGTCAACAAGCCGTCCGAACTTGAGAAGGTCCTTCAGAGCCTGGAGGAGATTCAAAAGGAATTTAACGGCTCCCAGTCCGACGGGAAGAAGGTCTCGCTTGCTGACCTGATCGTTCTTGCTGGGTGTGTAGCGGTCGAGGCGGCTGCGAAGAACGCCGATATTGACGTAGAAGTTCCCTTCGCGCCGGGACGCACGGACGCGTTGCAGGAGCAAACCGATGTTGAATCGTTTGCTGTGCTTGAACCGACCGCCGACGGATTCCGTAACTACCTCGCAAACGGACATGAGAGAACAGTCGAAGAGTTACTGGTGGATCGCGCACACATGCTCACGCTCACCGCACCTGAGATGACAGTTCTCGTCGGCGGCTTGCGCGTCCTGAATACAAACGTTTGCGAGTCCGGATTCGGCATCTTCACCGATCGCCCCGAGACGTTGACGACGGATTTCTTCGTGAATCTGCTTAACATGAACGTTGAGTGGGTGGCATCCGCTACAGACGAGAATATATTCGAGGGACGCCATCGCTTGACAGGCGATCTCAAGTGGACCGGCACCCGTGTCGATCTCGTATTCGGCTCGAACTCCCAACTCCGAGCTATTGCGGAAGTCTACGCATGCGATGACGCACAAGAAGCATTTGTGCGTGACTTCGTGGCCGCGTGGAACAAGGTCATGAATCTTGACCGCTTCGACCTTGCCTAATCTCGGTGAGGTAAGGGCAGTGGGAGCCTTGAATGCTTATGTTCTCACTGCCCTACCTCCTTCTACACTTCTCTCCTTTCACCTTTCTTGTAGGAGCGAGTTTTACTCGCGACTTCCCATCATCTTGTAGGAGCGAGTTTTACTCGCGATTCATACCGACAACTGACCGCTCTAAAGAACCTTATTGATTTTCTTCGCAAGATGTGAGAAAATGCAGAAAAGACACAACCGCATCCCTTGGCAAATAGGAGAATCATGAAAAACGATAAGAAAACAATCTTCGGTTGGTGTATGTATGACTGCGCGAATTCAGCCTATATCACTACTGTGATCGCCGCCATATTGCCGAATTATTTTGCGAAAGCCATTGTAGGCGAAGCAGGTGTGGACATTCTCGGCATGAATGTGAGTGCGACGGCATTGTGGGGCTATATGTTGGGAACCGCGGCGTTCTGCGTGTTCCTCTTTGCACCCGTGCTTGGCGCGATTGCCGATTTTTCTGCCGCAAAAAAACGGTTTCTTATGGGCTTCGCGTATATGGGCAGTATCTTCGCAACGATGCTCTATTTTTGCCGGTCCGGTGATGTCGGATTGACGATTGTGCTATTTCTCGGTTCTCAAATTTGCTTTGTCGGCGGTAATGTTTTCTACGATGCATTCTTACCGCAGATCGCCTCCGAAGACAAACTCGATTCCGTTTCTGCCAGAGGGTATGCATTCGGGTATGTCGGTGGCTCGCTGCAATTTACCATTGCCCTCGCCCTCGTCGCCACGCAAAAGACACCGGAAAGCCAAGCGATGGCAGCACGCATCGGGATGGCGATGACAGGGCTCTGGTGGGCAGGGTGGACTTTGTTAACGATGAAATATCTAAAAGAGGAAAAAACACCGCATCAACTTCCAGAAAAGTACCGCCATCAACCGAAAGTTTTAGCCTATCTCACCCTCGGCATCACTCGTACGATCGCCACTGCAAAAAAAGTGGGACGTTTTAAACACCTCACCCTCTTCCTCGTCGCCTATATGATTTACAACGATGGTATCCACACAGTTACCAGTATGGCAACAATTTACGGCACCGAAGAGTTAAAACTCACAACAACCGCACTGATGGTAACACTTTTGCTTGTCCAAGTCGTTGCGATTGGTGGGGCGTTGATCTTCAGTCGGCTCGCAAATCGCATCGGTGCCAAACGCTCCGTGATGTTCGCCTTAGTCTTATGGAGCGCGGTTGTTACTTATGGCTATTTCATCCATACCGCAACAGAATTTTTTGTCTTGGGCATAGTTGTCGGTGTTGTCCTCGGTGGAACGCAGGCGTTGAGTCGTTCCTTCTACGGCGCGATGATTCCCGAACAGGCAAGCGCAGAATTCTACGGTTTCTATTCTGTCTTTAGCAAATTTTCGTCTATTTGGGGACCTGTAACTTTTGGCGTTATCAAGCAGGTCACAGGCAGCGCACGCCTTGCTATCATCTCATTGATGATTTTCTTTATCGTTGGATTGGTGCTGTTACAGTTTGTCGATGAAACAAAGGCGAAAGCAGATAGGGATAAGTTTGCATTCTGACAGGTTTGAAACCCCACCAGATTTTCCTATGTAGTCGCAAAATAGTACTATTAACCGAAGTGTTCTATTGCTGCTGTGTCCCTATATTTTCCATAAGTCCTACTTTTAAAAAAAATATCGCCTTTTTTCTCGGAAAAACAAAAAAAATGACTTGGATGATGAGTAGTTGAGGGGCGATCTATAAGAAAAGGGACGACATTCAGTCGTCCCTTTCTACGTTACTCTATCGTGGCAAAACCGATAGTTATTGTCTGCCACGTTTCTGAAGCGCGCCTACAAATACGTAACTTAATTCGATAACTCGAAAGTAATTGGGATTTCAAGGCGCAGGCTATTCCCCGCCTGGCCTTCAGGGAAAGATGGGTAAGGCACAGCATTTTGGACTGCAGCGAGTGCAGCGTTGTCAAGGGCTTTGGAGCCAGAAGAATCGCTGACGACCGGATTCCGAATCGTTCCATCTTTGAAAAGCGTAAACCGAACCGTTGTTGTTGCACCATCGGGCAGATTCCGCACGCGTGGCGGGAAGCGTTGAACCTGTTTGATCCGATCCCGCACGGCTTTTAGGAAATCGTTAAACGACTGTTTCGCATCGCCTATGTTGACTGAGGCGAGCTCTAAGTTACCCGGATCGTTGAATTCCATTTGGGCAAGATTTGTTCCCATATCCATCCTCGCGGCTAAACTCGTGCTTTCAAACTTCGGTACCTCGAATTTCGGCATCGTTGTAACAATATTTGCCTGTTGTTGTGTTGCTTTGAAGAGATTTCTACTGATCCCCATTGTGGTCGGTGCCATCACGCGACGGGTCGGAGCATCACTCGTCGGCAGTGTGAAGCGTGCGTTGCCCATCGGAATTTTAGCACTCGTCGTGACGGCCTGTCCTTTGGGCACCCGGACCTTAGAAAATTTCGGTGGTTTCGGTTTTCGTGTTGTACGGGGTGGAGTGCGGCGTTTCGTCTGTGGTTTTGATGCCTCCAAGACAACGCTATCTACTTTGTCGTTGTACAGCTCTAACACTGTTTTCCGAACAAAGTAAATACCCCCAGCGATAATCCCGACGACATGCAGTCCAATTGCGAAACCCCAGGCAATCCGGATCGCTTTCTTTTTTCGTTTTTGGGCGGCTTCTCGGTTCTGCCGCTGAACATCGGCAATCGTTATCATATGTTTTCCTTTCAGGACTTTTCAGTTTGCTATATCAGCAATTAGTCTTCATAACTCAGCAACTTGTATCGATTGTTCTTAACAACTACCGATCCAAGAATCTTCAAATCTCGTTTTTCCCCGGCGGCGTTCTGTAACGTCAAAATCGTCCCACGTAAAAGTTGGAACCCGTCGTAAGTCTCTTGCGGACGTTCAAAACGGATACTCACGAACTTCAGGTTATGTCCGCCATAACGGGAGATCCACTTTTTCATACCGATGTTACATTTCTTGTTCATATTTGACCAGGCAAAGTCACCCGGAAAATTACTTGGCGGACGGCTCGCAGGGAACTCTGGCCAAATCCAGTCGAGAAATTCTTCGCGTTCCACACGCAAACGATTCAAGTGTTCAATATCTTTGCGGTTAAGGGCATCAACGACTGCCAGACCGAGTTGACCTGGCGAGTCGAGACTATTTTCCCAGATCGGTTTCTCACAGCCTACCGAACTGCTGTAAATCAACAACGCCGCTAAAAGCATGTAAGATGTGCGAACAGCGAATTCACTACTTCTGCTCACTCGTTGTCCACCCTGATGTCCAGTTGTTGGATGGGCTCACACCACCGATGAAGTCAGCAGGTTCAAAGAAACCGTCAGACGGTGGCGGTGCCGGAGACACAACTTTAGCACCCGCACCGGGGGTGAAGTTCGGTGCACTCTTGTTGAAGGGATCTGCCAAGCCGGGGTCAGTTTCCTTGTTCCCGTTTTTCGAGGCAAAAGCAGCTTCATCGAATCCGTCGTCGTCCTTTTCGTCTCCGAAGTTGCCTTTTCCATTTGCAAAGAAAATGCTATTCTTGACAACCAGCTTACCGCTATCTGCTTGGGCATGGGTCGCTTCGTTATTGATGTCAAGTCCGACTTTATTAAATCCGGTAACAATGAAGTTCGCATACATACCCGCCGCGCCTTCACGAATCAGCATACCGTTATCGCTTTCGGGACCAGACGGATCACCGACGAGCGTTACGTTGAAGATCGTCGCAGCGGAACGAGGTGTTGCTTCATTATCTTTACTGCTGTTATCAACTTCAAAGCCGTTATCTGCGTCATCACCATACTGTTGAGCGACCCAGAATTGGCCTTTACCGGTCCAACCGTCTGTCCAGTCAAAGGAATCGTCGCGCGCGCCTGTTACCAAGACATATTTAAGGTTAACAGTACCACCGAACATCTCAATGCCATCATCTTGGTTCATGTGGACTTGAACGTGATCCACAACTGTACCGGAGCCGACACCTTGGAAGGAGATGCCGTTTAATTCGTTATCCGGGCTTAATTCGATACCCGCATACTGAATACGAACGTAACGGAGTATACCGCTGCTGTCAGTAGGATTATTTCCACCGAACGCGCCCGTGTCGCCTTCACCGAAAGTTAGACCTTGGTTCGTGGGGGCAGAACCATTGATAATTAAGCCTCCCCATTGTCCACGTGCCCGGGAACCTTCAAAGGCATCGCTCGACATAACGATCGGGTCAGATTCTGTTCCTTCTGCCATAATCTTGGAACCTTGCGCGATAATGAGTGTGCCGTTAGTTGCCTGCTCGCCGTAAATTTTGACACCCGGTTCAATGGTTAATATTGCGCCATCTTTGACGAACACTGCGCCTCGTAACAGGTACTCGTAGGTTTCAGAAAGGTGCCAGTTTGGACTATCAGATTCGCTTAAAAGTGAACGTAACTGGCGTTCATAAGACAACTGATTCAGGTCACCGTTCAGTTCCTGACGCGCATACGCAGCGAGGTTTTCATCTTTGAGGCTAAGTTCGATGTCCTCAATGCGTTCACTGAGTTCAGTGTCGTCCCTCGCGGTGAGGGTGCCCTGCAAAACGACCACTTGGTGTCCGTCAACATCAAGAACTGCTTTTTCAAGGGTAAGTGCTTCTTCCGTTTCATCGCTGCCACAACCGACAAAAGCCAACGCAATACTGACCGGGAAAATCGTCATTAACAAGAACCACCAACTCTGACGCGTTCCAGTGGATGCAGAGGCACCCGCAATGTTTAACATTAACTAATCCTGCTCCCTGTGTATTTTTTATCTACGCCCAACCGATCCTACGGACAGGCATTGAAGTCACCGTTTTAATTTCTTTCATAATTAAGGATACCGATAAATTGTTGCAAGAAAATGACAATATTATGATTTTTTTCGTGCTTTTCAGATTTTTTTTCTGATCGCTAACTGCTGACTGCTGATGGCTAATTCCCACTACAAATTGTAGCTTATGCCAAATGAGAACGATCTACCGAGCCTGTACTCAAGGTAGGTCGCTTCTCCTATCTTATAATGAACGTAGGGGTCAAGCAGGTTTTGCGCCGAAATGCTGAATCTGAAGTGATTTGCAACCGTCCTACTGAAACTTGCATCCAATTGTCCACGGGGTTGCTCGTAAACATCTGGTGCTCCGTGATTCCCGACCTCGGAGAGCCTACGTCCAAATATGTTATACGCAACCGCACTTGAAATACCCCAGTTCGGATCTTCAAAACCTACCGAAATGTTGACAATGTACGGACACTGTCCTTGTAGTGGACGCTCCGAAGAAGTCTGAATCCCGACATCTTCCGGCAAAACAACTTGCGACGAAATCAGCGCAGCGTTGGTATTAATCGAAAATTTACGCAACGCATCTGTAAGCACACCTAAATTCTGGCGTGCTTCTAACTCTAAGCCGTAATTGTGGGCACCCTCGGCGTTTTCATAAGTGATTCGGACTTCAGCTTGGGGTTGGACAATCTGTTCAATCGGTTTTTGGAACCGCTTATAGAACGCACTTACCGCCAAAATGCCGCCTATCTCTGGAAAAATCTCCCAGCGGAAATCGAGATTGTTGATCCGGGTCCGCTCCAAATCCGGATTACCAAGAATCGTTCTGCCACCTACGAAGTCTGTAAACTCAAAAGGGGCAAGTTCCCGAAAATCGGGACGTGTAATTGTTCGAGATGCCGCGAGGCGCAGATTCATCCGATCTGTTAGACGATACGTTACATTCAATCCCGGCAGCCAATCGAGAGTTTCCAGACTCGCTATAAGCGGTCTTACTGAGGCGGAGAACGGATCGTAGGTGGTGACCGTTTGATCAGAAGATTCCAATCGGACCCCACTCATGACCTGCCATTTCGCGGAAAGCGGTAAATCCAGCATCATGTAACCCGAATAGATGTTGTGATCTGCCAAGTAGTTATCAGTAGAACGCGTGGATTCGCGCAATTCAAAAACACGCGGGGCAATATTTTGGGTTTGGAAAAGTATTTCAGGTTCGGCGGAGAGATTGACGGTAGCATCTACTTGGTCAGAAGGCAAGAATCTAAATCTGCGTACATCGAAGGTGCGGGCTCTGTCTCGGAGCAAACCGCCAAATTTGAAGAACCCTTCCGTTCCAATCCGAACTTTCCAATCGACGCGGGCGTTGTACTCATCGTCCTCAAGATCAAAGAAAAATCGGCTTCCACTTTGTGTAACATCGCGGAATACGAAGGTACCATCGCCTTTATCTTCGTAGATATTCTCGCGCGTATCGGGTTCATCGCGCGCCGCACGTGAATAGGTAAGCCGCCACTCCATAGAGACAGCAGGGGCTTCTGGGACTTCTAACTCAGGATCAGGTTCACCAAAATTGAAATCATGCATACCGGCGAACTGCCCAGAAAAAAGTTGCCGTTCAACGTATCGGAGTCGCGTACTTCGCATATCCGTGTTTCTATCGGCGTTAAAGCCTTCCCATGTTCGGGTTTCGTTTTCGGCAGTGTGTGTGAAAAGCGTCCGTAAGCTGATGAGGTGTTCCGGTGAAAAGCGGAGACTCGTGTTTAAGACTGTCCCCCAATCTACCTCGTTATCGCTCTGTTCTATGCTGTAGGAGGTTACAGGTGAGAGTGTCTCGTTTAGACCGATGCGGAAGGCGTTGCGGACCTGTGTGCCGTAACTATGGCTGTTTCCGTAAGAGATGACACCCAAATAACCGAACTGTTTGCCAAAAATCGTATTGCTATTCCCAAGACTCAATTTATAGCCTTGATTGATAGGGAGCGGTTGGCGTTCTGGAGACCAGACATTCTCAAACGATTGCCCGAACGCCTGAATCTCTGTAGGCGTAAAGCCAGCGGGCGTAAAACGGCCACGCTCTCGGATAGGCACATCCGCTGCCTGATCTTCAATAAGGTTCGGGAGTTGACGCGAACCGTCGTCAAAGCCTAAAAAGTCGTAATCTCCACCCGGATAAGTCAAGCCTTCTTCCCCGGTCGCCTGTGTGTTGAAACCGGTTGACATTGATAGGGACATCGTCAACTCTTCTGGAAAGTCTTTCGTGAACACTTGGACGGAACCGCCTGCGAAACCACCCGGTTGGTCAGGCGAGAAAGTCTTTACTGTCTGTAGACTCGCGAGCAGGCTTGCCGGAAAAATATCCATAGGCACAACCCGTCTGTTGGGTTCAGGACTCGGAATTTCGACATTATTGAGGAGCGTGTTACTATAGCGTTCGCCTAATCCACGCACAAATACATAACGTCCACCGACAATACTGACACCTGTCACCCGTTTAATCGCCTCACCGGCAGACGATGCCGGGAGTCGGCTAATCTCTTCCGTACTGATGCTATCCTCAATGCGGGAGCTACGCATCCGTTGTTCAAGCAGCCCACGCTCACTGGATTGACTCAGCTGGACCGGCATCTTAATCGCATCCAGTTTCACCACTTGTGCCACCAATAGCACTCGAAGCGGTTCCGGTGTTTCGCCTGCTTTTACTTGAAGATCCGGAACGATATAGGTGTTATAAAACGACGCGCTTGCTTGAATTTTGTAAGTACCAATCGGTAATTCCAGCGAAAATGTACCTGTTTCGTCAGTTGTTACACGGATTTGGGTATCAGTAACTCTAATTGTTACATCTGGCAGCGGTACTTCGGTATTGCTATCTACAACAATGCCTGTTATTGTCACGAGTTGCTGCGTTTCATGATTATCAGCACTGACATTGCACAAGGCAAGTCCCGTACCGATTATCATGAGCAACAGGTATCCGATACAAAGGTGTCCGGCAACGGGTGAAGCCTGCAAACCCATATTAAGAAGTCCTCTCATTTTATATTTTCTATCTTTAGGCAAGTTTGAAATCCTCGTATAATTTGTAAGGAGCAAAAAGTGTTCCGCCAACATTCTATTCTCAATACTATTTCAACGACAAAAATTGTAATCTCTGAATGCAACAAAAATGTGTGTTTTTTTTGTCAAAAAAATAGAAAAAAGGTCGGTTATCAGTTTGCTTCGCAGTGAGAATACGATTTTCTCTCACTGCGAGGCATGAAAAATCTTTCGGTTATCATACCATTTCTAAAAGTTTATATTACATTAACCTGAAACCATCTCTACCCAGG
>VYCT01000093.1 GCA_009843785.1 Candidatus Poribacteria bacterium | reverse complement strand
CCCCCCCCCCCCCCCCCCCCCCCCCCCCCCCCCCCCCCCCCCCCCCCCCCCATGGAGGCGCGCTGCCGTGGTGTGCTCATCGGGAGCGTATCGGTTGCGTAACCGATGAACACGGCAGAAATTCCGAGGATTGCGAGGATAGCAACACCGTATAGGAAATAGGTATCCTTCATTGAATGTCCCTCATGGCGGGGCTCGATATGGAGAATCCGCCGCCTCACGTGAAAAAAGATTTTAGTGGTTTCCGAGAGCGGACGTTTCAAAGCCACCGCCCCCGTCTGAAATCGGTTCAAAAACGGCGGATAAAACCCTCATCCTCCATTTTACGGAAAAAGAGACCTGTCATTTCATCTAATGTGGATTCTGTCACAGTCCCCTCCGATGAGAAGATATCGCGTAGATTGGCTCTCATCTGTTCAATAACGGCAAGTTGTTCATCTGCGGATAATTCATTGAGCCTCGCCACCAGTTGAGGGAGAAGTGGCTTGAAAACTTCCCACATTTCCGCTTCTATTGCTTTTGCTTCTTCTGAAACTGCCTCAGCGGCTTCTACGAATGCCTTGTATTCTTCTGGTGATAATTTATTTTTCTCAGACGGTTGCTCAACCGGAGACACCGATTTCTCTGGTGAGTCTTGTTCTTTTGCAACAGGGGGGGGCGCTGGGGACATCTCGTTTACACCATTTTTCGTTTCCGACGGCTCCTGCGATGTCACGTTTCTCTGAATATCCGCATCCGGATCTGAAACAGGAGGGAGCGAAACAGGATCGACGGTTTCTGAATAGTTTTTTTTCTCAGAAACTTCTGCTCTTTCATGAAGGGCATCTTGCCACGCGTTCCTTACACTCTCCAATGGACGGAATATCGTTATATAGACGATCGTGAAAAAAACGAGGGTAATCGTGATCTGAATTATCCAGAAAATCCTGAGTCTTTTTTTCTCTGACATAGACATCAGACAACTCCTTGTTCGTATCATCCTTGTTACTGGAATATACTTGATAGAATAAGAGATGTACACTGTGTACATCTCTTATACAAAACGTGTTAAGCCGAGCAGTTGCCGCTGCCGCAGCTTCCCGAGGCAATCGGTTGGCAGTGCTCATTATAATGAGCAAGGGCTCTGTCAAATTCTTTCTTTTTAACACCAAGCCACCAGACCGCTGCCCCAAAAGTTGCAAGGGAGGTAATACAACCGATTCCGGCACCTATGGCCACCGGGGGCACTATGAGACCTTTAATAGTCACGCCACAAGAGTATGAGGCCGCCCCAGCTGCTATTGTGGCACCTACCGCAGCGAATTTAACAGCATTCACTTTGTCTTCTACCGTCTCTGCTAATGCTAAACAATCGGGATCATTTGTGTTATGAGCTTCGACAACGTAACTCATGAATAAAAACATCATCGCGCACAGTACCACAAAACTGATGACGCTGAGCAAATTCGTGTTGAACTTTGGCATCTGACAGGGATTAACGTTCAAAACTAATGTATTCGTCATTGAATTCTCCTATCATCATATCAAGTTTAAGGGTTAATTGTCAAGAAAAAAATAGATTTTTGACATTCGGATACAACGTCTATCCAAACGGTAGTGTTTGGGTGAACTCGCAACAGTTGCGAAGTTCCCTAATTGATTGCTAACATTGATTGAACAGGAGTCAATCTGTGTTGACATTGGGTTAAAAAGTTATCTCTCCTTCTTAACTATTTCTCCTTCTTAACCATTGCGGAGACGGGATCCGCTGGATTGTCCTTCGCGGCTTTCTTCCAATCCTTTATCACACGTTTCACTGTTTCCTCAACGGTAGAGCGAGGGATGCCAAGTGCTTCCTTAATCTCCGAGAACGATTGTTGATCCAAGAAGTACCATTCCATAATATTTCTGTCTTTCTCGTCCAAGAGGCAGTCTATCAATGCGTCCAAGTGCTGCATAACGGGATTCGTCCATTTGATGAGGCGTTCCTGTCTTTTCTGAACCGCCTTGGCTGTCGAACCGACCCTTTCGGCTATTTGTGCGGGGTTTAGCCGCTCATCACGTGCAAGCACTACGATTTCTCGGTCCTTATCCATATATGTGAGGAGGCGGAGAAGTTGTTCTTCCCTATAGCGATATGCCTCGGTTCGTGCGATGTCAGTTTCCGCGCGTATTAATGCATCATAAAGTGCCTCTCTTTCGCTGACAAAAAATCTATCAAGCGGTGTGGTTGGTAAGCGTCGTGTCTGGGTGTCTGCCCTTCTTATCTTATCAATCGTTAGGTTTTTCGCTGCGGTTACCAACCACCCTACCAACTTCTCCGGTTCTCCGATGTGCTTCCGCTTTTCGAGGGCTTTGAGGAAGGTGTCGTTGGTGATTGCATCGGTGTCTACGACGGTATCTGGCTGATTCCGTTTCTGGCTTTCCACTGCGTCAAAAACGATTTTGCGATACACCTTAACGAGTGAAGATAGTAGTTGATCTGCCTCCTCTTCATCGTCCGTTTCTACAAATTGCCGATTTAAACGAATATCGTTCACTTTCTTGACTATGCACCCCACCTCTTCGGAGATAAAGTTATGCTTGGTTACATATAATCACGAAAATTTGAGGCGAATTCCGACACAATATGTATTTTTTTTTAAATGTGTGTATTCATACAAAATTTGGGTTTTTATCGTCTGAGAT
>VYCT01000228.1 GCA_009843785.1 Candidatus Poribacteria bacterium | reverse complement strand
TTAAAGCACTTTTTTACAACTTTTTCCAAGTCCAAAACGACTAATTCCGAAAAAATATGCCAAATTTGCAGGATTTGCTTAAAAAGGTAGATGCTATTCTGGAGTCAACTGATGCAGTAGAACCGGTACAAGATTGCGAACCGCGAGATCCGCTTCTGGAAGCACTCGATACCCATTTCAGTTATACGTTCTTCCGTAAAGGACAAGGTGAGATCGTTGCGGCAATTTTAGAGGGTAAAAACGTGTTCGCTGTATTCCCAACAGGACACGGAAAATCGTTGTGTTACCAACTCCCGGCACTGATGCTTGATGGTATAACAGTTGTCATTTCACCCCTCATTTCGTTGATGAAGGACCAAGTTGATGCTTTACGCGAACAAGGCATCGATGCGGTCTCGCTCATAAATAGTACACAGACGTGGGAAGCATACCAAAATGAACTGGCACGTCTGCGGCGAAACGAAATAAAACTGCTTTACATCTCTCCAGAACGTCTCCGAAGCCGCCGATTTTTAGACATCTTGAATGCGTTCCCGATTTCACTGTTCGTTATAGATGAAGCACACTGTATCTCGCAATGGGGTCGTGATTTCCGCCCTGCCTACCTATCGCTGAAAGATACGATTGATGCCCTCCATCCGCGTGTTATTGCACTTTTCACAGCAACAGCACCGCCAGAGATCCAAGACGATATTCTCAATGTGCTAAATATACCGACACCGCTTGTGCTCACGCAAGGGATTGAGCGTCCTAACCTGAAACTGAGCGTCCAGCACAATGAAAACGACGATGAAAAGTATCTACAACTTGAAAAATTTCTTAGAGAGCAGGCGACCGCAAACGCCGAATCCGCAGCAACCGGTCTGAAAAATGGGATTATCTATGCTGGGCGGCGGCGCGAAACTGAAGAGATCGCAGATTTTCTCCAAAGGCGTGGGTTTCGAGCCGATTTCTACCACGCTGGACTTGAAGCGCAGGAACGTACGCGTGTGCAAGAAGCCTTTTTCGATAACAGCGCGAACGGATTAGATATTGTCGCCGCCACGAACGCTTTCGGGATGGGCATCGACAAGCCAGACATCCGATATATTGTGCATTGGACACTCACCGGGACGCTTGAAGAATACTGTCAAGAGGTCGGCAGGGCAGGTAGAGATGGAAAGGACGCACACTGTGTCCTGTTTTTCTGCCACGATGATCGCGGGTTACACGAATGGTTTATCAGAGAAAACGCACCGGATAAGCAATTTTTGCTTAAACTCTTAAAGGTCGTTGAAAATTTCAAGGGCAGCGATAGGTACCGCACACTCTCTAATGAGGAACTGGAGTGGATGAGCGGAGGCAATGCGACAAAGATTCTCGTGAGTTTGAGTTATCTCGAAAAGCTTGGATTCTTGAAGCGGTGGTATAATGTCCCGTCTCAACTCTCTGTGAGATTCCGAGAACTCTGGGCTGAAGGAACGGCACCAGCAGACGCGGCACAACAGGAACTCCTCCGTCAATTGCGAAGTGGGGTCAAAACGATTCTGGAACTTTGCGAAGCCGTCGGGCAAAATCCGAAGGTCATCATGGAGGACCTCGCCGAGCTGCAAAGCGACGGTTATATCCAGTACTGGGGGCAGGAGGACTTATTACTCATCGAACTGCTTGAAGATAGCCAAATGCTCAGCACGTTGACAGATGAACAGATTGAAGTTGGCGACTATGTCCGCCGAAAACAGAGCCAGATTGATCAGATGATTCGTTATGCATTAGAAACGACTTGCCGGATGCGCGTGATTCGGGACTATTTCGGAGAATCCATTGATGAGGATTACCGATGCGGGACCTGCGATTTATGCCAAACGCAAGCCATCAGCGGTTAGCCATCAGCCTTCGGTCATTTAATTTTCGGTGCGGAGTGCGTCAATTGGCGAAAGCCGTGCTGCCCGCATTGCCGGATAGACACCGAAACTAACACCCATAAACAGCGAAAAAACGATAGCAATGAGTACCCATTGCCCAGAGAGCACAACGGGCCATTCCGGTACAATCGGCACGATGCGTACAGCAAGGCGTGCCATACCGTGCGCTGCGATCCAACCGCCTGCGATCCCGAGTACGCCCCCACAGAAACAGAGGCAGAGAGCTTCCGTCAAAAACTGATAGAAAATGTGAATCCGCTTCGCGCCTACGGATTTTCGCAGGCCTATTTCCCGCGTCTTCTCTGCCACAGAAACAAGGCATATATTCATAATACCGATGCCGCTGACGAATAACGAAAAACCCGCAATGCTTCCCAAAGCAATTTTTATCACTCTTTGGATATGCGCAAGCCGTTTCACGCCGCCTGTGGGTACCCGATGGCGAACAAAATCATCTCTGTTCCGGTGTTTTTTACGCACTACAGCACGTGCCGAGGCGATAACTGCTGTCTTATCTGCATCCTTTTCGGTGAAAATCGTAATACGTTCTATATAGTCATAACCTGAAATTCGTTGCTGGTGTGTCGTCAAAGGCACACAAACGACATCATCAAGTGTCCACGTAGAATCAAACCCTCTACCCTTTACCGCCATTACACCTACAACACGTGCTCGGATAGATGCGCGATGCCAATAATAAAACTTGATCTTCACCTCTTCTCCAATTGGGGATATTTCTCCAAACAATTCTGTGGCAACGTTGTTCCCCAAGACACAGACTTGTAGTGCTTGATCAACATCGCCTTCAGAGATAAATCTTCCCTCTTGGACACGCCAATGCATTCCACGGGCATAGTCTGCTGTTACGCCTTCCAGAATAGGTCGAGCCTGGCTGCCGTCTCGGCTGATAACGAGGATACGGTAGCGTTCATTTTTGGGCAGCACAAATCGGATATTGGGGACTTCGGCTTCAATTGCCAGCGCATCCTCGAATTTGAGCCGCTCTGTTATTCGGTGCCAGCGTCCTCTTCTGTAATATCCGTAGTTGTTCCGTAACTGTACTTGGTCAATCCCGCCGAGCGTTTCAAGCCGATCAGCGATAATTTTCTTCGCGCCATCACCGATAGCCATCATACATAACACACTGGCAATTCCGATGAAGATACCGAGAATGGACAACCCAGCGCGCAGCCGATTTTGCGCAAGGTGTGCGATACCTGCAGCAATAGCATCTTGTAGTTTCATTTTTTATGGTGTTCGGTAGTGTCTCGGTTAAACCGAGCGATTGTAATCTGTGTGTATTTTGTTTACTAAGTCGCTGTTTATTAATGATACAATTTTAGCGCGGAAAAGGCGCATAATCCTTAGGATGGTTCCGCGTTAGCGTCTGTATCGGATCACAAGCAGCCAAAAAAGATTCGGTATGGACAGAATCGAGTTTAAGGAAAATAGCGGGTTTTTGGAGAACTTCCACTTATACATACGTGTGGATGCACCTTTGATGGATGCAGCGTTAAAGTTGAGTTGTTATAAAGAGGAAAGTTATTGTCCGATAGGTTTAAAAAAAACGGGGGTCTCAACATTTAGATTCGGTAGGCGCGGTTTGTGACCGCACCATATACGAGTTTATTTTTCCTTCATTGCCGCTGGCTCTACAGAAATTCTTGCTTGAAAGGCATTGACAGACACTTTGTTATCCACCCGTTCAGCGGAGGCAATTACGAGATTAAAAACCTGACCTCGGTAGAAAGGATACGTAATTTGCGCCGTTCCACCGGACGGAATATCCGTCGCATTGGCAAATGAATGATAGTATCGCAGCCCGCGTTCCGATGGAAATTCAGTGTCGCTATCGTATAAATAGAAAGAACCTGCGAGTTCCGCACTCCCGACACGTATGTCAATCGTGAGTACCCCACCCTTTTCAAACGCGGTTGCATCAATTTTTACGAGAGTAGACTCCTGATAACCGACCTCCGGAGTCCGTATAACGTCCACTACCTCCAACGTCGGCTGTGCAGCGGTGAGCAACACGTCCAACCCTCTTAAGAAAGGTTTGAAAGGACTTTCCTGTTCAGGGGTATCTTCTTCCTCATCTAATAGATAAGAGAAAGAGTTATCAGTACTAAATCCCGGATATTTCCCTTCCACGGCTTCAATGAGAAAGAGTCGGTAATTTTCTGCTGCTGTTCTGCCACCGTCTAAGCCGTGACCGTCGTTGAGGTATTTATTCAAAGCGAGTTTACCTTTCAATTCAAAGTCAGGGGATATAACGAGACAATCCACAGGCGAGCGTTCCTGCCAACCGCTCTTGATCGCTTGGGCTAACGGGTGGGTAGTGTCAAACGATTTAGATTCGTGTGCGTATCTTTTGGCAAGGTATTCTTGCACACTCGGCTTCCTACCTAATTCAAAATTAGAGACCCATGTATTGATAAAATTTTCGTTCAAAAATTTAATGACTCGGTCATGAGAGAGAGCGCCTGCTCTCAGGCTTTTACCGCTCCCTCAGCAGGCCTCATCGGCGAGTGGACCATCCAGTGAAATGACATGAACGGGCTTCTGTTGTGCAGGTGCCATTTCCAATGCTTCCTCCAACGATACCCAGTTAATGCGCTGCGATTTGTAGAATTGCTGGATTAAAAGACGTTCGGCTTCTTTTTGTGTGATTATTTCTGTGAATTCGGTGCCTTGTAGGACATCTTGTGTCCCAGCACGGAGTTCCATTTGCGAACAATAACCGCAATCTGTAATCCATCTCGGAGCGTTCCAACCTTCCAGTGTCGTTTCCCAATTAACGTCAAAGTTTAGTGTGCCTGGAGGGACGTACATCTCAAAGAAAACAAGAGTCTCTTGTGCCCGATCAATAATGAGATGTCCAGCAAACTGGGAAGGCGTGAACCAACCATTGGCTAACGCAAATTCCGCATGAATGCGAAACACGATGTGGACAAGTGGATCGTTGTGAGCACGTAGGCATGCCCAAAGACCTTTACACTCTTCCATGCCGTATATCTCCGTACGCATGTCCAGAGAGGGATTGGGGTGAAGTTGTTTCAGTATTTTCTGAACACCGGCTGGTTTAATTTCCCAACACTCACCAACCGAAACTGCTTTGATTGGAAGAAAATCACGAAAAACAGCAGCAGAATACTGCTTTTCTGGCTCCGCAGCTCGCAGGTTTGCCAAAGCATCCCATTTCTTATGAAAGTTGCCTGCAGTATGCGCAATCGGTGCGATAAAGGCTTTGACCGATACATCTGCGTCCGCATCAAGATTAATTGTAATTTTGTTTGGTGGTGTTTTCATCTTAACTTCCCTCCACAGAGATTTTTGCTTGAAAGGCGTTAACGCTCCCTTTCTCATTGAACCACGTACCGGTAGCACCCAACTTAAAAACCTTGCCTTCATCAAAATGATGTCGGATTCTTCCTATCTGTCCGGACGGGATGTCCCATGCTGAGGTAAGCGCGTCATCAGGATAACCTTTTGTCGGCAGTTCAGTATCGCTATCATACAGATCGAATGACCCGCCAGGTTTTGCAGTGCCCATCCGAATATCAATAGTGAGTGTGCCACCCGCTTCAAAGGCAGTCGCATCAATTTCAACAACAGTATAATCCTGATAGCCGTACCTCGGTGTCCGAAGGATGTCCAGTACTTCTTGTTCGGCCTGCTCACGGTTAAGCACAACGTTCAAACCACTTGAAGGAGCCCGTGAATTCCCATCGTTAAATCCGGGCAACTTACCCTCTAAAGAATCCTCAAGAAACTTAAGGTAAGCATCTTCTTCTGGAATACCAGTTTGAAAACAGTCATCAAAGAAGTCATTAAGGGGAAGTTTGCCCATCACATCGTATTCCGGGGCAATAACTAAACAATCCACAGGTGAATGTTCTTTCCACCCTTCCATGATAGCTTTTGCTAAGGGGTGTGTTCTGTCAAATGTTTTGGATAGTTCTTCACGTCTTCGTGCCATGTAGGCTTGTTTTCTGGGCGTGCGTTCTAATTCGACATTGGAAACCCAAACGTTAATGAAGTTTTCATTCAAGAATTCGATAACTCGGTCATCAGAGAGGACACCTGCCCTCAAGCCTTTGCCGCTCCCTCAGCAGGATTCATCAGCCAAAGGACCGTCTATTGAAATCACATGAATAAGCTTCACTTCTGCCGCTGCTCTCTCCACTGCTTGATATGGGGATACCCAGTTAATTTGTTCTGACTTGTAGAAACGTCCTGCTAACACGCGTTTTGCTTCATCTTGGGTGATAGATGTTGAAAATTCTATGTTCCGTGTAACATCTCGCGCCCCAGCACAGAGTTGCATTTGCGAGCAAAAACCGGCATCCGTAATAGAATAAGATGCCTCTTTGTCTTCTTTCCAACCGATATCGAGATTCACCGTGCCTGCAGGGACGGACATTTCAAAGCAAGCAAGCTTGCCCTCAAGTCGGTCAATTATAAGATTTCCGGCAAACTGCGAAGGCGTAAGCCAGCCATCTTCTAATTTAAACTCCGCATGAACCCGAAACGCGATGTCGGCGAATTGATCGTTGTACGCGCGTAGGCATGCCCATAAACCGAGAGAATCTCCGGAAGTCATATGCATATCCAGATTTGGATTAGAATTTAGTTGTCGAAGCAGCTCCATTACACCGGTCTCTTCAATCCGCCAGCACTCGCCCACTGAAACCGGTTCATCTGGAAGAAATGCTTGAAAAATAGATACGTGATGCTGCTTTTCCGGTTCAGCGACACGTAGATTCGCCAATGCCTCCCACTCGACGTGGAAATTGGAGAGGGTGTGCTCAATTGGTGCGATGAAGGCTTTGACTAAAACCTCTGCATTACGGTCAAGATTAAGCGCGATTTTGTTGTTTAAAGTGTTCATTTTTAGCCATCCTGCGTCGTTCTTAGTCTAAATAAAAACAGGCACTGTTATGGTAAACCCGCAGGTGCCTGATTTCTTCGGAATTTTCAGGACTTACGCAATTTTGACGATATGAAACTTCGTCAGCGGATAAACTCTCAAAAACAGAGACGTTCTCAGGGCACAGACTAACGGTCTCCTATGCTACAAAAGAGCGACCTGCGTAAGTCCTAATTTTGATAGGTATAACGAAAATGGGAATGTATTAACCTAATTCGGTATAAGGTTTCATATCCCATAACAGAACAGTGCCATCAAAACCGCCGCTCGCCAAAAGCGTACCATCTGACGAAAAGACGAGGTTTTGAACATCAGTGGAGTGTCCCCAGAAGGTGTGAATGTTTTCGCCGGTGGTAACATTCCATAACCGGATAGAGACCTTATCAGACCCAGGCCACCACCAGGTGCCGGAGGCGAGATACCGTCCACAAGGTGAAAAGGCTAAGGCAAACGGACGACGAGATTCCTCTGGCGGCAATATTACCATGTGGGTTTCATACGTAGTGGCATCCCATAACCGAATCTCGCGTTCCATGCCACCAGCAATGAAACCACCACAGGGAGAAAATATAATGTCAAAGATTTCTTTGTCACGCGACTTTCGCCGCTTAGACAATGCTTCAAGTGCGCGTTCAATTTCTTCGGTATTACCCTTATATAAGTTGGCATCTAATGGAGGTGTTAACAGTAGCGAAGCAGTAGGAGTGCCATGCTCAACATCCCACACCTGGGCAGTTTTGTCTGCAGATACACTGACGAGCTGCTGCCCATCTGGTCGAAAAGCGATAGACCTAATCCATTTGGTATGACCTGTCAGTGCGTGCAGCTTCTCCCAACGTCGGGAATCCCATACATAAATCATGCCTTCTCCGGTTGCGCTGGCAAAGCGTTCTCCTGTCGGGGAAAACGCTGTAACGGAAGCACCCCCAGGCTCAGAAAATTCCGCAAATCGGGTGCCAGACGGAACACTCCAAATTTCAATAGTTTGGAGGAAACTGGTCGCCAGAAATTCTTCGGACGGAGCCATGGAGGTCCACCTTTTTGCATTATTTAGCTCTGTGTTTGTTTGGAATCTCCGTTTTACCTGTTTTTGTGCAATATCCCAGAAAGCGATACCGCTGCCTTCGCCATATCCACTCACCAGTATCTTGTCTTTTTGAGAAAAGATAATTGAATTAGCGACGGATAGGTGCCGAAAAATGGGTGCTACATCAAGGGTGTCCGCGCGCCACACATGGAAATCGCGCGCACTTGCAATAGCGAATAGTTGTCCATCCTCTGAAAAACGAGCAGTGCCGGTATATCCACGGTGTTTGAAGGTATCAAGTTTTTCTTTCTCGAATGCATCCCAAATTATCACCTCATCCTCACAGATGTCAGCAACCCGTAAGGAATTCTCAGACGAATAAGCGAGTCTAACCTGATAGCCGTTATATTCGATAGCCGTTTCCACAGTCTCTTTAGGGATATTCCAGATGTGAACTTCAACGGTTTGACTCTCGTCGTTTCTTTTTCGTATACCAGCAGCGAGGAACTGTCCACACGGTGAAAAAATGAGACTGTCTACTCGGGGCGAGTGCACGATGAAGCGTGCGATTTGCTCGCCGGTTGCTATTTGGCTCACTGAAATTTCGTTATCGCAAGACAGATATGCAAGGCACGTTCCGTCATGTGAAAAGCAGATTGGGAAACGGAGAAAGCCATATCCTGTTTTCGGTTCTTTAATAGTGAAATTTACAATAGGTACTTCTGTTTTTGCAGACCAGACAGAAATAGGAGCGAAGTGGTAACGCGATGCAGCAAAGTGTTGTCCATTCGGTGAAAATCTAAGCTGGGCAATTCCACGGTTGAATCTCTCTCGTTGTCCTATTTCTATAGTACAGTGCTGGTTTTGTGTATCCAACACTTTAACGATGCCATCCGCATTGCCAGTAGCAATCCATTGCCCATCGTCGGAAAAGGAGACAGCAGAAACCATCCCTCTTTGGGTTTCCCATAACGCAACTGGCTGCATTTTGGCGAGTTCATACCACCACAGTCCAATATCCGTTGCGACGGCGAGATGGGTACCATCCGGCGAAAATGCTACGTCTCTTACTCTTCCTCTACCCAGTCGGGCAATCGCGTTTTCTGGAAGTGCCCACGTTGTAACGTCACCGTGATCAATTTTCATCATGTCAATTATAGACCTCCTGAGAAGCAGAATTTAGGTATGCCGCTGGTATAACAACTCTTTCTGATCTATGAAAAAGATTGTTTTCTCTTGCGCGCGTACACGCAGCATCAAAAGTAAACTGAGAGGAGACAAATGAAGGGTTAAATTTCGGGTTGATCTACTGGATTAATAGAACCGAGGTTGCTGAGTGCTTCGGTATAGACTTGTCGGAGTGGGACGTTGTTTTGTTCGGCGAGGCGTTTGCAGTCCTCATATTCAGGGACAGTCTTGATAAGTGTGCCGTTGAGATACCCGCGCTTGGCTTGGATCGCGCCCCACTGCGTTTCGACTTGGACAAAATCACGACGGAGTTTGATCCGATCGGCGGAAGAGAGTCTAACACCGAAAGTCGTGGTTTCGGTGAGGAGGAGTTCGATGAGTTTGTCACGACGCGCAGCAGGACTTAGCACAGTGATTTGTGTCGCGGGTCTACCCTTCTTCATGAAGATAGGGATGAGAAAGACATCAAGCGCGCCGTGTTCAAAGAGTTGGGAGGTAACATAACCGGTAATCTCTGGCGACATATCGTCTACATTGGTTTCAATAATATCAACACTGTCCGTTTCAGTGTGATGATGGTGCGTCTTTGAATTGATGTCGGACGTTTTTTCACCGAGACAGAGGCGGAGGAGATTTGGACGTTGTTCAAGGTCACGGGTCCCAGCACCATATCCGACGCGATCGAGCCGCATCTGCGGCATAACCCCGAATTCCTGTGATAGCGTCGTAATGAGTGCCGCGCCCGTCGGCGTGACCAATTCCTTCGGGATGTCGGTTTGATGGATCGGCACACCCCGTAGGAGTTCCATCGTGCCGGGGACAGGGACAGGCATAAGTCCGTGGGCGCACCGGACGAAACCCCTACCGAGAGAGAGTGGGGACGCGTAAACCGCATCAACATCCAAGTGTGCAAGCCCAATGACTGACCCAACGATGTCTACGATTGAATCGATCCCGCTGACTTCGTGGAGATGCACTTTATCTTTCGTTGTATTGTGAACTTTTGCTTCCGCCTCCGCGAGTCGATCAAAGACGCGTTTTGCGGTATCCCGAACCTCAGCATCCACATCGCTATCGTCAAGCAGCTTGAAAATATCGGAGAGGTGGCGACTCGGTCCGTGCTCATGATGCTGGTGAGAATGCCCGTGATCATGGGTGTGCTGCGCCGCTGCCTCGTGTGAAGGCGTGTGCGCTGGATGCACCTCTACAACCGCCCGTGTGCCGGTGATGCCGTGTTTTACGGATTTTTCAAAGCGAAGACTGAACTCAGCATCAAGTTTGAGGGGCACCAATCCATCTGTAATTACTTCGGGCGGCACGCCTACATCAATCAAAGCACCGAGTGTCATGTCGCCGCTGATACCCGAAAAGCAGTCAAAATACGCAATCTTCAACGTGGTTCTACCTTTTTTGGATCTTTGGTGTTGTGTAGTGGCGACACACGGCGTGTGTCTACTACCATGTGACGGCACACGGCGCGTGCCTACTACTCTGCAAAGATAGTTAAGAAACCTGAAGCAATTCTTGGAGCAATTCTTTAGATTCGTGGCGTTTGAGTTTGAAAATGGCTTCAGACTCTATTTGCCGCACGCGCTCGCGACTGATTCGGAGTTTATCACCGATATCCGCCAGTGTGTATTCAGTGCCATCAATCAACCCATACCGTAAGATGATGACTTGTGTTTCACGTGGGTTGAGCGTCCGGTTGAGGATCTCAGTGATCACCTCAATTTTGGCGTAATCGAGCAAATAGTTTTCGGGTGTAATTTGAGATTGATCCGGAATGAGTTCAGAAAATGAACCGTCCGGGGAATCTTCATTAATGGGTGCGTCAAGCGGTACAGGATCCCGCGTCGCGTTGAAAATTTCAGAGACCTTTTTTTCAGTGAGTTCAACAGCGCTTGCGATTTCAGTTGTTGTCGGTTCGCGTCCGAGTTCGGTCGTCAAGTCCGACTGCGCCTGTTTAATGGCACGTCGGGCTTCGCCGATATAGCAGGGAACACGGATCATCTGCCCTTGTTGATCGAGTGCGCGTTTGATGGACTGCATAATCCACCATGTCGCATAAGTGCTGAATCGAAATTTGAGCGTATGGTCGAACTTATCCACGGCGCGCATCAATCCGAGGCTGCCTTCCTGCATCAAATCGAGGAAGGTTAACGATGTTTTGCTGAAGTGATGTTGCTTCGCGATGCTGGCGACGAGGCGGAGATTCGCTTCAACGATTTTCAGTTTCGTGCCGTGTGTAATTTGATCGGCTGTCTCCAATTGATCGGCTAACCACTTGATATGTGCGAACTCGTTTCGCAAGTCTTCAAGAACGAACCGTAATGCGCGTAGGGAACGCGTAGCGGTCCCGTTGGGTAACATCTCGGGTGGTAATTCCTCCAAGAGTGTTTCAATCTCACAACGAATAACGTCGTACTCTTGAAAAGCGTGGCATTCCTGCTCCGCGTCAAAAGATGTCAGTGGGACACGCGCGAAGTCGCGTACCGGTGGTATTTCCGTAAGTGGCATCTCACGTGGCTGTTGCCTCGATTTCGCTACTTTTTCGTTAAATGCAGTAATGCTGCGCCGGATGGTTTGCCGGGCATAAGTTCGGAATTCCGCCCCGCGTTTTGTATCGCCATTGTCAATCGCTTTCAAGAGTCCAAGGCCCCCTGCTTGCATTAATTCAGGAGGCGAGGTTTCGTCAACATATTTTTTTATGAGATGTAAGTTCCCTTCAAAAATTTTCCACCGTGCTTGCTTGAGTAATTTCGCCTTTGTCTCTAACTTGTCCAACAAAACACCGAGTGCTTGGATTTCGGCGCGAATGTGGCTTATAATTAACCCGTGTTCCGATTGCGGCGGTTCAAATTTGTGTGTATTGTTTGGCGCATTTTCTTCAGCGATGTTAAGTGAGGCTAACATCCATTTCGGAAATTCATTTAATTTAGTGGTGAACATCCGGAGCCCCTCTTGGTATTTTTCAAAGAGTGCGGTCTCCTGTTCAGGATCCAACAAAGGTGTCTTGGCTATCTTTTGTAGGTATGCGAAGGTTTCATCCCTTGGTGCTTCTACTGGATCCTCATCCTTCTCCTCTTCCTCTGCAAAAAATTCAGGTTCTACCGGATATGCCGGGTAATAGTTTCTCATGTCCCCACCTCACTGTAGTATCGATCGCCAGACCGAAGTGTTTTTGAATTTGTCCTACATAGCGAAAATTATGAAAAAAGGTTTAACTTTTTAGTAGGTATGTGGTATGCTATTAAGAGTAATCATCTGATCTATTTTATAGTAAAATCCGAAAATAAGTTTACACTTTTCGCTCGTCGTAGGGGTTGGGTAACCCAACCCCTACGGTTCCCCCATGTGTGTAAATAATTACGGGCTCTACTATAAGATTAGCCTGCAAGTTTAGGAAGTCGCATAGACGCAAAGATAAAGCGAACTCGGTATAACCATTGGAGGTAGTTAATGGCTCAGCTCACACAAGCCGAAATTGTAAAAAGGTGCCAAGCCGGTGAATCCTGTTCTGGTGAAAATCTTGCGAACCTTGATTTAGCGAATCAATCGCTCGCGGGTATTGATCTATCGACAGCAGATTTGAGCGGTACCGACCTACGGAATACGGACTTAACAGAAGCGAATCTCAACGATGCGAATCTCGCCGGTGCTGACCTTTCAGGTGCCACGTTACATCGAACCTACCTGGTCGGTTGTAATTTAACGGACGCGAACCTTGAGGCGGCGAACTTACGCGGTGCTTTCCTGAGTGGAAGTCTACTCTGTGGCACAAACTTCAAGCGTGCCGACCTGCGCCGTGCGACTCTCGGCTGCCCGAAATGCGAGGTGCCGGGCCCTTTCGGATCACTCACCAGTTTTGAGAATGCGAACCTTGAAGAGGCAATTTTTGGCGAAATCAAACTGAAAGGTACCGTTTTGCTTGGTGCTAACTTCAAAGATGCATATCTATACGAGGTCGATCTCTCTGAAGCCGTCTATCGCGAATCCGATCTCGCAGGTGCTATCACCAAAAAAGGACGCAATTAAGCAGCTTGATTAACTTCTTCGCGGGTTTCCGTAACTCGCTATAGTGTTCTGTCAACAGTAAAATGATAGGTAAAAAATATTTTCTTCACATACCTATTTCCAGAACCAAACACCTCTGCTGGTAGGAGCGAGCTGTGCTCGCGATCTTTGTACCCATCAACTCTGGCGTGACAAAGCAATAGTTTCTATTCTCACTGCGAAGCGATACCACCCCTACCGGGTGAAGAAATGACTTGAAAAAGGCTTTGGAAATCCGCTGAAATACCGTTTTGCTTGGGTGTTTCTTAAGCCAAAACACTAACATTCGTTAGTAGCAACTTGGGTTAAAATACTTAATAGCCCTGCCCTTTTCTTCTATTATATGTGACGTTAACATAACACAAGAGGTTTACCTAAAGTGCATTTTTTTCTATGAAATAATTCGCGTACGATTTTTTATAACGGGTTAACAGTATTTCTATCTCTCCGTAGGAAACGGATACAGTTGCCAAAAGTGCTTACAATACCAGTTAACTGAGTTGTATCTCAGAGAATTTTTTATACAACCCGCCCTTCGCTAAAAGTGTTTGGTGTGTTCCAGTTTCCAAAATCTCTCCATCTTTGATAACAAGAATTTTATCAGCCCGGACAACGGTTGATAGCCGGTGCGCAATAATAAAACTGGTTCTCCCTTCCATGAGGTTTGTCAACGATTCTTGAATGAGTGCTTCAGACTGCGTATCGAGTGAAGATGTGGCTTCGTCCAAAACAAGAATCGGTGCATCTTTTAGGAGTGCACGCGCGATAGAGAGGCGTTGCTGTTCGCCGCCGGAGAGTTTCACGCCTGCCTCCCCTATGGGTGTCGCGTATCCCTTGGGAATTTTTGTGATAAACTCGTGCGCGTTTGCCTTCTGTGCCGCTGCAACGATCGCCGCATCGGTTGCCCCCGGGCAGCCATAACCGATATTTTCGAGAATCGTCCCGTCAAAGAGGAAAGTATCCTGTGGGACGAGTGCAATACTTTGTCGCAACGACGCAAGTTTTACTTCAGAAATAGGTACATCGTCAATCAAAATCTTCCCAGAATTGACTTCATAGAAACGCAGCAGAAGGTTGAGGAGCGTCGTCTTTCCGCTGCCACTCGGGCCGACGAGTGCGACGACTTCTCCCGGTTCCGCTTCAAAAGTTACGTTATCAATAACAGGTTTGAAAGGTGCTTGCTGGGTCTCTGAGTCTTGCGAATAAGCAAAGGTGACGTTTTGGAATGTGACGGATCCGTGGATATTCTGGAGTTCGATACCGTCTGTCGACTTTATGGTAGGTAAGTCGCGCTCGCCTGCCCTATTTTGCTGACCTGTCTCAGTTCTGAAATCGAGGAGATAAAAAATGCGTTCTGCAGAAACAAGGCACTGTTGTAAAGCAGTGTTGACGTTGCCAATCGTCTTAATCGGTTTGAACATGTAGCTTACCATACCGATGTAACTGATGAACCACCCTATAGAAAGCTGGCCATTAATCACTTGCCAACAGCATAACCCAAAAACCGTTGCAATCCCAATAGCCCCCAACCATTCAATCAGAGGGGGGAGGAGTGCTGCGAAACGGGCACGCCGAATCGCTGAGCAGTATTGACTCCAATTAATGGTTCGGAAACGTTCTGTTTCCGTCTGTTCAGATGTAAAACTTTTGATAATTTTGATTCCGGAAAATGTCTCTTTGAGTTGTGAATAGATGTCTGCACTCTGCTGTTGAATCTCTATGCTGGCACTACGAATTCGCCTACCAACAAGCGTAATCAGATAAGCGAGCAGCGGTAGGAGCAATAAAACAAAGAAGGTAAGTTTGAAACTATCAATTAGCATCACAGAAACGAAAGAGACAACAAGAACAACAGCCCGTATGATACCTGCCATCGCGGCAACAAGCGTCTGCCAGACTCGAACATCTTCCGTGATACGTGTCATGAGGTCGCCGGTGCGTTCTTCGCGTAAAACGCCTAAGGGTGCAGAAACAATTCGCTCGTAGAGGGCATTCCGTAACCGAAAGGCGAGTTTATGCCCGACACGCGCCATCACATAATCGTTGCCGTAAACAAAAAAACCTTTGATGAGAACGAGCATAAGCATTCCACCGAGTATCCATAAAAAGTATTCGAGGGCATCGTCAGCATCTACTAATACCACCTCAAAACCATCAAAAGCGAACATTCCTTCATTGCCCTCGCGCTGGAAGTAACGGACAGATACAGGTTCGTCAAACGAATTGCCACTGACAGCTTCAAGAGCGTTAACCGCATCATGCAAAACAAGTTGAAGGACACCTAAGTCACACACAGCCCCCACCAATGCGAAAGCCATCGCCAAGAGAATGGAACCCGTATAAGGGGTATGATACCGCACAAATCGTTTAAAGAGTGGGTTCTTTGTGAGGGGTTCTTTGTCCATGCCTAATCCTGATGTTGGGTTCCGTTCGGTTCACCTCAGTCTACTTGCTTGACCTTAACCGATAATCGCCAAATTGAACCGCACACGCCTGCTTTACAGCATCAGTTTTGCAACGGATGCTGAGTTCTCGCTTTTGGAAATCCACAGCCTCAATGATACCGATGGCAGAAGTTTTACCTGTACTGTCGATTAATCCAACCAAGCGGCGTTTAAAGTAGGTAGAGACCTCGACTGTAACGCGCGTCAAACTTAAATAATTTTTAATATGGGTGATCGTTGCTTTGGAAAGATGTTTCGACACAATACAGCATAAGGTACGATTTCCCCATTCAGCATAGTGAACTTGCGTTTCCGCGAGCCCAGAGAGGATTTCTAACTCTTTCTCATTTGCGGGTCGCCCTATGAAAAAGGGAGTGCGTCCCCCACGAATCTGTTCAAAAGGGAGCTGTTGCATGCGACTCTCAGAGAAGTACATGTCAAATCGGTGCTTTCGGTGCCGACTTCGCAGATGACCGCTTTTCAATCGGACGCTCCGGTGTGGCAAGAGATAATGAATATTGAGCCACGCTTGTTGACTGTAGCACGCCGTTATCTGCTCGAATTCGGTAGAACGACCGATGCATACAAGGTGGTTGGGTCTAATGATTTCAATTTTATGCTGCTTGAGAATGACTGCGGGGGGATCATGAACATAGCCGGTGGTATCAACAATAATGAAATCGGCATCGGCTTCCCGTGCGCTATCTACCATCAGACGGACACCAGTGAGGGTTTCAAGGAAATGTCCATTCGGCGACACATCACCGACGAAATAGAGACGGTCCGCAGTGCCATCAAATACAATATCTTTTTCTGCTCGGTTTTGTTCGCGTTCCAAAATCGGTTCTTGCGCTGATGGTAATTGGGTTTCATTTCGTGGTCCGAAGGACTTCACACCGATTGTGGTGGGCGGACCGATTTGGGACTGACCGGTGTCTGCGTCTACACAAGCGACTTTGAATCCTTTTGCGAGTGCGAAATCCGCTAAAAAACGACAAAATGTTGATTTTCCTGCATCGGTCGCGCCTATCACCAGTACAATCTGTTGCGGCTTGACAACTTGACGCGCAAGTTTTCTCCAGTCTGGGTTAACTTGGTAGGTGTCATCCATCTTCGTGTCTCATTATACAGAGAATTTAGTCGCCAAGGTTCATTTGGTAACGGAAGGTAACACCGGGGGCACTAAACATCTCATCGAAAGGGGGCATCTGTTTAATACCGATGAGTTGTTCAAACAGCGATGTTTTTTTCTGCTTACGTAGCACCTTAGGTTTGCCCTCAATGCCGCCGAGTTCGCCAGCGATTTTAATCGCGTCCGGTAGATTGCCAAGTTGGTCGATCAGTTTTGAATCCAACGCCTGCCTCCCAGAGAAAATCCGTCCATCCGCGAGTTCGACGACTTCGGTACGCGTTAAAAGGCTACTGCGTGCCTCAGCGATCGTATCCACAAACTGATTGTGAACATCATCGACAGTGGCTTGGAGTACTGCCTGCTCCTCTTCTGTCAGCGTACGGAAAGGCGAGCCGGTGTCCTTAAATTGACCGCTCTTAATGACTTGATGTTCTAATCCGACTTTGTCGTATAAGCCTTTCATCCGCGTGAATTGCATAATAACGCCGATGCTACCGGTTAATGTGCCGGGGTTTGCGAAAATTGTGTCAGCGGCGCAGGCGATATAATAGCCGCCTGATGCTGCACTCCCTCCCATTGAGGCGACTATCGGCTTTTCGATCTTTTCCAATTCCGTATAGATCTCTTGGACAGGGGCGACACTGCCGCCGGGTGAATCGACTCTCATAACAATCGCCTTGACACTGGGGTCATCGCGATAAGCGTGAATGAGTTTAATCGTCGCATCGGATTTGGTGATAATTCCTGTAATATCTATCACAGCGACTTTCTGTCCCATTGATGCGCTACCGCCCATAGAACGCAATAAAATAAGCATCAAGAAAAACAAGCCGACGATAGTGCCTAAGATAATAAAAACACGTCTATTCTTCATATCTTTAATTATTGGGTTTTCGCGCCGATTTTTCCGTTGTCAAAATCGGGTTTTCGATGCGTTTTAGCGGCATCGGGGTGATTAAAGGTTTTAAAACTGCTACACGAACGTTGAAAACATACCCAAGCAAATGAACCTTACAGGACTCAAGAGGACTTTTGGCATGCAAGGTTTAGGTCTAAACCCGGTGCGGTTCCAAACCGCACCTACCGGGCCGAGGGTATGATGATAGTTTATCGTCTCACGATAACGACCCAAAAGGTTTTTAACAACCATCCTATATCGGATACGATGCTCTGTGTTGCGACATAGTGAAGATCCAAGGCGAGTTTTTTAGGCATTAACTCAGTGATGTAGTAATGCTCTGCATCCCGCTGCCCTTTGAGTTTCTCCTCTTCATCACGGTTCGCGAGTTGCGAGGGCCCGGTCATCCCCGGCTTCACCTGCAGCACCTGTTTCTGTATTTCCGTGTAGTATTTAACGTAGTTAGGTGCCTCCGGACGCGGTCCGATGAGACTCATCTCTCCTTTGATAACATTGATTAAGTTTGGCAGTTCGTCAAGTTTCGTCCACCTCAAAAACCTACCGATGGGTGTGATCCGTGTGTCGCGATAGGTTGTCAAGCTGCCGCCGAGTGTATCTGCGTTGACGACCATCGTCCTGAATTTATACATTTCAAAGAGGGTTTCGTCTTTACCCACCCGCTTCGCTTTATAGAACACAGGTCCCTTGGATTGCAGCTTTGCGAGCAGGCTACCGAGAAAAAAAAGAGGAGACAGCAGCAGGAGTGCGATCATCGCAACTCCGAGATCAAACGTTCGTTTCACCCAAGCCTGCTTCGGTGCGATAATAACATCGGTTTGCGGCATGCGATTCCCCTACCTTATAGGGCTACCGACGGTTGACACTGGCGGTTTTCGTTTCGGAGGGGAACTGAATAATCTCAGACCCGCTCTCGGTATCCGTTTCTGTAATGAATGCGCGGTTCGGTTGATATGTCGGCACCAACTCCTGGAATTTGGTGACAATCCCTTCTGAATCGAGTGCATCGGCGAGCTGCGAGAGTTCTTGAATCTGGGAGAGGAGTTGGCGTTCTTCAATCTCTTCCAACTGTGCTACGAAAATCCGCTGATGCTTCGTTGCCGTAACGCCTTCTTGCGGTGTTAGGAGTTCTTCATATAACTTTTCACCGGGTTCTAACCCTGTAAATGCGATTTTGATGTCTCTGTCCACCTCAAGCCCAGAGAGTCGGATGAGGTCTTGTGCGAGGTCCAGAATTTTAATAGGTTCTCCCATATCCAACATCAGAATTTCGCCATCATTTCCCATAACACCGGCTTGAATGAGCAGTTGGACGGCTTCAGGAATAGTCATGAAATAGCGAGTTGCTTCGCGATGTGTAACTGTGACGGGGCCGCCTTTAGCAATCTGCCGTTTGAAATTAGGGAGGACGCTCGCTCGGCTGCCGATAACGTTGCCGAAGCGGACCGCGATAAACCGCGTCGCGTTTTGTCGCGCCTTACACTGGATCAATTTTTCCGTCACGCGCTTGGAAGCCCCATAAACGCTCGTCGGATTCACCGCTTTATCAGACGAGACGAGGATAAATGCCTCTACGTTGTGTTTAATCGCGGCATCAATCAGGTTTTGTGTACCGAGAATGTTATTTTTCACGGCTTCGTCCGGATGATTCTCCATGAACTTGACATGCTTGTGTGCCGCGGCATGGAAGATAATATGTGGTCGATATTTGCGCGTAATTTGGGAGACCTTGGCGTTATCTCGGATGTCACCGATGATCAAAGCGCGGTTCAGTTCGGGTTCAAACTCTCGAAGTTCTATATCTGTGTGATAGATGCTGTTTTCACCGCGCCCGAAAAGGATAAGGAGTTCAGGATCGAGTTTCGCGACCTGCCGACAGAGTTCGGACCCGATAGACCCGCCGGCACCTGTGACCATCACGCGTTTACCGGAGAGATATTTGGAAACTTCGGCGATGTCCATTTGCGAGATAGAGCGGTTTAGCAGATCCTCAAATCGGACTTCCCGAATCTGACTGACACTCGCGCGCCCTTCAAGGATCGCGTGAATGTTAGGGACAATCTTGAACTGGCATCCGCGATATTCACACTGCCGAATAATGTCTCGGATTTTTCCGCCGGGTGCCGACGGGATAGCGATGACGACTTCGTCAACTTCCCGCTTCCGAGTAATATACGTTAGGTCCCGGGTCGTGCCGAGTACTTCAAGCCCAGCGACGGTTCTCCCGACTTTACGGGGTGCATCGTCAATGAAGCCTATCGGTACATACCCTTTTTCAGGATGGTTCCTGAGTTCGCGGAGTACACCGATCCCTGTTTCACCTGCGCCGACAATAAGGACTTTCGTCGGCGGTTTTCGGGCGGGCAGGCTTGATATGGCATCTATAGCGTTTGAACCTTTGGTGTTCGGGGAACTCGTGACGACCACGCGTCTATCCTTTTGAAGGATTTGCTTAGAGAATTTGGTAAATCCGATGAGCGCGAAGTTATAGAATCCATCAATCAAGAATAATACCCAAGCGATCTCCAGTAGTATAGACACCCCGATGAGCCCTACAGTGGCTAATATAATTGCGGCAGTGAGTTTGCGGAATTCCTGTACAGCGGCGTGTTGCCACATTGGCTTGTAGAGATTAAACCCCAATAAAAAACCGATGCGGACTATCGTGACGACAGCGGCGACACCCAAAAAATGTTGAGTGGGGGTTACGTCTACACTCTGCAATATGGCGAAGAGCGGCGTTGACTGTTCTAAAAAGTCAAACCCGAATTGCAGACTGGTTAGATAAGCGCATAGAAACGCTATATTGACGAGAAGAACATCAACAACAATTATAGAACTCCATTTTATTTTGGGTTTATCCATACAACCTCCTTCGTTTTTTGGTCATTTTACATGGTAGGTGCGGTTAGGAATGCAGATCGCATTTGGGTGAGTACACCGCAAAACCGCACC
>VYCT01000305.1 GCA_009843785.1 Candidatus Poribacteria bacterium | reverse complement strand
GACCGAAAAGTCAATAAACTTTACCTTCAAACTCAAAGTTGAAAGAATACTAGGAGTTGCTTAAAATCTTGAATAAAATGCTCAAAAAGTTTGACTTTGTCGCTTTCTTCAAGATTTGCCTCTGTCAGGACGTAGGTGCCGTCAAGGTCAATTTCTACAATGGCTCGTCCCTTCTTTGGAAGATATGTACTGGTCAAGGTCCCGTCCTCATCAGGTGTTATAAAATAAACCTTGATATGTTCCGTATCTTCTTGTTCCAAAAGTTTGAGTTTCCAATAACCTGTCTGCGCGATCCGTTCTCTCAATGTGACTTTACTTGAGATTAAAGCAATTACCCTAAGATTTTCAGGGTTATAGACGATAATATCAACATCAGGTAGATGGCATCCAAATTCTCCAAAATCTATAAGCAAATTTTTCTTAACTTGTCTAAGGTCATTTGGAAGACGTATTGTTCGTTCTAATTGATTGCCATTGATTACCTTAAGTCCAAGTGCTTCAATTGACTCAGTAATAATATGTTGAATCAATTTTTCAAAATTTTTTCCCTTGAAAGCCCGCCAACTCTGTTCATGGTCTCCATCGGGTCTGTCCCTCAAGAAGTCCTGCTTATGACGTTCTTTAGCATCCTGTAAAAGTTGGGAAACCGCTTTATAGGCTTCTTCCCCTTCTATCAATTGCGTCTCACTGTACATATCTTTCAAATCATCAAATTTCATGATTACTATTCCTTTAACCCAATTACAATATATTCCGTTGGATATGCTTCGGAATCAGCCTTATCCTTGCTAGCAAATCGTCCCGTTTTCTCGTCCCTTTTCTGTGGGAGGATCTTCAGTGGGATTTCCCGCTTTATGAGCCGATCAAGTTTAAAACCCGAGTATTGCAAGGACTCAGCAAATGCTTCAGCATTAAGTATATCAACACCTTTTAACTTTGTGTTGCCGATGACGTAACAACATCTACCCCCTGGTTTCAGAATTCTAAAACTTTCGTTAAAAACTTCCTGCATGTCAATGAAGAAAGCTTCAATTTCCTTCGCCTTGCTTCTGCTTTTGGGGACCATTTTATCAACAATATTGGAGGCAATTTGACTCAATAGCGGCTTGCCTTCGTACCGCTTGTAGGAGGTGCCAATGAACTCTTTCTTATACGCTTTAAGGTCATCGGCTAAATCTAACCAGAGTGTTGAGAGCTGATGCAGATCGGCGTATTCGTAACTTGTCACATAAGGACTTGAACTCACAATGAGATCAACACTGCTATTTGGAACGGGCTGTGCTTTAGCAGAACCTATCTGGATGTTTAGATAGTTATCAGGGTTATCTTTAACCTGTAAGGGCACAACACCGTAAAATGCCGCATTCCCTTTTAGCATTTTTAAAAGGTGTCTTTTGATAGCATCATAAGGAAGTGTAGGACGTTTTTTCAAATCCCGTGTCGGTTTAGTACTAGCTTGACTCCAAATTGAACACGTTTTGAGTATGTGACTAAAGGAGACAAGTAAGAAGGACTGAACATCCAAATCGGTTTCACTACGAATTAATGTTAGGATCTTTCCTAATTCATTCCGCGCCGCTTCTGTAAACCAATAATCAATCCTCTCCAAGTGCTTCTCTGGAATGTAAGGCTCTACCTGATTACAGGGAAAAAAAGTGTGTCCATCTTCGGGATGCCAAATTTTTGAAAGAAATTGTTTAACCTTTTCTTCCAGATAATCGGGCCGAATTGCTATTGCTTTTGTGCCAGCCACCAAATGGGCAACTTTATTGATGTCTGTACCACTTGCGTGAAACCCGCGCGATATAGCACTCACAACGGTCGTCCCACATCCCATAAACGGATCGTTCACAGACGCGCTCCCGTTGGTGATGTAGGTATCCATCAAACGCTCCACAAGCTGCGGAATAAACTTAGCAGGGTAGCGGTGATAGCCATGTGTCCATTTTCCAGTATCCGATGGCTTACAGCCATCAAACGACCACATTTTATCAATGGGTGTTTGGTCAAACCATTCAAGAATTTCATTCGGTGACATAAATCGGTCTCCATCCCTATCATTTAGTTATTCAATCAGCATACCACAACCATGTACCGTATATCAACACAAAAACAGAGAATTCGGAGTCATACATCAAGATCCCAATTCTACTGTCTCCCCAACATCGCAACGATATCCGTAGGCAATTGAATATCGTTTTTTTCTTCAAAGTCAGTAACGCTCTCGTAAATCTTATGAAATTCAGTAACAACATTTACCCTTAAATTTCTGGCAAAAGTTAGGTCCAATTTAGCACTTTCCCACTCTTCTATATGCAATAACATTATGCCGCGAACAGCATAGATCTTAGTAAACCTTGGTTCGAGTTCCAGGATCTTGTCATAGTCTTGAAGAGCAGACTCAAATTTGCCTACGCGGAAGTAAGCAAAACCTCGCTCAACATAAGCCTCCGTAAAACTTGGGATCAGTTTTATCGCTTCACTATAATCTTCAATGGATTTGTGATACTCACCTTTTTTGCTGTAAACTTCACCGCGATCATAATAGATCTCGGGATCATCGGGGCGGAGTTCCATTTCCATGTTATACCCCTCAATCGCTTTGCCATATTCGCCTATATCACGGTAAAGGTCAGCGCGATAACCATGTGCATCAGAATGTTCAGGGTCAAACTTTATTGTCATACCAAAGTCGTCAATGGCTTTGTCATAGGCATCGTACTCAGCGTAAATTCTACCACGCTTGTAATAGACTTCGGCATAATCGGGCCTGAGTTCTATCGCCTTGGTATAGTCTGCAATGGCTTCGTCAAAATCGACCTCATCGCAATAAGTATTGCCGCGATTATAATATGCTTCGGCATGATCGGGTTCGCGTTTTATGACCTCGCTAAAGTCTGCGATGGCTTTATCATACTCACGTTTTTTGTAGTAAGCAATGCCACGCTTGTAATATGACTCGGTATCATTAGGTTTATGCGTTCCCACTTCACTATGCTCCCTATTCGGCGGGTTTTAGACTTACTGCTGCCTCAACATTGCCTTTATGTCTTCTGGCAACCGAATATCATTCTTCTGCTCAAAGTCCTCAATGCTTTCATAGTCGTTATGAAATAAAGCAACGATATCCACGCCCGCGTTTCTTGCAAAAGTCAGGTCCGTTCTCGCTTTTTCCCACTGTTTTAAAGGTAACCACGCCTCACCACGATTGCTATAGAATCCAGCGAAGCCTGGATCCAGTTCAATCGCCATGTTATGGTTTTCGATAGCTTTGTCAAAATTGCGTTTCCGCAGGTAAGCGGTCCCGAGGTTGGAATAGACTTTTGCATCATTGGGATCCAGTTCTATAACTGTGTCAAAGTCCTTGATAGCTTTATCAAACTCGCCTTTGTCGTAATAAGCAATGCCGCGATTGTTATACCCTTCGGTAAAATCGGGATTCAGTTTTATCACCGTGTTATAGTGCTGAATGGCACGCTCATACTCTCCTCGTTTGCTGTAAACAGCACCGAGATTATTATACGCTGAGGCATAATCGGATTTTAGTTCTATAGCCTTTCGGTAGTCGTGAATGGCTCTGTCAAAATCGCGTTTGTGAAAGTAAACAATACCACGATTATTATAGGCTGCGGCATAATCAGGTTTCAGTTTTATTGCTACAGTATGGTCTCGGATAGCCCTGTCAAAATCGCCTGCATCGGCGTAAACAGAACCCCGATTGTTATAGCCTTCGGGAAAATCAGGTTTCAGTTCCAATGCTTCAGTATAATGTACAATGGCCCGTTCATACCACTTCAGTTTTTCATCCCAATTCTGCACCGCGTCTGCTCTCTTTCGACAGGTTTTGCCCCTATGAAATTGTGTGTAGGCACTCTTATGTATACCCCAGTTTCTGATGAAACCATGGAGATCGTTGTAGATAGTTTCTGTAGAGATGCCATGAGACTTGCGCAGATACTCCAGCATGGGTAATTTGAGGTTAGTCGGAATAGTGATTACCTCATCTGGGATAATGAAGCCCTTGGGCGGTTGAAGGAACACTGGTTTCTGGACAATAATCCGATTCTTTGGCCCATGTGGCTGTCTGAGGTAACCCGCTACCGAGTCTCTTTTTTGCAAAATAACCCTGCCATCCTCACTAGGTGAACTGTCGCAGGCAAAGAAAAGTGCGATGTGAGAATCAGTTGTGAATTCAATGAGGTTAGTTGTACCACCGTGGTAAAGGAGTTCAATCAGGATTTCAAGTTCGTCCGTTTTCTCAGTATATCTCCTTGCTTCGTCCAGAATTTCTTTTTGGACGAATTCTATCTCAAAATCGTCTGCCTCAACATCATACTCGTATTGGCGGTAGAGGCTTGACCCGACTTTCCCATAGGCCCTGCTTTCCCCTCGGAAGATGTAATCTCCATCAGCGGATTTTTCGGCTATTTCGCAGATTTTTTGCATGATTATACTGAGTTCATTCTGGGGGTCGGATTGAGTGTTCATTCATTTTTCTCCATATAGGCACTGGTGCTCAGTGTTAAAATAATTTCCTACTCACCAAAGAATATCAACGGAATTTTAGGCATTATGTGTCCTCTCGACTCAGAATTTCCCTATCTTCAGATGACGGTGGTTTCGGATCCCACTGGATCCCCGCGCGTTCAGCAACAATTTTTTCCGCCTCTGCTTTCGCGCTACCGTCTATTATCTTGGATTTGGATAGATAGTTTTGAAAATTGGCAATAGCTTCTTGTTGGTTATCAAGTTTAATCGAGCAAAACCTTCTGTTTCTCCACGGGACATGGGTTTTATACGCAAAGTAGAAATCCCATCCTCCGCCATTGGTGATAACACCGAGGTCCACACCCTCTTGAAAGATATAACGCGCTATCTGGTCTTGAGGTTCTTCCATTTCAATACCGGCACTCCATCGCTTACACTCAACAAATACCAGCGGTTTCCCTTCATTCTGTAAAGCATAATCAACTTTGCCATTTCCAACTCGGAATTCTGGGAAAACCTCCAATGTGTCTATATTTGCATAGTCCCACCCCAAGGCTATAAGAATAGGCAGGACCACAAACTGTTTGGTAGCGGCTTCGTCAAAGTCTTTGTCTCTAATTTTTCCCATAAATTTTACAATGTCGGAAATAGTTTGTGTTAACTTCTCAGTGTTATCTTGTTCCTGCATATTTTCCTTTTGTTGCCACAAGGACAGTGTCGTTCAATATAAAAACACGTCCACTGCAAGGATGTCAATCGAATTTGATACGTTACAAGTTTTGTTCTGCCAGTCATTGACTATCAACCAGGGACTCAAGGATCCACTCACAGACAGCGGGTCCCAATTCCATAAGGGCTTCTATCAACATGCCGAATTCATTCTGCGATGCAGCCTCATCCTCGGCAACGGCTTCATCTTCAGTCTGATTTTCGTAATAATCAATGACTTTTTGCACACGTCCCTCGTCCCAGCCAGGGGGAAATTTATTCTGTGTCATCGTCTGACTCTCCATCATCCGCTAATCGTGTGGCTCGGTTGTTGGTATCTGTTCAGCCTGTGCCAAACTAACATCATTGTCTGACTGGAGCTGCGGCTTGTCAACAAGTTGATCACTATTGAGATGTTTGAAATGCTGTTGTAAGAACCCAACATATCCGTACACATGAAGCTTGTCGGCAAGGATCTTCAGTCCGAGTTCATAGATTTCGATATTGGTGAGTTCTAATAAACCCTTGCGCCATGCAGCGATCCGTTCGGTTTTGATGCGTTCTTCCTCTTTTCGCTCCACTTCTCTACGGTGGATACGCTCCACGATCTTGTCAATACTAGGCTGGTCTGCCAACAACTTATGCCGCTCGGCAGTATAATCGCAATCGCTCGGTTTACACTGCTGGAGAAACTTTGCAGTATACGCGGGTCCAAGTTGTTCTGTAAGTTCCTTAATCCCAACCTCATAAAGTTCAAGATCCGTCATCTCTAAAATATCCACTTCCTGTTACCTCCTGTAACCATGTAGCGGGATTTTCGACCTGGATGTGAAGTCGTGTTTGGATCGGTGGATCAAGAAGTCGGCTCAAACAACAAGTATCAAGATAAATTTTCCAGAATGGCAAATCAGTTTGCACATGCACATCCAAAACCTGTTTGTTGGATAATTACCTACACGCAATTATACCATAATATGCGTTCAAACCGCAAATTGTTTCTAATGGACGGGTGTGTGAATATTTTGTCAATTTTTGTCTGAATACAGGTCGAAAATATAAAGCATTCTCACTGCGAAGCAAAATTGGGTCTCCGCGTGTGGGAAACCAAATTTGGGCGAGTGCGCCGCAAATCACGGATTTTCACAGACATCACGGATTGGGAAATAGGTGCTACAGACTAACAGTCTATGCTACAGCGGATACATGCCACAGACTAACAGTCTATGCTACAACGGATACATGCCACAGACTAACAGTCTATGCTACAGGGCCGCACTTTATATTAATCGCGCGTCAAAAACTTTACACACCCCTGATAGACAGAATATAAATTCCATGAATATACAGAAACATGGTATACTACGACTAACCGAATCCAAAGACTTCATACTTCTATTAGGAGCAAAGAGATGATGTTCCCAACGATTGAAGCACAGACACAACTCCAGACACCACCGACGTGGGCAGTCCTTGAACGTGAACTGATTGACAAAATCAATGACGCAGCGCCGCAGGTTTTAGAGAAATACACACGTCCAGATGGGACGTTGTTCTGGCCCACACATCCAGATTTTCAAAGCTTTGATGGATTAGATGATGCTTATGAGAGTTTCCATAACTGGCCACTATTCTACATGCTTGGTGGAGATGCACAGTTCTTAGTAGATGCGCAAACCGAATTTGAGGTTATCACGATAGACATGGCGCGCTACGGCTCAGGACACGACTATCCGATGGTCGTAAAGGAGTATCAACCGGGATATGATTGGTTTCACCAAAGCGAAGGGAACTATCTGTTTTATATGCTGTGTATGGCGGATCCGTCACATACAGAGAACGTTGAACGCGCGATACGGTTCGCAGGGTTCTTTCTGAACGAAGACCCTGATGCCCTGAATTACGACCCGGAACACAAAATCATCAAGTGTGCGATGAACGGCAGTAAAGGACCGGCGTTTTGGATCCTTGAAAGAGAATCTTTTTATCCTTCAATGGGGTATAATCTGCCGTTTATCGATGTTCCGGGCTGCACAAGTCGTGATGTGATGCTGGAAAGCGAAGAATTGCGTGATCGCATGGGACGGGTAATCTATGAACGGCAAGGGAAAGGAGACGCAGTCGGTAATCTCGCTGCAACGACGCTTGCTACGAATGCATATATGTTCACAGGTGATGAGAAATACGAGGCGTGGGTTCAGGAGTATGTTGATGCCTGGATAGCACGCACAGAGGAAAATGGTGGAATTGTGCCGGATAACGTTGGACTTTCGGGTATCATCGGTGAACATATAGATGGCAAATGGTACGGTTCACGTTATGGCTGGAGTTGGCCCCATGGGTGGCATAGCGTTGGTCAGGCAATCAGTGTTGCGGCACAGAATGCAGCACTCCTTCACAAGGATTTGACATATATGGACCTCCCGCGTTCTCAGATTGATGTTCTCATACAACACGGTATAGAACACAACGACCAACTCTACGTGCCGCAGAAGTATGGTGATCCTGGAATTGCAAACTATACACCTGGGCCGTGGATGCAGTATCCAATAACAAACGAGGATGGCACCGTTCTACAAATTGATGGCTGGTTTGAATTCATGCCGATGCATCCGTCTGATGTGGCACATCTTTGGGCAATGTCCATGGATGATGCTGATCAAGACCGTGCTAAACAGATTGCCAAAAAGACGGGATCAAAATTTGATATTAACGCATGGCATCACACTAAGGATAGTGGTGGTCGTGATGGCGGGTGGTTAGCGTATATGCGAGGCGATTATCCTGAATATCCTGAAGCGATTCTTAACCACAACCTCTCCCAAGTTGAACAACGCCTCAACTACATGGAAAATGACGAGGAAGATCCAGCAGGATACGGAGACGCTTATTTCCAGAGACGCAACCCTGTTACCTGTGAAGGACTTGTTCAGCTCACGTGTGGCGGTCCTTTACCTCACTACAATGGTGGATTGTTTGTGACGCGGGTGCGGCACTTCGATCCACAAGAGAAACGACCGGGACTTCCACCGGATGTCGGTGCGTTGGTTACCAAGCTGACAGCGGATACAACGGAGTTGCAGCTTGTCAATCTTAATAAAACAACATCAAGAGAGGTAATTGTGCAGGCAGGTGCGATGGGTGAGCATAACTTCACTTCAGCACGCGTCAATACTGGTGAGGCGGTGCAAACGGTTCCAGTCAATGGCATGTATCTTCGCGTCCAACTGCCGCCGAACACAGAGATTGATTTGGAATTGGGGCTGGAACGTTTCGTGAATACGCCGTCATATAGGCAGCCGTGGTAAGAAGATATTTCGTTCTAATCTTGTGGTTCTACTTTGCTCTCCTGTTCAGTATGTGTGGCATCAGCATTATCCTCCCGTAGAGACTGCTGAAACAGGTTGATATGCTTATTACTGCTGCTTTGTTTGAAATGATACATAATAAAGGTCGCTAACCCGTAGGCATCAAGTCTATCTGCCAGGATCTTAAGAGCGAGTTCATAGATTTCGATACCAGTGAGTTCTAATCTACCGGCGCGCCAGGCACTGATTCTTTCGTTTTTGATGTGTTCTTCTTTTTCTTGCGCTGCGCTTGCTTGCTGAATCTGCTTTACCATCGTAGGGATATCTGGGGTATTACCCTGCAATTTGTGTCGCTCAGCAGTGTAATCGTACTCGCGCGGTTTACACTGTTTGAGAAACTGTTCTGTATATAATGGTCCAATCTTCTCGGTAAGTTCTTTAATTCCAAGTTTATAAACCTCAATATCTGTCATCTCTAAAACGTTCATTTTAACTCACCTCTTGTAACCATGTAGTCGGATTTTCAACCCGGATGTAAAGTCGCGTATGGTAGCGTTGCGCCCTTCTGAGTAATCTGTCATCGGTTGTAAGAAAGAGATCTGCCTCACCACTTTCAGCACAAGCAATATGCAAAGCATCCAATTTCTGGATGCCCAATGTCTCAAGTTGTAAACCTCTTGATACTTCACTTTCTCCAATCCGAATAGTCTGGTGTGCGAGAGTTAACCAAGTTCTAATTTGAGAGCGTTCTTCCAAATCTGGAGTTCGGTTAACTTCATTCAATAAAGCATCGCTGGCAATCCAGGACCAATCCCTTCTGGAAAAGTAAGCGAGGATCCGTCTAATAGTTTCGGCTTCTTGAATAATCCGATCCTGGATTGGTGGATCAAAAAGTCGGCTCAAACAACATGTATCAAGATAAATTTTCCAGAACTGCAAATCGGTCTTCACACGAATATCAAGACTCCACTCAATAATATTCTATTTCACGTTGAATGTAATATGAGGTAGTCCGCTCTACTGAATTAGCATACCACAACAAGGTGACGGATATCAAGGAAAAGATTAGTCTCAAGTTCAATCACGTCTGCTCAATGCGTTTCTTATACAGGCAAAATCGTAAACCATGCCAGTGAAAAGCTGCGTTAGGCCCAGCGTTCAACGACGACTTTCTTCTGTGTGAAGAAATCTACAGCATCCCAACTCTGACCGTGGAGGTCTCCGAAGAAACTATCTTTCCAGCCGCTGAAGGGGAAGAACGCCATCGGGGCAGCGACACCGATGTTAATGCCGATGTTTCCGATTTCTGCTTCATAACGGAACTTCCGGGCAGATGCGCCACTACTCGTAAAGAGACACGCCATATTGCCGTAGCTGCCGCTATTGATGAGTTCAATCGCATCGTCAATCGTTTCCACATGGATAAGCCCCAAAACGGGTCCGAAAATTTCGGTCTTGGCAATCTCGCCTTCCGGGTTAAGACCGTTGAGGATCGTTGGGCGGATGAAATTACCGTTTTCACCACCGGAGATACTTGGATACCGACCATCAACAAGGAGCTGGGCGCCTTCCTCTGTGCCTGCCTGAATTAACCCTTCAATTCGCGCTTTACTTTCGGTGGTAATAACCGGTCCCATTTCAACCCCTTCCTCCAATCCGTTTCCGACAACTCGATCCGTGGCAGTGTCAGCGATGGCTTCTGTGAACCAGTTTCTTGCACCACCGACAGTGAATGCAAGCGATGCCGCAAGACACCGTTGACCGGCACACCCGAAAGCACTCTCCGCTGTAGCGTTCACAGTAAACTGCGGGTCAGCATCTGGAAGCACAATCAGTGGATTTTTCGCACCACCTTGGCACTGTACCCGCTTCCCATTCGCGGCAGCTTTCGCATAGATAGCTTTTGCGGTTGCAGTCGCACCGACAAAACTAATGCCGCGGATATCGGGGTGTGTTAAGATGGCATCTACAGTCTCCCGTCCGCCATTAACAAGGTTGACGACCCCCTTAGGCAATCCTGTCTGCTCAAGCAGTTGGAACACCTTTTGCATCGTGAGCGGTACTTTTTCGGAGGGTTTGACGATGTAGGTGTTGCCACAAGCGATTGCATAAGGTAAAAACCAGAAGGTAATCATCCCTGGGAAGTTAAAAGGCGCGATTGCAGCACATACGCCGACAGGTTGACGAATCATGAATTCATCAATACCGGTGGCAATATCCTCTAAGTTCGTGCCTTGCATGAGCGTCGGGATTCCGCACGCCACCTCGACGTTTTCGATAGCACGCCGCATTTCGCCTTTTGCCTCGTCAAGCGTCTTCCCACACTCCAAGGTAATCGTTCGCGCGATGTCGTCAATATTTTCTTCCAAAAGATTTTTCAAAGCAAAGAGGTATTGAACGCGTTGAACGGGCGGGGTACGTCGCCATTCGTGGAGTGCTTCGGCAGCAGCGGTGGCAGCTTGATACACATCTTCAGCGGGTGAAAGCGGGACTTGTGCCAGGACTTCCCCAGTTGCTGGATTCGTAACGTCAAGCAGTTCATCCGTCGCTGATTTTTGCCACGTGCTATCAATATAGTTTGATAGGGGTGTTTGGACTTCAGGCATCAGCTTATCTCCATTAATTTTGGCATTAGTTTTTATTTCCAAAGAGTTCAAGTACCTTCAACTGATTTATTGCGGCGAAGATCTGCGGATCATGCATCAACTCGTCCTGAGATGTTTCCGTGATCTGAGCGAGTCCGTATTTAATTCCGAGATCCCTGAGAACAATCTGCTCTTCAGCAAGTGCATCGCTTAAGCGTTGGTAACTCCGTAGCAGCTTTCCGGCTTGTAGATTGTCGCGAGCGGCATGTTCAGCAGCAGTAAGTTTCTCTAACACATCGTCTCCATTTTCTTCTATAAAGGTTTTAAGCTTCTCGTGATTTCGGAGTTTCGACCGCAGCATCCGAATTTCAGAGAGACTAAACCCTGCTGTCTCGACATCGGGAATAATACCGACCTTGTCAATATCAACGCCGTTGGGTGTATAGTAACGCGCAACGGTGAGTTTCACAGCAGCTTTTGAATTCCGCAACTGAAAGACTCGTTGGACGGATGCCTTGCCGAAGGTCTTATCGCCCATGACCAGCCCGCGCCCGTGATCTTTTACGGCACCCGCAACGATCTCAGAGGCACTTGCGCTCCCGTCATCGACGAGTACAATCAGTGGAAAATGTTCTCTTTTTATGCCTTTTGCCACGAAGTCCTCACGGGATTCAAGTCCCTTACTATAAACAACGAGTTGACCGGGTGTCAGGAAATCGCTTGCAATATCGACAGCTGAAGAAAGTAGTCCGCCCGGATTTGATCGGAGGTCCAGGATAACGCCACGGACATTTTTCGCCTTGAACCCAGCAAGCGCATTATCAACATCATTTGCTGTCGTCTGAAGGAATTGATTGATTTTGATGTATCCGATGTCATCGCCGATAACATCGTGTTCGACACTGGGAATCCGGATGACCTCACGGGTAATGGTAAGTTCAATGGGACGGCTTTCGTTCTCACGCACGATTGTGATAGAAACATAGGTACCGGGTTCACCGCGAAGCTGATCTACAGCATCGCTCAAGGAAAGGGGCATCGTCGATTCACCTTCAATATGGCTGATGATGTCCCCATTCTGAATGCCAGCCAACGCAGCAGGCGAACCTTTAAAAGGCGTAACGACAGTCAACATGTCTTCACGAATACCGATGACCATACCGAGTCCAGCGTACTTACCTTGGTTCTGGGTTTGAAATTCAAGATAATCCGGAATAAATTGGCTGTATCGATCTAATTCGCGAAGCATGCCCTTGATAGCACCCTCTATGATCTCTTTACTATCCGGCGTATCAAGATGCGCCTGTTGGATATAAGCCAATACATCTGAAAAGAGCGCGATGCCCTCCAACACTTCATCATCAACCGTCTTTCCTGTCTCTTCCGAACCCCAACTGAGTGGCAAGAACATGCAGACCAGAAATATAGATAACAAAATGTGAAAAGAGGCTTTGGCTATGGTATGCAGGTTTCCAGATCGTATCATTAGCAGTTTCATTATTTCTCCCTCCTGCAGGCCTGTTTCTATCGCGTTTTGGAAGTGCGCGATTGGCAATCAAGCTGCAGAGACATGGAATCTATGTGAGTCTGAATTAATAAAAAAAGTTTCGTAATCGTTGAATATTTGGAATGCGAAAAGCGACGAAGGCCGCGACTGCCCCATAAAGCAGGTCAATGCGACTCATTCGCGTTTGCATTAATTCCCAAACGGACTGTCCCTTGAAAAGTGTCGTTGCGATAGGCATCGCTTGCTCCAACGACATATTATTTTCTTGACGGAGTTGCTCCGCGATGTGTGCGACCGCATTCCACTGAACATCGAGATATTTCCCGATAAAGATACCGAGTATTGCAAAAACCGCAGCAGCGATGCTGACAATACGCCACGCAGTTTTCGTGTCTTGTGGCAGACTTCGGCTGCCTGTCAGGAGCATCCCTGCTCCGGTAAATACACCGATACTGATGGCAACAAAGCCCGCGGTATGTCCCGTCCACTGGCTATATTTTGCCCAAAGTACACCCCCAAGTATTGCACCAAGGAGTCCACCCAGTGGGGCTATCACAGTGTTCATTTCAAACAACTCCATTCGTCTGAATTTTCGGTTTCTGGCGATGGTGTTCGGTATTCTGTTCAAAAGTATAGGCAACTCGTAGGACTTTCTCTTCTGCGAAAGGTGGGCCGAGGAGTTGCAATCCGATCGGCAGCCCGCTTTGGACGAAGCCGCACGGCACAGAGATACCGGGTAACCCGGCATGACTTGCGGGCGTTGTCATCACATCAGAAAGATACATCTGTAACGGGTCCGCAGTCCGCTCTCCTATTTTGAACGCCGGTGTAGGCGAGGTCGGTGTTGCGATAACGTCAACCTTCTCAAATGCGGCATCAAAGTCAGATTTGATCAGCGTCCGTGCTTTTTGTGCTTTTTTGTAATAAGCATCTTGATAACCTGCACTCAGCGCGAAAGTGCCGAGCATAATCCGACGTTTCACCTCTTCCCCAAACCCTTCACTTCGCGTCTTTTTGTACATACCGATAAGGTCTTCAGGGTTTTCGTTGCGGTATCCATAACGAACGCCATCGTATCTTGCGAGATTCGCACTCGCTTCAGCGGGGGCAATGATATAGTATGTCGCGATTGCATACTCTGTATGTGGCAACGATATTTCTTCAACGGTCGCCCCGAGGCTTTCAAGAACCGCAATCGCACGCTGAACGCTATCTGCAATTTCTGTGTCCAATGCCGGTGTGAAATACTCTTTCGGCACCCCGATTTTTAAGCCTTGGACATCGTTGATGAGACCCCGCGTAAAATCTGGCACAGGTACATCAACAGAGGTTGCATCCAGCGCGTCGCTGCCACAGATAGCGTTAAGCAACAACGCACAATCGGTGACATCTTTGGTAAAGGGACCGATCTGGTCAAGCGAAGAAGCGAAAGCGACAAGTCCATAGCGGGAGACACGTCCATACGTGGGTTTCATACCAACGACCCCACAGAGTGCTGCGGGTTGCCGTATCGAACCGCCAGTGTCTGAACCGAGTGAACAGACCGCCGTATCCGCGGATACAACTGCGGCAGAACCGCCACTTGAACCGCCAGGGATAGTGTCCAGATTCCATGGGTTATGCGTAATCTGATATGCCGAGTTCTCGGTAGAGGAACCCATCGCGAACTCGTCCATATTCGTTTTACCGACCATGACAACACCGTGCTCGTGGAGTTTCGTCATGACAGTCGCATCATAAGGCGGCACAAAGTTTTCAAGGATTTTAGAACCGCAGGTTGTCCGTACGCCTTTGGTACATATCACATCTTTAATCGCGATCGGGATACCTGCGAGCGGTGGCATCTCGTCTCCCTTTTGAAATCCCGCGTCGGCATGGCTCGCCTGCTCCAAGGCGATGTCCTTCGTTAACGTCAGGTAGCCTTTAACATGCGATTCCACTTCAGCAATACGCGCATAGATAGATTCAACCAACGCTACAGCAGTGATTTCCCTGTTTTTGAGTTTTTCGTGCAAGGCATGTGCCGTTAATTCGTAAAGCGACATTCAGTTTTCCTTATTTTTAACTATTAAATCTGGTCACCTTGGGGAATTTCCTTTAGTGGCTGCGGTCAACCACTCTGGGAACGCCGAAGTATCCTTCTTCAGCTTCCGGTGCATTAACAAGGACTTCTTCGCGCGGATAGGAAGGCTTGACGACATCTGGTTTGGCGACATGCGCTGCTCCCTCTTGCGCACCCATGATGAAAACTTGGTGCGGATGGATGTGCGATGTCGGTGGCACATCATCTGTCTCAAGTTCATTCAGCTTCCCGATATACTCCAGAATGCGGGCAAGTTGCTCGGTAAAGTGTTCTGTTTCTTCATCGTTAAATTCAAGGCGCGCCAAGTTTGCGACATGGCGTACGCCATCCGTAGTAATCGTTGCCATTTTTCGTAGTGCGTCTCCTTATTCATCAGACATTGTCAGTGGGGCAAGCGATGCGGCGAATCGCCTCGTCATACCAGCACGACTAAACCGAACGGTGATATAAACACCCTGCCCTGCCCCACTGACTTTCGTTATTTTACCCCTTCCAAACTGCGGATGATGAACGATCTGGTCAACACAGTAATCATCTGCATCCTCAGGTACCTCTTCATACAAGGCTGTCGATTCGTGAAATGGAGAACGGTAACGATCAACATGCTTGATGAGATGTTCCGGAATTTCAGCGATAAACCGAGATGGAACGCGATATTCTGTCTCTCGGAACGTTCTCCGGGATCTGGCGTGTGATAGATACAGCTGCTCCATCGCTCGCGTGATACCGACATAACAGAGGCGGCGTTCTTCCTCTATTGCTGCCTCTGTTCCCTCATCAACGGCACGTCCATGTGGTAGATACTTCTCTTCCATACCGACGATGAAAACGAATGGGAATTCCAAACCTTTTGCACTGTGCAAGGTCATCAACGTCACCAGATCGGTGCTATCGGTCTCCATTGTATCTATATCGGCGATGAGTGCCACGTTCTCCAAATAATCCGACAGGCTCGGTTCAGCTTCATTGTGTTCGTATTCAATAACGGCGTTAATAAGTTCCTCAATATTTTCGACCCGGTTCTGCGCCTCAATCGTATTCTGTGCCTCCAAATTTTTGAGATAACCGGTTACTTTTAAGACATAATCCAGTGCATCGGTAGGTAGCACCGAGGTATCGAATTCATCAAAAATTTTAGCGAAACGTTTCACCTTTGACTGGAGGCCACGGTTAATCGTGGTGATTTCATCCACACGTTGGACAGCCTCAAAGAGCGTAATATCTTCTGCGGCAGCAAAATCAATGAGTCGCTCAAGGGTTGTCGCACCGATGCCGCGACTCGGTACATTGATAATACGGCGGACGCTCATAGAGTCATTAGGATTACACATCACACGAAGATAGGCGAGGAGATCCTTGATCTCCATCCGATCATAGAAACCGACACCCCCTACAATCTGATACGGGATGTTTGCCGTTCGGAACGCCTCCTCAAAAATACGGGATTGCGCGTTGGTTCGATAAAAGACAGCAAAGTCTTTGTAATCTACGCCTTCTGTGTGCCAATCTTCGATTTGTGTACCGACGTAACCTGCTTCGTCATTTTCATCCATTGCCTCATAACAAGTAATCAGTTCTCCATCTTCCTGTTCAGTCCAGAGTTTTTTCGGTTTTCGTGCTTTATTGTTTTGCACAACATTCCATGCTGCGTCCAATATGTTTTGCGTGGAACGGTAATTCTGCTCTAACCGGAGGACACGGGTGTTCGGATAATCCTGCTCAAAATCAAGGATATTCCTAATGTCCGCGCCGCGAAAGGCGTAGATAGATTGGTCGTCGTCCCCAACGACACAGATATTCTGTTTCGCGCCAGTCAGCAAACGCACCAACTCGTACTGACAGCGATTCGTATCCTGATACTCATCAACAAGGATATATTCAAATTTGTTCTGATAAAATTCGCACACCTCGGCGTTCTGATTCAGGAGATCCACCGTGAAAAGTAGCAGATCGTCGAAGTCGAGGGAATTGTTCAGACGCAGGGCATCTTGATAAAGCGGATAGACTTCAGCAACGATTCTCTCAAAGTAGCCGTCAGCGATTCCCTGATACTTTTGGGGCGAAATGGATTCATTCTTGGCACGACTAATAAGACTGAGGATAGCACGCGGGTTATATTGCTTATCACTATAGTTGAGCTGCCGAAGCACATCTTTGACCAATGTGGCTTGTTCACCGGTGTCAAATATAGTAAAATCCCGCGTGTAGGCACGCTTTTTGGATTGAGACACGCCCTCAGCGGCTGCACGCTCGCCTAATTTCTCAATATCCCGACGCAGGATGCGCGCACAGGTCGCATGAAAGGTTGATACCCAGAGGTCTCGGCTAACGCCGCCTTCTACAAGTACATCCAACCGTTCCTTCATCTCGTTTGCAGCTTTATTTGTAAAGGTTACAGCGAGGATACGGAAAGGGGAGATACGGTGATGTTTGATGAGGTGAGCGATGCGGTGTGTGATGACGCGCGTTTTGCCGCTACCTGCGCCTGACAGAATAAGAAGCGGTCCGTTGGCATGCTGAACGGCTTCGCGCTGGACATCATTTAAGGAATTTAAAAGCTTATCGGTCAAGTTCTACCCCTTGTCTTACAGTATTTAAAGAGGGACACATCGGGGCACCGTAACAGATTTGCAAGCATCCGGTACAGTGCCCTAATGTCATGCTATAAAGTATACACGATTTAGAATTAATTTTACAAGGGGAAAATTGCAGAACACGGTTCCATGAACAAGTGAAAAAGGCATCACCTACAGTCGGTAAACGACGAGAGGTGTCAGTTACCGGCGCAGGTGATGCGTTCGCTTAAATGAGATATTCCTTCAAGAATTGCCCGGTGAAGGAGGCTTCGACCGCTGCAACCTCTTCAGGGGTCCCGTGTGCCAATACTTCTCCACCTTTATGTCCGCCCTCAGGACCGAGGTCAATAACATAATCGGCTGTTTTGATGACATCCAGATGATGCTCAATCACAAGCACAGTATGCCCGTTATCGACGAGACGGTTGAGGCTGTCCAAGAGTTTCTGTACATCTGCGAGGTGAAGTCCTGTGGTGGGTTCATCTAAAATATAGAGATTATGCTTACCGCGCTTGAGTTTGCCGAGTTCGCTTGCCAACTTTATCCGCTGTGCTTCACCACCGGAGAGGATCGTGGCGGGGTGTCCGATCTGAAGATATCCCATACCGAGCTGGTTTAAGACCCCCAATTTATGGTTAATCAACCGCTGATCGGCGAAAAAATCAACGCCTTCCTCAATTGACATATTAAGGATCTCAGAGATGTTCTTGCCGTTATAAGTAACGTCAAGTGTATCTTCATTATAGCGTGCGCCCTTACAGGTTGGACAGACGACCTCAACATCCGGCATAAAGTGCAGCTGCGTGGTAATCGTGCCTTCACCGTGGCACTCTTCACAGCGTCCACCTTTGACGTTGAAACTGAACCGTGAGGCAGTATAACCTCTTGAGAGCGAGAGTGGTGTGCTGGCAAAGAGTTTGCGAATATTATCGTAAAACTTGATGTATGTGGCAGGATTAGAACGCGCGGAACGCCCGATTGGCGATTGATCAATGCTAATCACATCACTGACGTGTTCGTGCCCCTCAAGTTCATCGTGTGCGCCGTAGAGCGTCCGACTGTCGTGGTAGATAGCATGTAATCTCTTATAAAGAATCTCGTTGACGAGGGTACTCTTACCAGAACCGGAAGCACCGGTAATACAGATAAAGACACCAACCGGAATATCCACATCAATGCTTCTGAGGTTGTTTTCTCTGGCACCGGTAATACTCAGGAACTTACCGTTTAAGTCGCGGCGTTGTTTTGGCATCGGTATCTCTCGTCTTCCACTCAAATAGAGACCTGTCAAAGATTCGGTGCAGTCAAGTATCGTTTTAAGTTCACCTTGAACGACGACCTGCCCACCGTGGACACCGGGGCCCGGTCCGAGTTCAATGATGTGATCTGCGGCGCGAATCGTGCTTTCATCGTGTTCAACGACGATAACAGTATTGCCGATGTCGCGTAGTTTTCGTAAGGTCTCAATCATCTTAGCGTTGTCCTTGGGATGCAAACCGATACTCGGTTCATCAAGGACATAGAGCATGCCCATCAACCCGGATCCGATCTGTGTAGAGAGACGGATACGCTGTGATTCACCGCCGGAGAGCGTTGCGGAGCGACGATTGAGATTGAGATAATCGAGTCCGATGCCGAGGAGGAGGTTAATCCGTGTCACAAGTTCATTAATGACGCGATTGCCTGCTTCACGCTGTTTTTCGGGCATATCTGTGATCGTTAACAAGAAATCTCGCAATTCCTCGAAATGGAGTTCGCCGACCTCGTGGATGGTTTGACCCTCAATCGTAACAAGGAGCCGCTGTCGTTTAAGTTTGGCACCGTCACAATCCGGACAGGTGCGTTCTACCATGACTTTTCGGAGATACTCCTCCATACCGGAGTGTGCCTCACCCTGTTTCCGGTAACGACGGTAGTGTCTGTCAATCCGGGTAATGATGCCATCAAAACGGATTTTTCTACCGAGGTGGCGTTTCTCAACCGGTCTTGCGCCTTCTGGCTGTCGGATAGGGAATTCTTCGCCGTGTGTGCCGTGATAGAGGATATCAATAACCGCTTCTGGGAGCTCTGCAAAAGGCGTGTTCAAGTCAAATCCGTAGTGTGCAGCGAGGCTGTACATTGTCCTGCCGTCCCATCTATCCGGATCGTAGTTAAAAGCTTGGTGGACGAATGCGCCCTCGGCGATACTCCGGGTCTTGTCAGGAACGAGTAAATTCGGATGCACCTGCAAGTAAGTGCCAAGCCCTGAGCAGGTTACACAGGCACCGGTCGGTTCGTTAAAGGTAAAGTGATGCGGTCCGAGTTCAGCCATGATTATCCCATGTTTCGGACACCCGAAACCTTCCAACCTCTCTATTGCGTCCGGTTCCGCATCTTCGGGAAACTGGACATCAAATCGCATGAAGCCTTCACCGACGAGCATGGCGTGTTCAAGGGAGGCGAGTACCTGTTTATCAATATCCTTTTTAACATAGAATTTGTCAACAATCACTTGGAGGTCGTATTCTTGATCTGGATCGAGTTCAATTTCTTCACTGATGTCGTGTTCAATACCGTCAATTTTGACGTGTCTGCACCCCTTCGTACGGATGTCGTCAAAAAGATAATCGTAATCTTCTCCGTAGATTTTAAAGACTGGGGTGTGAATCTCGACCTCAGTGCCTTCTGGCATTGAGAGCATCCGTTCTAATATCTGATGATGGGAACGAATCGGGATCTCGACTTCACAATAGGGGCAATGCGCGACTCCGATCGTTGCAAAGAGCATCCGGAGGTAGTCCTGCAAATCGGTCATCGTCCCAACAGTGGAGCGCGGGTTCATCGTAATCGTTTTCTGTTCAATAGAAACAACTGGGGACAAGCCGTCAATGAAATCGACATCCGGCTTTTTGAGTTGTGTAATAAAGCGCTTAGCGTAGGTAGACATCGATTCGAGGAATCGGCGCTGTCCTTCTGCATAAACAGTATCAAATGCCAATGAAGATTTACCCGAACCGCTGATACCCGTAACGACGACGAGTTGGTCTCGTGGAATCTCAAGTTCAATGTTTTGTAGATTATTTTCTCGCGCGCCTTTAACGGCGACAGTTTGTCTCATGCCTACCTCCTATTATCTAATCTTCGCTACAAGCCCAAATCCTTTAGGCTTGGGATGTAGTAGCGTCCTTATATTTGAAGTTGAGTCGTTTCAAGATGGTATATTCGTTTTCTTTATTTTCGAGTACGACTTGTTTGCTACTAAAGAACCTGGAAACTCGCTTTTGCAGAAACGGATTACTGGCATGAAAATAATATGCGGGTTTCCCTCCAGAGATTTGCTATCCTTATTTTTGATAAAAAAATAGGGGATTTTCTGTTATTAATTATACTATAAATTTGTTAAGAAAGCAAGGAAAATTTCATCAATAATCAAGAGCATT
>VYCT01000270.1:6617-20838 GCA_009843785.1 Candidatus Poribacteria bacterium | reverse complement strand
ACGGATGTCTCTGAAAGGTGTTAGAGGGACAATCCGGGGCGTTATGGAAATAAATAATAACTGTATCTATACAATACTTTCGCCAATTTTTATCCGAGTGTGAGTTGAGGGTGTGTGATGAACAGCCCGATTGAACCGAGCCATTCACCGATGTTTCGTGAATTCACCTCTTACACTGTCAGCGTAACTGCATCCTGCTTTACAATTTCCTTGATATGACCGTACGCCGCAGATTCCACCAATTCTAATGTCTCTGGAGACAACCGATCCAGAATGGGTTGTGGAAAGCTATGCCTACCCGAATATTGCGGGAAATATCGCAGGACGAGGAACCGTCGATCCCGATCTTTTGGCTTCCAGCGGAGCACACCGTGCGTGAGTAATTCCGAAATAATCACGATATCGCCTGCCTTCGGTGTAATATTGACAAAAACGGGGTCGTCAAGCGGATCAATACCGTCTTCTTCGTCAAGTATCAGCAGCTGCTCGGGTCGCTTAAACTCACTCTTATGTGAGCCGGGGATGACGATGAGTCCGCCGTCACCCGGATAGACATCCGTAAAATAGGGAAAACAGACGAAGTTATCGCAGTAGATACGTCCGTTGTCAACCTCATAACGCGTGCTATACCAGCCATAGTCATCGCGTGCACAGTGTAATCCGCCAGGGTTCACCTTTGCGCGCTCACCCGCCTCCCACAAATCGTGTTTATCATGTTTCAAGGAACCTCTGCCGAACCGCGGTTGATTGTCCGTTAACTCCTTGATGATCGGCCATAGTGCCGTATGTGTCGTTAAGCATTCAAGCGATTTATCGAAAGCAAACCCGTGCTGATGGAGTCCTTTCTGCTCAAAGCCGGGTGGCAACTCATTAGGCGGTGTCGTTATGTACCTATCAACCGCTTCAGCGGCTTCCGTCAATGCGTCGCCGGTGATGACGTTTTCTAAATGAAGATATCCTGTTACATCGAACAGATAACGTTGTTTCGGTGTCATTCTTTTAAGTTTCCTTGCGTTTTTGTGACTTTCCTTGCGGTTCGGTTAGGTGGGTTGGTGATTCTCACGTTCAGTTCCGTAGATCCGCTTTCCACTTCGTTCCAAGCTACGCGCTATTTTAACTGACGGAATCGCGAGCTGAGCTCACTCCTACAATTGACCGCTGACGGCTATTTATAATGCCATATCAAACGCTGTGCCGGTTACGTTGCCTTTCACATAAGCATCACGGAAAAGGGTTTGGCGTTTCGGCGGCATCTCCTCAAGTAACACTTGTGGCGGTCTCGACAGGGTCCACCGCTTATCTATTGAGTTATACGCGTTGAAAATCGCTACTCGGTCCGTATCAGGGTTTTGCCACGCTTGACCGCTATGTGTTATCGCTTCGGTGAATATAATGACAGACCCAGCAGGACATGAATAGGTATCCCAAAATTCCCAGCCCTGTGTATGGGCATCTTCCGGTGCGGTATAAGCCGCTTTGTGGCTACCCGTAATAAACATCGTGCCGCCGTCGCCTTTTTCCACAGGGTTAAGTTCCCAGACGACACGCGTCAAACCGCTATACGCTTGTCCGGGTAAACATTGATATTGGTGGCAATCACCCGGCATCCGAAACATACCGTTACCGTTATGCGGGCTAAATGTGAAGGGCGGATCGTCCGTTGTAGAACGCAACGCCATAAAACTCATCTCCATGCGGAAACCGTAGCAGGTATCTGAGGCGAGATACGGTGAGGCGAGAAATTCGTTCCCGAACGCCACCACCACGGGATGATCCGTCAACTTCTCCAGAGGGCCTCCGTAAGTTGAGCGGTGGTGTTGTGGTATAATTGTTTCCGGGTCATCTTTTAAACGGTAACAGAAATCGCGCATCTCCTCAACCTGTGATGCTGTTAACACACCCGGCACCAAGAGCCATCCGTTTTTGTCAAAGAGATACTTCTGTTCTTGTGTTAAAGGGACAACAGGTTCACCATCGGCGTTCGTCTGTGTAATATCAGCCGCTGCCGTTGCCAACGGATTTCCGAAATCTTTGTTGAATCTAATGCCTAACTGTTCTGCCATTGTGTAAATCCTTCTCCCGTCGGAACATTTTATAGGACAGTGTATACTTTCTACATGAAACTAATGAATACGCGCGCCCGTAAAATAATCCGGATTCGCCCCCATTTTTTCCAAGAGCGGTGCGGTCACTGAGTCAAGACTCTCAATCACATCATCAGACGGTGTGTATTCGACAACGTGCAGGTTTTCTACCAATTCATTTACATTTCGGGTACCGACGAGCATGCATGTAATCCCCGGTCTCGCCATCGCCCAAGCAATAGCCAGTCGGGCCATAGGGACATGCTCAGTCTCTGCAATTTCCCGGATAGCCTCAAGGGTCTCAAACATCTCTTGCTCGGCACCTGCTTCGCCGTGTGAAGCCTGTGCTCGGTCATCTCGGAAATGCCGAAACCGAGAATGCACCGGCGGTATCTCCTCTGCGCGCTTATACTGTCCAGTCAAAATTCCCTGTAACAGCGGCATATACCCTAAAATACCGACATTGTGCTTTCGGCACAACGGAAGCAATTCAGGCTCTATTGCCCGTGATAGGAGATTATAGCAGAGTTGGTTCACTGCAATAGATGCCCCTGTCCCAAGTGCCGCCGTGAGTTGTTCCACCCCGAAGTTGCTTACGCCAATCGCACGGATGAGTCCATCTTCCTGCAGGCGCGTGAGTTCAGCCATACTCTCTTCAATAGCGATCTCGTCGTCGGGCCAGTGGATCATATAGATGTCAACATAATCCGTTTGCAAGCGTTCGAGACTCGCTTCGCAATGTTCACGGATCGTAGCGGGATCCGGCCTGCTTACCTTTGTACCGATGACGGCTTCGTGTCGTCTACCTTTCAGTGCAACGGCAAGTGCCTCCTCACTTCGTCCGTTGTTATACCCCTCCGCCGTATCGAAAAAATTGATGCCGGCATCTAACGCAGCATTCGCCACCGCCGTGACATCTGATTGCGCTTGTGGTCCCCAGTAATCGCCACCGCCATAAGACCAGCAACCGATTCCCATTGATGAAATCTCAATCCCGGATTTTCCACATGTCCGCATTTCCATTTTCAGCCTCCATGATGTATAAGCGAGTCGAAAGACTTCGCACGAAGCTGGTAAATTACGCCAATTCTGCACAGAGTTCCGTAATCAATTGGGCATTTTGACCGATCTGATCGCCGAATTGTTGATACATACCGAGCAACAACGGATCAATCGGTTTGGTGTTTTCTATCGCGAATTTTATTTCTGTGCGAATCTGTTCCGGGCTTCCAATGGTTCTACCTGCCGCAAGTACCTTGAAGAGGAGGCACGGCTTCTCTGTACGCTGTATCGCCTTACACATCTCATCGCGATCTTCCCGCGCGTAAATTTCACCCAACGGTGCGTAGCCAAATTTTTGGGTGAATTTTTCGCTACCACCGTGAAGATTATAGAGGCCTGTCATGTAATAGTCTATATCCCACGCTTCATCTTCAGCGATATGGAGCAGTCTCGGATCATGAACAGATAGACCCACAAGAACACCGGTATCGCGAATCCGTTTGAGGATGTCCTGCAGGTACTCCAGTTTGTTTTCGCGCAAACACCTTTGACCGACACCACCACCGTGTGGTGCCATACCGATCGGATTGTGTTTCGCAGCTTCAAAAACGTGGTCGGGATCCTCGTACCAGCGGGAACCTTGGCTAAGGCAGAACCAGTTTATCGTGCCACCTTCATCGCGGTAACACTGTAGATCGGACATTGAACGGTCTGTCATGCTATTCTGCCAAGAATTGATCCCGGCTTCCTCAGCCCGTTTGAGCGTTGCTACAACGCGTTCCGGTGTATGATACGCCTGCTGATGCTGCGAGAGGAGTTGGTTAAAGTGAGAATAACCATAGATCGGGTTATCGCCTATTACCAACTTACTGATTTGATGATTACAAAATGGAACTTTCGGTAAGGTAGCTTCCATTGTTTATCCTCCAAGCGAGAGAACACGTTTTAAAACTGTGGTTAATCGAACAGAAATCCTTCCAAAACGGATGCGTCAATTGCGCGCACAAGATGCATCGTCAAATCCAACGCTGCCGTGTAGTCATCAGTGTTAATGATTGAGACATGGCTGTGGATATAACGGGACGGTACGCCGAGTACAACGGACGGCACACCTCTCCCAAATTGATGGATTGCACCACCATCTGTCCCACCAGATTGACGCACTCCAAGTTGATAGGGTATCTCATGTTGCTTTGCTGTCTCAACTACAAAATCCGCCAACTTCGGGTTGACAATCATTGATGAATCAATAATCCGAATTTGTACGCCGCCGCCGAGTTTCCCTTGTGTATTTCCAACGCTTAACCCTGGGGTATCATCGCCAGGGGGCCCCTCAAGTACAATCGCGAGATCGGGTTCCACACTTGCCGCCATCGTCTTGGCACCTCGCAATCCTATTTCTTCTTGGACACTGCCTGCGCCAATAACGGTGTTCGGATGTTCGTCGAGCCGCAAAAGCGCATCAATCACGATCGCAACACCGACACGATTATCAAACGCTTTAGCAGTGAGCAGTTTGTCATTTTTCAACCGCATAAAGGGACCGTAAGGCGCGATCGGACACCCAGTGACCACACCATATTCTTCTATCGCCTGTTCCTCACTCTCGGCACCGATGTCAATAAAAAGGTCCTTTATGTCTAAGACCTTATCACGTGCCCCTGAGAGCAAGTGCGGTGGTGTGGAGCCGATAACACCCGGCACTTTCCCTAACTTCGTTGTGATATTGACGCGTTGTGCTAAAAGCGTGTGCGCCCACCATCCACCGAGCGGCAGAAACTTGACGAACCCTTTATCTGTAACATTTTGTACAACAAAACCGATTTCGTCTAAATGTGAATCAAGTACAATTCGTGGGTGTTCAGCATTTCCTGCGCGCGTACAGAAGATACTCCCCAATTTGTCCGTGCCTATTGGACCCACACCGGAGACTCTCTCGCGAAAAACATCCCGCACTTCTCCCTCGTAACCCGGGATTCCATCCGCTTGTGTCAATGATTCGAGCAGTTCAATTGAAGTTTCGTTCATCTTTGCCGTCCTTTATCAATCGTGCTATAATTTGGAAGCATTATAGCACGGTTGATGTTTTGTGCCAACTTTTATTAAGTGGACCTCACAGCCGAAAAACAGCACACTTGACAGCCACTTCACAATCTGGGTATAATATATACTAAGTTAGGTAGGCACAAACACCTTGTTGTTTTGCTAATGTCTTATCGTCCGAAGTTGCCCAAAAACTTTTGTATACATGTGAAATTAGTGGGTACGATATAACAGATTTCATGAAAATACCAAATGCCGAACGTGCTATCGTAGACATTGGCAAATTGCGGGATTATTGTCTCAATTCGCAGCATAATATAGGAAAGCATAAGGCGCGCTTATTTGCCGCCTTACTTGGTATGAACGCTAATGATGCAGAAGGGTTGCGCAATGCTTTGCTGGAAGCAGTCAAGACACAAGAAGCACGATTGGGACAACGCGATAGACGCGGGCAACGCTACACTGTTGATTTTACGCTTGATTGGCAGGGCAGACAGGCAAAAGTACGGAGTGGTTGGATTATCCAATCTGATGCGGCTCCTCCAAGGTTGGTAACTGCATATCCCTTGAGAGAAAGGAATAGGTTATGAAAATTGAATTTTTCGATGGCGTTTCGCACGCAGAGGCTCTCCCTGAATACCACCCAGGACAGTCAGAAGTGGGTAAAATTGAGCTTTTGGATGTCGTCGCACTTACACACGACATGCCCGAATACAATCTCTGGCGTGGACAAGTCGGCACAGTGGTTGAAATCCTTTCAAATGGCGACGCGTTTGAGGTTGAATTTAGCGATGGTGACGGCCAAATGTATCAATGTCTTAGTTTTCTTGCGTCCCAACTCATGGTCCTCCATCACGATCTGATCCAGAAAACAGCGGCATCTAGCTGCGAAAACCTACAACAACTAAATGTCTACGATCAGTTAATTCCTTGGTCCTTAAAATTTCTTTACCCAAATATCACCTAAGATTGAAAATATTCTATGGAGGAAGACATGGACAAAGTTATCCAAAACCTAAAAAAAATTAATGAGTGGATTGACTACAATTCACCACCGCCCACGAACTTCAAAACTAACACCGAATTTATGAAATTTGCCGTTGAAATTATGAATCTATGCTTATACCTACTCAAAACAGGGGCTGCTTCAGCACCAGATGCGGAAACTGCCCGCAAAGGGTACACCAAGCCTAAAGCAATAATTGTGGGGCATATAGTTCGGGTCACGAAATTATACGAAGGATCTATAATCCACATCTGTAATCATCAACTTGAATTAGCAGCAGTCTTTTTACGCCCCCTCCTTGAGGCTGCAATAAAGATGGAATACTTCATCAACTCAAACTCAAAAAAGAAATCCTGTCAGAATTTCATTTTGACTTCTTATAGACCTGAAAAAGAGATACTCCAAGACCTGAACGCTAAGGCCGAAAAACGCCCATTAATTCAAATTGAAAAGCGAATGAAGCGGGAAATTGTATCTCGGCTGAAAGAGGACGGAATCTCTCAGGCCGAATTGATGGATAATAAAACTTGGGATGTTGATGGGAAAAACTTTCGCAGTATTATGAAGATGTTAGACTATGACTCTATGTACTCGTATGGATTTGGGAACGCCAGCCATTACGTCCATGGAGATTGGTATGATATCGATTTACATCATCTAAAACAAGATGGACAATATTACACGCCTGATTTGGATTTTGATATCCCTGACCCAAGATTAGCATGTTCACTGACTGGAATATGTCTTAGAACACTTTTGATCTATCTGAAGTGGAACAAGTCAGATCCTGATGGTGTAATAACCTCTCTGGCCGAAAAACTATGCAAACTTAACGCCGCCCTTGATACTGCACATGAAAGTGCCCTTGGTGAATGACTTACATTAGCAATTACATCTAATTTAACTGACCTTACCCATTAGGACTTTACTCATGAAAAACTACACACTCATTCTCATACTCCTACTTGCCACTATCTCCTGTGCAAGTGCCCAAGATCAGGCAGATTACAGCGACGACAAAATCCGTACCCTACTGCCTTTCGATGCGATCCCCGCGATTACTGAACCGCAATTCGTTTCTGCTGGCGCAGCGAAATTAGACGCAGACACCCCCGTCATCGGTGTAACCTTCAATGATGAGAGCCACGCCTATTCACTTTATCTGCTCAACGGACACGAAATCGTCAACGATGTTGTCGGCGGAATGAACATCGCTACGACGTGGTGACCGCTCTGCAAAACGGCTATCGTGTATAGCCGGGATCTTGACGGTAAAACCTATACTTTCGGTGTGAGCGGTAAATTGTGGCGGGACGCGCTATTAATGTACGACCATCAGACCCGTTCCCTCTGGTCGCATATCACCGGGGAAGCGATACAGGGACCCCTGAAAGGGAAGCGGTTGAAGATGCTCGCCTCTATGCCACAGATTGCATGGAAAACATGGCAGACAAATTATCCGAATACAAGCGTGCTTTCAGTCCCGTTTAGAGATGGTATGCGCGAAAGCCTTAGCCGTGACGCATATCAGCGGTATCACACCAGCCAAGATACGGGTGTAAGTGGAACGGAATACACCGATGACAGACTCCCTAATAAATCGCTTGTGATTGGTGTCCAATTACAGATGAAAGGCGGTAACACGCAGTTCCGTGCGTACCCGTTAGCACACTTCGCTGAAACTGCAGTCATCAACGATACACTTGGCAAAGTCCCACTGCTAATTTTCCACGATAAAGCGTCTTTTGCAACAGCGGTCTTTAGGCGGAATGTGGTGGAGGACGTGCGAACCTTTAGTCCGCAAGAGGGACACTTTGTAGAGGATAACACCGGAACACGTTGGAATACTGTCACAGGCGAGGCAACATCCGGTAAAGAAAAAGGGACGCGTCTCGAACGGTTACCCGCTGTCAATATCTACTGGTTCGCGTGGGCACGCTACTATCCCCAAACAACAATTTACGGTCAGTAACCTGTTAATCGTCCAATTCGACGACTTCGCCTGTCATATTCCGATGCATTGTTGGACGAATAACCAACTCTGGGATGTTGCTCCGCTGCGGCAGCGTCGCGATGAGTAGAATCGCCGCTGAGGTCTCGTCAACGTCTACCATCGTGGCGCGCGCAGCCGCATCCGGCGGGATTGGACGATTGTCCAGAATCGGTGTTGCCACTTCGCCAGGGACGACGACGCTTGCGCGAATACCTGTGTTTCTCAAGTCCGAATTAAGAAATTCAGTAAAGTTGATAACTGCTGCTTTCGCCGCGCCGTAAGCGAAACCGCTAAACGGACCCGGTGTGACCGCCGCAAGCGACGAGATATTAATAATCGTCCCCGATTCCGCTTTCAACATCGCCGGTACAACCGACCGCGTACAGTAAAACGTGCCAATCAGATTAGAATCAATAACCGATCGCACCTCTTCAGGTGTCGTGTTAAGGAGCCGTCGATTGTGTGAACTGTGTCCAGCATTGTTCACCAGCACATCAATCCGTCCAAATTTATCAAGCACATCGGCAGCCATCTGTTCAACAGCGTCGTAGTCCGCCACATCGAGCGCGTAAGTCGTCGCCGTGCCACCTGCTGTTTCAACTTCGGCTTTGACAGATGCCAATTTTGATTCGGTTCTGCCGATAATGACAACCGTTGCCCCTTCTTCTGCCATTGTGTGCGCGGCACCGCGACCAATACCGCTGCCACCACCCGTAATGATACAGACCTGTCCTTTTAAACGCATGCTTATCCTCCATTCGGTAAAACGGGCTTCACTGCCGCTTTCACCTCTTTTGATAACGATTCCAGTTCGTATTGGGCATCCGAGATTTTATCGCGATGCTCGTCAAACGGGTAACCACCCTTTCCAGTTTCGTTGAAATAGGCACTCAATTGATAACGTTGAAAGATGTTCATCCGCGGATAATCCTCTGGCCACGGACTGGCATCGTGAAGTAGGTTTGTTGAAAAGATTGCAGCGTCACCAGCTGCCATCGGAAGTGTAATAGAAGTGGGCGGATCGTGCCGCACGGGCAAATTCGCCGGTGTCTGGAACAGAGATTTATGACTACCGGGAACGAGGCAAAAACCGGTGCCGGGTGGCACGTCTACCAAAGCAACCCATGTCGCAATGTGGCTACAATAGATATGTCCAGCAGCGGCTTGATAATCGTTGTGCGGATTGCGGAACCCCGGTGGAAATCTAAACCCACTATCATCACGGTGAAAATGTTGTGGCGCATCATGCTTCGTCATCATCGTGAAATTACAGTGAAACAGACGCGGCGCGTTCATTGTTAATCCCGCAACTACCCGCATAATCTTCGGATTCATCGCGAGGCCTTGAAAGAGATGGTGTCCATATTGGATATGCCCGATGTGTGTTTTGCAGGGCTCCTGTCGTCCGCGGTCAAGCGGCGGTGGAATGTCGGTTTCATCGATCGCCAACCAATGTCGAAGGATGTCTAGCATCTCTTCAATCTTGTCCTTCGGGATAACATTCCTTAAAACGAGAAACCCATGTAAATCGAAATACCACTTCTCTTCTTCCGTCAAAGTGGAGTGGATGGTATACATTATTTTTTGATCTCCGCAGTTCCTGAATGTGTTAAGAATACAGATTAGCAGAATTTCGTAAAATTTTCAAGATTTCGGGGGAATGGTTGTCAGTTTTCAGTACGCAGTTGTTGGTGAGTCAAAATCAAGATTGGAGATGTCATGATCGGGGTTACAGGCCCAAAAATTCAAAACGCTTGACAAAAATCTGAAACCGCCTATAATGGACATCATAATCCGTTGGAACTCAGGAGGTCATTCCAGTGTCCTTAAAACAACGCATTCACAATAAAGAACCGATTAAGATCGCCGGTGGTGCGCCGTTTGGCTGTACCCGCGACGAGATGGAAGCCGTCCTCAGTGGTGATGACTACGATTTAATCGGAACCGACCATCAGCACGCAGCTGCGAACGAAGATAAACTCGTCGAATACTGCAAGATGGCAAACGAATTCGGTATCGGTGTACAACTCCGTATCAAACACACCCGAAACGCTTACTTGATAGGCAACCTGTTGGATTTAGGTCCGCTTGCTATTGTCGTACCACAGGTTGAGAAAATTGAAACAGTGGATGAAGCGATTGACGCATTTTATTATCCTCAGAAGGGAAAACGGAGTTGGGGACCCAGTAGTGGGTACGGCATAGATCGTGGCATGGATCGCCTTGAATATGCCGAGTGGTGGAACAACACCGGTATCCTTATCTTACAAATTGAATCCGTTGATGCCGTGATTAACGTCCAAAAATTGGCAAAGCCGGGCGTGGATATGGTAACCTTCGGCGAAAACGACCTCAATTTCAGCATAGAGTCATATCCGAGTGCTCCGTTCAAGAACCTCCAAGAGTGCATTGCCCACGTAGAAGCACAGTTGGCAGATACACACGTCAAAGTAGGTGCTGGACGCTCGCCATCGGGTTCACTGTAGGAACGATTTCTGGAGAGCAGCAATCTTAAGCGAAGAATATCTCTCACCATGTTTACGGGCAGGAAGCCCAATCCTTTAGGTTTGGGAGGAATGCCCGCATTTGTGAATTGGACCAAACGTCTAAAGTTGAAAAAAGATTTGAAATTCGGTTGAAAATGTAGTATAATTACAGTATCAGGTTGGCAAGCATACAACGCGTAGTCTCTCGGCTACGTGCTTGCCTCCCACGTTGTAGGGGATAAACGCCTGATACCTGATATACCATGAAACTCACCTTTAGATACCCTGTGTATCCTACGAAAACGCAGGAAACAACATTGTTTCAGTGGCTTGACCACCTTTGCGACCTTCAGAACTCTGCGCGCCATGACCGCAAGGTTGCTTGGGAGACTGAAGGTAAACGCGTCTCTTGCAACGCGCAGGAAAAGAAGTTGACTGCTGCTCGTGAAAAATATGCCGACTTTCGCGAAGTGCCGCAAGATATGCAAGTGTGTGCTTTGGAACGCACGGATAAAGCCTTTGACGGTTTTTTTCTCCGCTGCGAAAATCGTGCTGCGAAAAAAGGATACCCAAGACATAGGAAACGGATTAGGTCTATGTCTTGGAAACTTCGGAAACAGAAAGTTAGGGATAAATCCACAGGTGAATATAAACGTGTCCGAGAGAATCCTATCCGAGAAACCGTATGGAAACACGACCGTTTAAAAGTCCCGAAGTTAGGCGAAGTTAAAATATACATGCATCGTCCCTTACAAGGTGATCCGACAGGCGTTACGCTCGTGAAAAAAGCGAGTGGCTGGTTTGCTCATATTACCTGTGAACTTCCCGATACACCGAAAGTTGAACCGACGGACGCGATTGCTGTTGATATGGGAACGACGCATTATCTAACAACCTCCGAAGGCAAAAAAGAGGACAACCCGCGTTGGTATCGTCAAGCAGAAGGTTTGCTGCATAAGCACAATCAGACGATGGCACGCCGTAAAAAAGGCAGCCACCGCTGGTATAAAGCCGTTCATGCGTCTGCGCTGCATCAGGAACGGACGACAAACAAACGCAAAGACTTTATAGGCAAACTCGTCTACAACCTCTACCACCACTTGGAAAACAATGTCTTAGTGGCAGAGGATTTGAGTATCTCCAATATGGTCAAGAACAAACACCTCAGCAAGAGCATTTCCGATGCGTCTTGGGGAACATTCTTTACGTGGGCTGGAAACATAGCCGAAAGAGACGGTTTCCACTTCCACCAAGTTGATCCCAAGAATACCTCGCAAATCTGCTCTAACTGTGGTCAGAAGTCGCCAAAGAAACTATTGTTGGCGATCCGAACTTTTAACTGTCAGGCTTGTGGCACGTCTTTAGACCGAGACCACAACGCTGCGATAAACATACTTTTAAAGGCTGCTGCAGCCTTTCGTGGAGAGTGGTGGGCTACCCCCCTCAATGAAGCGAGAAACAAGAACGAAGCACGAGGTTTGGACTTGCAAAACGCTCAACAGTTATCATTGTTTGACACAAGCCCAATGCCTTTAGGCTTGGGTAGTTGACAAACTTGGTGTGATTAGAATATCAGTAGGAGTATTAAAATGTCAAAACGGATTAAAATCGGAATTATCGGATGCGGCATGATATCCGGTTCACACGTCAACGGTTACCTTGCACATCCGCAGCACGCCGAAATCGTCGCTGTCTGCGATACAGTCGACGCGAACGCAAAACGGCGACACGCAGAAGTCTTGTCAGGTGCCGCGTCACGTGCCGAAACCGCAAAAGCCGACGCAGAAAAGGCGGAAACCGCAGAAGCACGCGAACAACTCAAAGCTAACGCCGCGCTCTGGGCGGAATATGCTGATAACGGTGTCCAAATCTTCAGCGACTACAATGAGATGATCAAGGCATGCGATTTAGATGCCGTCAGTCTGGCGACACCGCCGTTTGTCCATGAAGGCCCCACCGTTGCAGCTGCGCAGGCTGGCAAACATGTCTTCTGCGAAAAACCGATGGCGCGCACAGCAACAGAGGCGAGAAATATGCGTGATGCCTGCGACGCAGCGGGCGTTAAACTTGCATACCAGAGCGGTGGCACGTGCCTCGACCCCACAAGCTACGCCATCCGGGATTATATCACTTCTGGAAAACTCGGCGATATCTACTACGGTAGACTCACGAGTTACCGCGTCCGCGGCAGACCGAATGTTGATATGTTCGGGTTCGGGAGATGGTTCCTTAATTCCGCCTATAGCGGCGGTGGCACGGTATACGACACAGGTGTCTACGATATCAACCGTTCCATCTATCTACTCGGTTCCCCACAACCTGCCACAATCAGTGGTATCGCCTACCGTGGAATGCTCCCTGAATACACAGGTGAAGAGATTAACGACGTTGAGGAACACGTCTCTATCTTTGTCCGGTTCACAAACGGCATGTCCTTTACCTATGAACACGGTTGGGCAAGCAATATGGCAGGGCAACCGCAAGGCATTTTCATCTTCGGCTCCAAAGGTTCGTTCAGTGGTAATAAACTTTTCCTTGAGAAAGGGAAATGGGACACCGACGATCAGGGCAACCGTAGACGTTATCAAAGCGATCTCGTCGAAACGCCGTTGGAACTACCTAAGAGTTCCTTCCCCGATAAGTTCCGCGATTTTCTTGATGCTTGTAACAGCGACGCGCAACCCGTCAGCAATGGCGATGTCGGTTTGAAGGTTACAGAGATCATGAGTGGCTCGCTCTTGTCAGCGAAACTCGGACGCGAAATCAGTGTAGAAGAACTTTATGAGATAGAAGCACTCCGCACCGAGCCGACACCCGGTTGGCCGATTCCATAAAGGCATGCTCAAGGCATTTGACAGCAGCATTTTTTTGTGCTACACTTATGAAGTATATCAAGGTGCTGTTGTCCGATAACAAGTCACGCCGCGACGCATTAACAGATTCGATCCTAAATCATGCATCATGTATCTCAGAGCAAGGAGAATATCGATGGATACCTACACAAACCGGCGCAACATGCCTTATGCCCCGACAGATACGGCGGACCTCTACCCCGACACGGACGGTGAACCTATGGCAGCGAGCGACCTTCACCTTGAAATCCTCATCTGGCTTTTGCAGACGCTGAAAGCGCATTTCGTGCAGAGACCGGATGTCTATGTCTCTGGTGATATTCTGACATACTACAAGGAGGGAGATCCGCGCGCGGTCGTGGCACCGGATGTCCTCGTCTCTTTCGGCATCGGTCAAAAGCAGCGCTACACTTACAAAGTGTGGGAGGAGGGGAAAGTCCCTGACTTTGTGATGGAGTTCTCAAGTAAAACGACCTATCAGAACGACCTCACAGACAAGATGGACCTCTACGCGACGCTCGGTATCCCGAACTACCTTCTCTATGATGCCGAGGCGCGGGCGGAGCAAGAAGCCATCACCCGTCAGAAAGCCGAAGAAGAAGTCAAACGCCTCCGAGAACAACTTGCACGCGCACAGACAGACACCTAAGACAGGGAACGGAAATGGATCCCTACACCAAGAAGCACTCCGCACGGAATTGACACCCGGTTGGCCGATTTCATAGAGGCAGATCCGACGAATTTAAGGTTGACAA
>VYCT01000270.1:0-6517 GCA_009843785.1 Candidatus Poribacteria bacterium | reverse complement strand
GACACCCGGTTGGCCGATTTCATAGAGGCAGATCCGACGAATTTAAGGTTGACAAATACCCTTTTAATCGGGTATCCTTTAATGTGTTGTTGGGTGTGCAAAAATAGGTATGAAGCGGAAGGTATCACCTTGAAGGAACATGATACGGAGGATTAAATTTGAAAAGTTTTGAATTTTATGAACCGACCACCCTCGCGGAAGCATCTCGCCTGTTCGCAGAAGAGCACGCGCAGCTCCTTGCAGGTGGGACAGATATTATTATCGGAATGAAGGCACTCACCGAAACGCCGCAATCCGTGGTTAGCCTACAGAAAATTCCCGGGTTAGATGGCATCACCACTGATGGTGATAGCATCAACATCGGTGCAATGACAACAGTGCGGGAAGTTGAGTTGTCTGGAGATGTTCAGCAACACCACACGGCATTAGCGGAAGGTGCATCGGAAATTGGCTCTATCCAAATCCGAAATCTCGCAACCATCGGTGGAAACATTGCGCACGCCTCCCCGGCAGCGGATACCGTCGCCGGGTTGCTTGTCGCCGATGCACAGGTGGACATCGCAAGTGCCGATGGTGAACGGAGCGTGCCAATTGATGAACTCTTCACGGGACCTGGGCAGACGGTTTTAACACCCGGCGAGATTATCACACGCTTCCGGCTACCGAGTCCTGCGTCCGGTTCTCACTACATCAAACACAAAATCCGCGAAGTCATGGATTTGGCGTTTATTGGTGTTGCTGCTGCTATCAATATGGACAATGGAACGATTACAGATGCCCGAATTGGACTCGCTGCAGTCGCACCAACACCGATTCGCGCGACAGAAGCGGAGGATCTCCTAAAAGGGAACGCGCCAACACCAGAACTTCTCGAACAAGCCGGTGAAGCAGCGGCAGCCGGATGCAGCCCGATATCTGATTTACGATGCTCCGCTGAACACCGTAGAGAGATGGTCGATGTCCTGACAAGAAGAACCCTCCAATACGCTTTGGAGAGAGCAAGCGCGTAAAAAGCATTCATATCTAACGCGAGGAACGACTGTTATGCCTCGCATGGCCCAATAAGTCAAGGAGAAAAAATATGGCAAAACTCCCAGTCAGTCTAACGATCAACAGTGATGAACACGATCTACTCATTGAACCCCGCAAAACCTTGCTGGCTGTACTTCGCGACACGGTCGGTTTGACTGGAACTAAAGAGGGATGCAGCACAGGGGACTGTGGCGCATGCACCGTCATTGTTGATGGCAAAGCCGTCACATCCTGTATGGTACTCGCTGTTACAGCCTCTGGAAAAGAGATTACCACTATCGAAGGTTTAGCCAGTGATGGCGAACTCCATCCGGTCCAGCAAGCGTTTATTAACACAGGCGGCTATCAGTGTGGTTTCTGTACCCCCGGTTTTATTATGGCATCAAAGGCACTCATAGACGAAAATCCGGACAGAACCGAAGAAGAATTCAGACACGCGCTCGGCGGAAATATCTGTCGTTGCACTGGATACACAAAGATTCTTGAAGCAGTTCTGAAAGCGGCGGAAGAAATCCGCACAACCGCCTAAAGAACACCAAAGAAATAGTTTTCAGTCGTCAGTCAAAGAAGGTTTTGACTTATCCAAATCCTCTTATCTGATGACTCTTAAAAAGGGGAAAACATGGCAAAGACGCATCGTGGAACAGGCATAAGACACCTCTATGTCGATCCAAACGGAACCGTCCACCAAGGTGAATATAATAATGGTCGTGGCACTTGTCCCGTTTGTGAACGCACGGGTGTGAAAGTGCTCTACGAACGAGAAGTCGGCGAGGCTACCGTAAAAGTCTGTAAAAGATGTAACACGGCTATCGAACGCGGTAAACTCCACAATCTCGTCGCAAGCGCATAATAGTTTTGGGGTCTCGGTTTTCAGTTAAGAGATGGATTTGTCCAAGCCGCCTATACTTAAGGATACGCCAAGGGCAGGTGATTTGTTACAAAACCCTCTTAACCGACAACTGACAACCAATAACTGATAACTCAAAAGAAAGGAGCATTAGATGTCAGAATATACTGTTGTCGGTCAAACAGTGGCACGCGTTGATGCTGTCGAGAAAGTGACGGGCGCTGCCCAATACGGCGCAGATATCCATCCGCCCGGCATGCTCTACGGTAAGATTGTCCGTAGCAAACATGCGCATGCCAATATACGCAGCATTGACACCAGCGAAGCCGAAAAACTGCCCGGAGTCAGGGCAATTATCACCCAAGATGATGTCCCCAGTGGTCGTAGAGTCTTCGCAACCGATAAAGTGCTTTACTTAGGTGAACCGCTCGCTGCTGTCGCCGCAACCGATCCGGATATCGCTGAAGAAGCCGCTGAACGCATTAAAATTGATTACGAAGTACTACCGGTTGTGCAGGACGTTATGGAAGCCATCAAGCCCTCCGCACCGCGATTGCACGGTGATGACACAAAAGATGGACCCAATCGGCGAGAAATCAGTGGACAAATCCGAACGCTGTCTCGTGATAAAGAAAACGACCATAGCGACGAAATTAGCAAACTTGAGGCAGGATTAGAGGCATATCCAGACGAAGTTTACTACAATATCTCTGCTGAAAGCCATACCGAAGCGGGTGATGTTGAAAAAGGATTCGCAGAATCTGATGTTGTCGTAGAGGATACCTACGTGATTCCGCGCGTTCACCAGACTTATATGGAACCTCACGTCTCTGTTGCCAGTGCTGACTCATCCGGCAAGATTACTGTCTGGGCATCCACGCAGGGACCGTTCGCGATCCGTTCCGGTATCGCTGGAACGCTCGGTATCCCCCTGACACAGATTAACGTCATCGGAACGACGATGGGTGGTGGGTTTGGCGGACGTTTTGGCGTTATTATCACGCACGTTCCCGCCGTGCTACTCTCGCAGAAAACAGGTCGTCCGGTGCGCGTTCAAATGACACGCGAAGAGGAGTTCACTGACGGTAGACCGGCACCCGGATGCGTTATCAAACTCAAAACCGGTGCGACGAACGATGGGCGCATCCTCGCACGCGAGGCACTCGCGTTCTGGGACTCCGGCTCTGTCTCCGGCGCATCGATTGGCAGCACAATTCGGGTCCGCGGGGTCTATAAGATTCCGAATCTCAAGGTAGACGCTTACGGCGTTCATACGAACAAATCCGGCACAGCTGCTTATAGGGCACCCGGTGCACCACAAGCCATTTTCGCAGGTGAATCGCAACTTGATGAGATCGCAGAACGTATCGGTATGGATCCGGTTAAATTCCGTCTCATGAACATGCGCGAAGAAGGCGACGAAGTTCCAGCAGGTGGCAGTGAGCCTAAAGTCGGTTATAAAGAGACCTTGGAGGCTGTTGCTGATGCTGCTGGATGGTGGGATCGCGAAGCCGATGAAAACCAAGGATGGGGTGTCGCTGTTGGCGATTGGACAAACGGTTGCGGTCCTGGTGGTGTCTACGTTTCTGTTCACGAGGATGGGAGCGCCCGTATCTTCCACGGCTCTATGGACATCACTGGAACGGATACCGCTATATCACAAATCATCGCCGAGATTCTCACGGTGCCGTATGAAAGCGTTACAATTCGGCGCGGCGATACGGATTCCGCTCCCTATTCCACAGGTTCAGGGGGAAGCGTTGTGACGTTCACAATGGGCAACACCGCAAAATTAGCGGCTGAAGACGCACACCGACGGATTTTGGAGCTTGCCTCAGAACGGCTGAATACCAATGTGGACGATCTCGAACTCAAAGATGGTGCTGTCCATATCATCAGCGCGGAACAACCGAAGTCTATTTCATTAGGCGAACTCGCCGCGTATAGTCTCTCTACCACCGGTGGTCCGATTGTCGGAAAAGGTTCCTTCGCACGGCAAGCCAGCACACCGGCACTCGCAGCACAGATTGCTAAAGTTGAAGTTGATCCCGGTACTGGTAGAACCAGAGTCCTTAAACTTGTTGCTTCGCAAGATGTCGGCTTTGCTATCAACCCAATGGCGGTTGAAGGACAGATTGAAGGTGGAACAGTGCAAGGCTACGCATGGGCAATGATGGAAGAGATGCAGTACGGCGACGAAGGGAACATCAATCCCGGTTTCGTCGATTACCGCGTTCCGACCTCTGCAGACCTTCCAACGGTAGAGTCTGTCATTGTTGAAGTGCCTGCACCGAACGGTCCTTATGGTGCCAAAGGTGTCGGTGAACCGCCTATCACGCCAACATTGGCAACAATGGCAAACGCTGTCAAAGATGCTATTGGCATACGGATTACTGAGTTACCGATCAAACCTGAAAAGGTTGTTGATGCTTTGAAGAGCAATGGACGCTAATCTCATGTTCGTTTTGTAAAGTGACGAAAGTTAGCAGTAGCGTAACTTCTTGCGCTGCTGCTAATGTGTTTGAAATAATGCCATGATACATAACACTGATGAACAAGCGACACAGAAGAACATTAGAAGGGATCTTTGCACAACCAATCTCAGGCAACATCAAATGGAGAGATGTCCAATCTTTGTTAAAAACCTTAGGTGCTATCCTGACAGAACGTGCGGGTTCAAGGGTCTCTGTATCGCTTAATGATCGCGTTATCGTGTTTCATAGACCACACCCAAGTCCAAACATGGATAAAGGGGCAGTCAGAGATCTACGGAGGTTTTTCCAAAGGGCGGGGATTACACTATGATCGAATACAAAGGTTATATCGGAGTGGTTGATTTTGATCCGGAAATAGATCTCTTTCATGGAACTGTGATTAATACACAAGATGTAATTACATTCTATGGAGCATCCGTAACCGAACTTCGGGCAGAGATGCAGAAGTCACTTGAAGTTTACTTTGAAGTCTGCGAAGAACAAGGAAAAATGCCAGATAAACCTTTCTCAGGGACACTCACGTTTGAAACAACGCCTGAGCTGTACAGTCGGATTGCATTGAACGCAGCGCGTCGTCAATTAGAAATAGATGTCTACCTTCAAGAAGTCTTAGAGAAGGTTGTTTCGGCAGATTAGTACAATCCTCTACGCGCCTGATACTTTTGGAAACTAAAAACTTATGTTTGGTGAAATTAGAAACGAACACGGTGAACGCCTTGATTATACCTTTCACGAAGGCAGCGGCGACAGAATTGTGGTGATCGGACACGGCGTTACGGGAAACAAAGACAGACCTGCGCTCGTCGCTTTAGCAGAAGGACTCGCTTCCGCGGGCATTTCCGCCTTGCGCTTCTCCTTCTCCGGCAATGGCGAATCGGAAGGCGCGTTTACGGATTCCACTATTACCAAAGAGGTCGCCGACCTCGGTAAAGTCATTGACGCACTCAGCGAATATAAAGTCTGCTATGTCGGACATAGTATGGGGGGGACAGTCGGCGTGCTGCGTGCCGCCACGGATGAACGCATCGAAGTACTTGTTTCGCTTGCGGGGATGGTACACACAAAAGCGTTTGCGGAGCGTGAATTTAGCGATGCTACACCCGACGAAGGCTTTATGTGGGACGAACCCGATTGTCCGCTCTCACAAGTCTATATGGATGACATGGCAGCGATTGGCAGTGTCGCGAAACATGCCAGTAAATTTGCCGTGCCGTGGCTACTGGTTCACGGCACAGAAGACGATATTGTTCTACCTGAAGATAGCCACGATATCCTTCAGTTCGCAAACGAAGACACAGAACTCCTTGAACTTCCCGGTGTAGATCACGTTTTTTCTGACGACGGTGCCGCTATTATGGTCGAAAAAGTCGTCGCGTGGATAGACCAAAAGTTGTAATTGCCTCGATAGGAGCAATCTGTGATCACAATACATGAAAGGAATGAATGAATTAGAGGAACTGTGATGGATTGGAGAGAATTGGTTATCATAGGTCTGTTTGTAGCGTTTTTCATTACCTTCGGGAGAATCGTACGAAGAGCCACAAAAAGCACCGATAAATGAATTAGAGGAATTGTATTGGAGGACTTGTGATGGAATGGATGCCCATTACTGCGTTTGCAGCCTTTCTCCTGAGACTTAGTTTTCCACATCTTCCTCGCTTGTTGAATTTGAAAGATCGGGAAAAAAACGACAAAACTGTATTGTGTCAACACCGTGTCCTTCGGTCTCAACAATGAGTCAAACACACTTAGGCTACGAGAGCAGAGTGAATTTGGGGAGTTACTACACGCCGCCTGAAATCGTAAATATAGCGTGGGAGATGATCGCGCCTTATGTGAATTCACAGACCACTATCATCGATAGCGCGTGTGGATACGGGGATTTTCTGAAAGATTGTGGGCAGGCGATCACAATTGGATGTGATATAGACAAAACTGCAATCGATGTTGCTAAAAAGAATAACGATAAAGTTCAGTTTTTTCAAACGAACGCTTTGTGCGACATATCACGGACAAAATTCAGTATTCCTCAGCAGTCTCATTTGATAGTCGTTGGAAACCCACCGTATAACGATAAAACATCTCGGCTCATGTATAAATTTAATGCAAGTTTTTTCGTTGCGAAGTTTTTTAGTATAGT
>VYCT01000236.1 GCA_009843785.1 Candidatus Poribacteria bacterium | reverse complement strand
CATTAAAAATCGCGTATACTTAAAATGAGATGTGGTAGGAGGCCACAAGAACCCCCTACTACTCTTGTTAAAATTGAGAATCACATAGCGGGAGGTGTGGACGGCTATCCGTGCCTCCCAATTTCTCAAGTTTAATTATACGCTATTTTCAAATAGCATGTCAAATTAAAATAGACGATCACTCACAAAGAGCAATCGCCCAAACACTTCCTTAAAAGAAACCCAGTCTCTTAACCATACGCCCTTAGCATTTTCTACATCTCCAATCTAAAGAATGGAGTTTTGAAAATGAAGAGGATGATAACTGCAATTCGGCGTGTTGTCTACGACCGTCCCACCACACGTCCCCGAATTCGTACAACTACACGGTGATGAACAATCCGACGTGCAATCCTGACAATTCGGCGTGTTGTCCGTCGACTGTGGTGGGGTGCTACTCGGTGGCGTGCTACCTGAGGGCGGTGTGCTACCACTACCCGTCGGCGGCGTGCTACCACCCGATGGCGGATTGCTCGCGGACGGAGGACGGCTGCCGGGACTCGCTCTGTTCAATGTCGTCCAATTCCTGTTCACTGTCCAACTACCCCCCGTAGAAACCGTTTGCGTGGTGTGAAAATCCGAAGCCGCCGGCTCCCATGAACCCCCGACCCCAGTAATACTGCCCAACTTCCACTTCCAATAATAAGGAACTAACTTGATAGAACCGCTCACATCCCACGAATACGACGTCTTCGGACTGCGGTTAAAAGAACCTTTATACTTTGACGAAATCGTGTGATCTATACCCGCAGCCGCCGGTAGGAAACCGACCCAACTCCCAAGCTGCTGTGGTGTCGTATTATTAGGATCCCCAAACTTCGTGCCATCAATATTGCCGTAGAAAAGCACATGTGCCCAACCAAAACCGTGTGCTTCCGCTGTCATTTCTACGACAGGCGCACGCGGGGTACGCCACCAACTATCCGTATAGATGACACCATCACTGTAAGTTTCTCGCGTGTGCGTGAAGGTATAGCCATTAATATTACAAGAACCCGTCGGGTTACTTGTGAAACTTAAATCCGGATTCTTCACATCATGATAGAAGTGCGCCTTTAGACCTGTTCCGATCGCTATCAATAACCCGAAAACGATAATCAAAAGTGAAATTCGCTGTCTACGAAACATAAAAAAATCCTCCTAATACGGTGAAATTAAGTGTTCTAAATCATACTCACGAAGTGCTGCATTAAACTTCGCATCCATAGCAGCATCCATCTTGGAACTGGCTTCAGCACCGACCGCGTCTGCCAACGCGCCGAGCGGTCGCATCCGTTGAACAGACGCTTCAAGTGCCTCGATCTCCGCCGTCAGCCGCGCGACTTCGGCAACATCGCCCCGCGACTCCGCCCACCCCTGATCTTCTTGCAGCTGCTCATACTTTTCGTATTCCTCAAGGGTCGGCGCGAAACCGATACCGTACTTCACTTCTACCCACGGCTCACCCTCTTCCTGTAAAACGGGGTTGCCGTCCTCATCGAGAAGCGGAACGCCTATATCCTTCCAGCGATATTTATACCCTCGCGGCGGCGGTTTCAGACCGCGTTGAAGATAAAACTGGTCAAAGATTTGTTGTTGCTCTTCGGGTGAAAGCGAAGCGAAATCGGGCGTGTTGTCGGTTTCTATCTCATCTGTCGGTGCGGCGACGACCGCGGTATCACCAACGGCTTCGGGGTGGCTCGCAGTGACGGCATCATCGGACTCCGCAACTTCAGCGGCGACGGCTTTCTCTGCGGTGTTGCGTTCTTGCCACCACTGCAGGAAGTCTTCGGACTCCGCTAACGCTTTCGCCGTCTGCCCTTTGACGTGCTGATCATACAGCAGAGAACCGCCAACGCACAACACAAAGAACGCTAACGCCCCTATAAAAAGGCGGTTGCTGAAAAGGTCTTTTAACATGTTAAATACCTCGTGATGTTTCACCGATACACGTCTGTATCGGTGTTCGGTTTGGGTTTGGGTGCTATCGACTCATCGCACGCAGGATGTCTAAAGTGGACACACGCGAGACGGTATTGAGTGGATCTATCGCAACAGCTTCAAGAGACAACTTTTGCCGACGTTTCAGCGGTTCACACGCACGCGGGCGCGGTGCGACCTCACAATCGGGGATTTTCACTTCAGGAACACACACACGCGGCGATGGACACAGAGAGGTCTCCGCACGGGCGCGGTATTCCGTCACCACCGAGACGGCGGTCAATCCACAAAGAAAAAGTATCAAAAGGAATGTGCGGAACATCGCAGTTCTCCTTTATCGGTTGAATGCAACTGATGGGAGTCTTGCCGAAACGCAACAAAGAAAGAAGAAAAAAGGACTTCGGAAAAAAGACTATCTGTGTGAGTTTACACAGATAACTTTTTCCGATTTGTGAGTTTACAAAGACAACTTTTTTCTAAGGAAGGTTCAGGCAATCCGTCCCAATTGGGGCTGGTCTCTATTGTAACACAGAAATCGTCTCATCTGCTATGATAGAAACCAGCGCTGCTATACTCACGATATGGCAGTGCTACGCGTCGCTCGGTACTCGTAATACCAGTGGCGCACGTAAAAAAATAGGACGCTGCCCGGTCGGTCTGTGTCAGATACGCCAGCACCGACACCCTTATTCTATAAAAAAAGACACTTTTTGTCAAGCATTTTTTACAAGTCACTTACCCCCATTTTTTTTGGGGTTTAGAATATGGTTGATGTTGTTAGGTC
>VYCT01000265.1 GCA_009843785.1 Candidatus Poribacteria bacterium | reverse complement strand
GTATTGTTACCGTGGAGGTTGCTCTTAGAAGAAAAGCGTCCAAAATAGTTTTGACAGGCAAACCGAAATATGCTAACATATAAAACTGAATTTCCACAATATCGTGTAGACGGAGAAACTATGCCAAAAGAAGAATCTTTCACGCCTATCACTGTTGGGATTATGGGCGGTTCCGCCTCTGGGAAAACGACATTTGCCAATGCTTTGGCGGAAGCACTCGCGGAATACTCGCCCGTTGTGCTAAACCAAGATTCCTATTTCCGGGACTGGTCGGAATACTCGGATGCAGAACGCGAGCGCGTGATTACCGCGAATCATCCGGATGCCGTCCTATGGGATGCCCTCATTACAGACATCAAGAAACTGCGCGCCAGAGACGCTATTGATGTGCCGACCCCAGGCACCCGTGGTGCCCAACGCGGGGACGAACAGACGCGTGTTCACCCCAGCGACGTTGTCATTGTAGAAGGACATCTTATCTTCTGGAGTGAAGACTTACGCGACTTGATGGACATCAAACTATTCCTTGATGTAGATGCACACGAGCGTGTCCTGCGACGGATGCTCCGTGATGTCGCGCAGCGTGGCGGCGATCTGGAGTGGGCGATCAACTGGTACCGGCGTGATGTTCTACCCAATTTTCCTGTCTACACCGAACCTTGTAAACAGTACGCAGACCTGGTGATCCCATTCCAAAACGAAAATCCGGTTGCCTTGCACACACTCGTTGCCGGAATCCGCGCCCGAATTCAGGAAAACAAAATTTCTTCATAAACGCGCGTCGAAAGCGCACTTTCCCTTCATAGTCATTTTGACATGCCCGAAGTGCCACAGTGGCAAGGGTGATGTCAATTTGGCAAATCTATACCGCCTCTCTATTCTTCTATGAATCGTGTCATATAGATGGGGTCTCTACGTGGTAAGCACAAGACCTATGCCGGAAACGCCACTCGCTGTGGGCAGCCAGCAGATGAAAAGCTGCTTTGGCACGGAATTTGCTTTATAACAAACAGAACGGCAACACCGTCGGTTGCCTCTGAAAAGATTGGCATGAAACTTGCAGTATATTTGGCATAGAACTTGCAGCTAACGTTTACACAAACAAAATTCAAAAAAGGAGAAAAAAATGAATTACATAACAACACGCAGACCGATGAGAAATCTGTTCGGACTCCACAACGAAATGGGACGCGTTTTTGGGGATCTCTTGGGTTCAACTGACAATGAAACGGATATGGATGACACCCCTTGGATGCCCAGGGCAGATATTTGTGAAACGGAAAACGGGTTTGAAATTTATGCTGAGCTCCCAGGGGTTTCAGAAAGCGATGTCAACATCTCCGTAACCGATAACCTTCTCACTATCAAAGGCGAAAAACGGCAAGAGGCGGAGACCGAAGGGAAAAACTACCACCGTGTCGAAAGACGCTACGGCAGCTTCCAGCGGAGTTTTACGCTACCGAGGCACGTTGAGACCGGTGGGATCAAGGCACAATTCACCGATGGCGTTCTGAGGCTTGAAATTCCAAAGGCGGAAGTCGCAAAACCGACTGAAATTTCAATCACGACAAACGCGTAACCTAACGACTTGGGTATGCCCGACCTACTGGATAACGGACACACGGGCATACCTCCAATAACACAACTATACTTACACTAAAGGAGAAGAAAAATGACTTATTTGACTTTACACAGACCGGCAAGAAACCCATTCAAATTTTACAACCCGTTCTTTGCACCCCTGCGCGCAAAAACCGACGCAGACACATATAACTGGGCACCCTCGGTTGATATTTCGGAAACAGACGACACATTTGAAGTCCGCGCCGAATTGCCGGGTGTCGCAAAAGACGATCTCCACGTCTCTGTCAAAGAGAACCTCTTGACGCTCAGCGGCGAAAAGCGGCAGGAACATGCAGACGACACCCAAAACTATCGCCGCGTTGAACGCCGGTATGGAAGTTTCCAACGCAGATTCACGCTTCCATCGGAAGTCGCGGCAGACGCTATCAAAGCCGAATACAGTGATGGTGTGTTGACGCTCTCTATTCCGAAACCTGAAGCCGCGAAACCGACTGAAGTTCCGATTACAACCGCAGCTTAAAACACTTCTATCACACCCGAACAAAGAAGGCTGGCGCGTAAATGTGCCAGCCTTTTCTTTTTCAACGATAAGCCTACTACGCCTCTCCTTTGTCTTTCAAAACGCCGATATAGAGGAGCACAGCAAGGATTGCACCAACACACGGTCCCACGAAATAGAGCCAGAGGTCCGCATAATTCGCACTGACGATAGCCGGTCCCAAAGTCCGTGCCGGATTGAGCGAAGCACGTGTCAATGGACCGCCCATCAGGATGGCAAGTACCAATGTGAGCCCAATTGCGAGCCCAGCGAAGTTCCCTGCTTTCCCATTCACAGCGGTATTGAAAATGGTATTGAAGGTGCCGATAAATTCGGCAACTAAGTTCTTCGTATTCATGAAACTTCCCCTATGTTTGAAATAGAACAACCAGATAACTATTTTATAGTAAATTCCGAAAATATGTTTACACCTATAGATCGTAGGGGTTGGGTAACCCAACCCCTACGATCGGGGTATGTGAAAATAATTACCGGTTCTACTATAATTCCAACTTTTGACAAAATATTTATACACCCTTGTGATCTGATTTGCAAGGGGTTATAATAGGTATATTTTGAATATTATTCAATTTAAAAACAATAAAGCCTATACCTAACTCTACAC
>VYCT01000016.1 GCA_009843785.1 Candidatus Poribacteria bacterium | reverse complement strand
CATTTTTCTCACACGAAATACAACCTTATTTCTGCTAAATTGACACCTATGGTACAAGCAAAACTGTTACCTTGTGGGATACAAAGACGTGGCAACCCATTGCTACGCTTGATACAGTAAGTTTTGAGTCCTTCGCGTTTTCACCCAATGGCAGCCGACTCGTTATCGGAGGAACGTGGCCGGAGCAGTGGATTCAGGTCTGGGATGTAGAAACTCGAGAACTTATCGTCGAATTGTCAGGACATAAAAGCGATGTTGAATCTTTTGCCTTTTCACCAGATGGTCGTCTGCTTGCGAGCGGTGGATTTGACGGTGTCATTTATTTATGGGACATGACCCCTTACCTTTAGTGTGTTTAAGAGTCCCTCATAGATGGGCAATGATATGGAAGTACGGAGCCATATTCCAACAAATGGAAACCTACGCACGGACCTCTGAAGTGGAAAGCGTACTGATGCGCCTAACAGTTAAAAACATTTGACTTTTTTTCCCATCTGTGTTATACTTAAAATAAAATTGCTGGGTAGGATTCACAAGCCCATCCAGACACGTGCCGGTGTAGCTCAGTGGTTTAGAGCACACGACTCATAATCGTGCTGTCCGGAGTTCGACTCTCCGCACCGGCATTGCCCTCTTAAGGCATTCCTCATGAAAGCTGACTTTGTGCGACAGATGCACCGCTTCATTGCGCAGCACAAAATGATTGAAAACGGCGAGATTGTGCTTGTGGCGGTCTCCGGCGGCGCGGATTCGCTTGCACTTCTGTACGGGCTGCACGCTTTACGTGCACAACTCAACTGCAAACTTCACGTTGTGCATTTAAATCACTGCCTCCGTCGGGAGGCAGACGCAGACGCAGAATTTGTTCAACAGCACGCAGCACACTTGGACTTGCCTTGCACGATTCAACGCGTGGAAGTGCCGCGTTTGGTAAAAGAGTGGAAACTGTCTGTAGAGGCAGCGGGGCGAAAGGCGCGTTATCAGTTTTACGAATCTGTTTGTACGGAAGTGAGTGCCACTAAAGTCGCCTTAGGACACCATCAGGACGATATCGCTGAAACTGTTTTGATGAACCTCATTCGCGGGAGCGGGGCCTCAGGATTAAAAGGCATCGCACCTGTCAGAGACATTAAGTTCATCCGTCCACTCGTTGGCTCAACACGGCAACAGATTGAGGCATTTCTGACATCAATAGGGGTTACACCCCGACAAGACACAACCAATACAGATATCAATTACCTTCGGAACCGTGTGCGTCATGAATTGATCCCGCAACTTGTGCGTGATTATAATCCGAATATCAAAACCGGATTAAGTCGTACTGCCGACGTGTTGGGTGCTGAATCGGAATACCTTGACACAGTCGCACGAAAAGCATTTGAGACGTGTCGGATACAAGGTACTCACAAGAAGGTTGTACTCGATAGGGTGAAATTCCGACAATATCACATCGCATTACAGAGACGGATGCTCCGGCAGAGCATTTCTGAAATGTTGGGTGATATGAACGATCTCTATTTCGCACATTGTGAAGCGATGCTAAACCTTGTTGAAGGGGATGCCCCGAACACCGTGTTGGCACTTCCGAACAATTTGCGATTTCGACGTTCATATCAGCAGCTCATCTTTGAAAGAAAACCGGTTGAAATCGAAAGTTTCGCTTATCCGGTAACGACTGTTGGTAAAACGTCTATAACCATTTTAAATACAGAAATTACGGCTGAATTGGGTGATGTCGTGTCGCGTGGAACACTTGCATTACCTGATGGCAAGTTTGAAGCAATATTTGACTATGACAAATTAAGGAAGGTGTTTGCAAAACCGTCTTCAGAAACAGTTCCACTTATAGTGCGTAATCGGCAGCAAGGCGACCGGTTTCAGCCTTATGGTATGCGGGGAACGAAAAAGATTAAGGATTTTTTGATAGATGCCAAGGTGCCTCGCTTCAAACGCGATAGCATTCCATTGCTTGTTTGCGGCGACGAGATTTTGTGGGTCATCGGTTACACGACCAGCAACGCTTTCAAGATCAAATCTGACACACGGCAATATCTCTACCTACATTATGTCAGCGACCAAACCTCTCCCTGAATCCGTTCTCATCTCTGAATCCTGTCTTCAGAACCGCATTCGTGAACTTGGAACGCAGATTTCCACCGATTATGAAAATCGAGAGTTAATCCTCCTCGGCGTACTTAGGGGAAGTGTGCTATTTTTTGCGGATCTCTCTCGCGCGATCTTTGGGGCGCAGCTTACCGATGCGGGTCGAGAAGTCCAGATCCGCTTTGAATTCGTACAACTTACGAGTTATCATAACAGCAGAAAACCCTCAAGGGTCCAACTGATCCACGGTGGCAGCGATTATCTTGAACAGCGGCACGTCCTCATCGTTGAGGATATTGTTGACACTGGACACACGCTGAAGTTTCTTTCTGAATACCTCCGAACGCTGAACCCGAAAACCGTTAAGGTCTGCACACTACTTGACAAACCCTCTCAACGCCAAGTCCCTGTCGCTATCGACTATATCGGTTTTGAAATCCCTGACGCGTTTGTAGTCGGGTATGGACTTGATTACGCACAACAGTATCGGAATTTACCCTACATCGCTGTGTTGGACGAGACTTAAGTCTCTTCAACGGACGGTACAAGCTATAAATGTCTTAATATTTCGGTGTAAAACACCTTTTTCATTTTTTTGTCACTTACCCCCATTTTTTTTTGAGGGTAGTCTGTCGTTGATATTGTTA
>VYCT01000018.1 GCA_009843785.1 Candidatus Poribacteria bacterium | reverse complement strand
CATTCATACCTACTATTAATCTACAACTTTACAATACCCAAAATGTCTAAAGATCCGGAATTCCATAATGAGATTGATGTCGTAATGCGTGTGATGCGTCATGCGCAAGCGGCTGTCAGATCTAGGTTTGTTCAAGAAGTTGTCCCGAATCGCCTGACGATTGTCCAGTTTAACGCCCTACAACACCTTCATTGGTATGGTCGTGATACGGGTATGTCGGTGAGCGAACTTGGTGAGCACTTGGGTCTCGCCCATAACACAACATCTGGCTTAGTGAGTCGTCTGGAACGACATGGTTGGGTAGTCCGTCGAAAATGTGATAAGGACCGGAGACGCGCTCGGATTCAACTCACACCGCAGTCTGAAAAACTTTTCCGTAAGGGTGTAGAACACGCGGCAGATTTTTGGCAAAGCACTTTTGGGCAGCTATCCACACAAGAACGTGAAAGCCTGATTGAAAGCCTGAAACGGTTGAAACAGGTGATGGCAAAGCCCGTGTGGCCAAGTTATGCACAGTTACACCCCCGCGATGCGGATCATCTCCAAAAGCGGTTTGAAACCGACTTGGACGAACTTGCACAGGCAAAACTGAAACTTGTCGGGATGCGTTTGATTCTCGCGCAAATCGCAGAAAAGCAGAATGAACATGAACTCGCAGCGTACTTGAACCAAGCCGCCTCCGAGGAAATCCGTCATACGAACCAACTGTTGAGTCTACTTGGCCGTGGTGAAAATATGGAGGTGCTGCTCTCAGCACTCGCCCATGAAGACAATGTAGTCTACGAAGAACTGGTTGCCTTGCTTGAAACTGCTCCACATGCTGCAGAAGACGAAGAATCAACCCTTTTACAACAGATGGTTCAAGATAGTCAAAGATATAAACGTTGGTTTTGTCGTGTTTATAAACAAACGAATCAGTGACTACTATTTTGTCAATGGCCACCAGAGTTTCTGGTTTTTGGTCTCCAAAAGAGCCAGGAACCGATTTTCCGGCCGATGACGCTTAAGAGGAGAACATGCAGTCCCAAAGCCCTGAAAGCCTTCCTCCAGAGTGTTATAATGATACCGAATTGATTGAGCGATTTCAACAAGGCGATACCGCCGCGTTTGATACACTCTTTACCCGCTACCAGAAACGCACCTATCGCTTGGTGCAACGCTTTATCTCAAACCGAGAAGATGCCTTGGACCTTACACAAGACGCATTCATACGCGCCTACCAAGGCTTAGGCGATTTTAAGAGCCAATGCCAGTTTTATAGCTGGCTCTATCGAATCACAGTGAATCTCTGCATCGATTTCTTAAGGAAAAAAGCGAGATCAGAAGTGCTGCTGTATGATTCCGATGAATCGGGAGAATTGCCGATGGCTAACATCCCCGACCCGCGTGCAGAATCGCCAGCAAAAGCGGTTGAGAATAAAGAGTTGAGAACCCACATCCGGAAAGCAGTCCGCCGCCTCCCACCAAAGCAACGGCAAATCTTCATTTTGCGACATTGGGATGGACTCTCGCTTAAAGATATTGCGGCAGTCGTTGGTAGATCCGATGGCACAGTCAAAGCACACCTGCTTCACGCGCATCGTAATCTCCGCAAACATCTACGTCCGTACCTCCAAGAAGAAGATTCCTAAAAGTTTATGTATGCGCGCTTGTCCAGCGCGCATACTCCCGCCGTGTAGGTAGGCATGAAAATCCCGCGCCGAGATAAAAGAACAAGGCTGTGGACTATACGTCCGCTGTCTCTTCTGCTGCGAAGAGTGCTTCAACGAAATCGGCACCCGCGAAATCTCTTAAATCGTCAAGTTTCTCACCGATCCCAATGAGTTTGACCGGCGCACCAATCTCCGCATTCACGGCAATCACGATCCCCCCTTTTGCTGTCCCATCCAATTTCGTAACAGCAACCCCGGTAATCGGCACAGCGTCGTTGAAAATCTTCGCCTGCATCAAACCGTTCTGACCCACTGTCCCATCCACCACAAGGAGTACTTCATGCGGCGCGCCATCATGTGCCCGTCCCATCACACGTCCAATTTTTGCGAGCTCATCCATCAGCGGCTTTTTGGTATGCAGCCGCCCGGCGGTATCCACAATTAGCACATCTGCCTCTCGATGCTTCGCTGCGTGAATTGCATCAAAAACAACAGCGGCAGGTTCAGCATTCTCGCCACCGCGAATGAGTTCCGCACCTGCACGCTCACACCAGATCGCAAGTTGATCTTCTGCTGCTGCGCGAAACGTATCGCCTGCAGCGACTAGCACACATTGCCCATCTGTGATAAAACGACTCGCGAGTTTACCGATAGTCGTCGTTTTTCCCGCGCCATTCACACCAAGCACTAAAATAGTATACGGTTTTTCATCTTTAACGTGGAGCGGCATATCCTCGCCAAGCAGCTTCAGAATTTCCGATTTTATGACCGATTCCAACTCCGAAGAGTCGCTCAATCCTTCCGCCTTTACCCTCTCCCTGACGTTATCTATTAGGGTTAATGTCGTATCAACACCTACATCTGCTTGGATCAAAATTTCTTCAATTTCCTCCATCAGGTCCTCGTCAATTCTTCTCCCCATCCGCAGGAGTCCTGATAATTGGGACATCAGCTGGGTGCGAGTTTTCGCCAAACTGGATTTGAGTCGATTAAACCAGTTATCCTGTTTACCTCCAGCATCGGATTTTTCGTGGCTTTCATCACTACCTTTAAATAAATTTCTGAGCATTATCTCCCCTTTTTTGTTATTGTCTGGTAT
>VYCT01000107.1 GCA_009843785.1 Candidatus Poribacteria bacterium | reverse complement strand
TAGAATAATTTACCTTTACTTCTGTGAAGGTTCACCGACAATTGAATGGCTCTGGTGTAAAGAGCAGGACTATTTAGTTTTAGATAAATCGTCGGATTTTCTAATTTTTTGAATCTTCTTTTTCAAGTCCGGTGCGGTTCCAAACCGCACCATAAGTGTCAATTTAGGGATATTTTACGATATTTGGCGCGACCCGATCATAGATGCCGCCCCTATGGGGCTTGGGTTTTTCCTTGAGCCGCGTTTCTACAAAGATGCCGTTCCTACGGAACTCAAGAGGACTTTGAAGCCTTCAAGGGTTTCGCGGAGGAGCCGGTTCGGTTTCAAACCGAACCTACCGGCCTGGGGACCGTGGCGGTCGTTTTTCTTAAATTGACACTTATGGTGCGGTTTCCTAACCGCACCATAAGTGTCAATTTAGGGATTTTCCACGACATTTTTGTTCCAGTTCTCCGTAGATGCCGCCCCTACGGGGCTTAGGTCTGGGCGGTCGCGTTTTTCTACACAGATACCATCCCTACGGGATTCAAGAGGCGTTTGAAGTTTTCAAGGGGCCCGCGGAGTATCCGGTTCGGTTGCGATGCAGATCGCATCTGGGCGTGTACGCCGCAAAACCGAACCTACCGGACCTGGGGACCCGGGCGGTTATTTTTTCTAAAATTGACACTTATGGTGCGGTTAGGAAACCGCACCTACCTGGTCTGGAGTAAATTACCCAATTTATTTGTTAAACCTCATACGGGGTTTAGGTCTGGAAGTCCCGTTTTTCTACACAGAACCATCCCTACGGGATTCAAGGGGGTTTGAAGTCTTACAGGTTGTCGCGGCGTATGCGGTGCGGTTTAATGTTTAAAACTAAATGCCGCTGGCTATGAGAAACAAAATGCTTTACATTCTCTTGAACTTTCGGTAGAATAAAATGAAAACAGAAAAGTAGGAGCGGATTTGTCGCCGCTCTAACGGAGAAGATATCTTATGGAACTTTACGAAGCCGTCAGTCCACTGGATTTCAGATATTATGGTAGCGATCCCGATTTTATGAAACGGTTGCTGCCTTATGTCTCTGAGGCAGGGTATGTCACATATCAGGCAAAGGTGGAGGCGGCGTTGGTACGCACTTTGGCAAACTACGATGTCTGCTCGTCAGCGATTGCCGATGAGGTAGAACAGGCGGTGGATTTGGTAACAGCAGAAGAGGTCTACGAGGAACAGGCACGGATTCGGCATAATATCCGTTCATTGGTTAATGTGATCCGACGAAAGATTAGCCCGGAAGCACGTCCTTATGTCCATCTGTTCGCCACTTCTGCAGACATCTTGGATACTGCGACCGCCTTGCGGTTCAAAGCACTCACTGAAAACGTGATTGTTCCTGATTTAATTGCATTGGAACAGCAACTGATTGGATTGGCGCGCGAGCATGCAGAAACCGTACAAATCGGTAGGACACACGGGCAGCACGCGGAGCCGACGACGTTTGGTTATGCGCTGGCACTCTATGTGAGTCGTCTTGGCACCCGTATTGAAAAGATTCACGAGGCGGGACAAAACCTCCGTGGGCAATTCTCAGGTGCAGTGGGTGCGTTTAATGGGCTCAGGCTGATTCATGAACATCCCGAACAGATTGAGCGGGATTTTCTGGCACTGCTCGGGTTGAAGCCGTCCGATACGCATACATCAACCCAGTGTGTGGAACCGGAGTTTATCTCAGACCTGGCATATCAGATTACGGCAGCGTATACGGTGCTTGCGAACTTCGCGGATGATATGCGGCATCTCTATCGTACTGAAATTGCCGAGGTCGGTAGAAAATACAACCCGCAGCTGGTAGGTTCATCAACAATGCCGCATAAAGTGAATCCAGAGGCTTATGAGAACATCAAAAGTTTATGGAAGGCGTTCGTGCCGCGTATGCAGACTGTTTTTATGGATAGCATTTTAGAGCATCAACGCGATCTGACGAATTCGGCATCCAGTCGTTTTTTGACAGAACTGTTTACAGCATTTGATTATTCGATTTATCGACTTCGGCGTGCACTGGAGGAGATGGATGTAAAGGCAGACAACATGCGGCGCAACCTTGCCCTCAGTGCAGAAGATACGATTGCGGAGCCGATCTATTTACTGATGGCGTATTACGGGTTTCCCGATGCGTACGATCACACCCGGAAATTAATCGGACAGGTACATCAGACAGGAAAAAGCCTGACAACGCTGCTGTGGGAGGATGAAACCTTTCGACCCTTCTTAGAAAAATTGACAGAACCACAGCGCGAGGCACTGCGAGACCCAACGCATTATATCGGTGCCTCCGTACGGCGAACCCACGCGACGTGTGATGAATGGGAGAAACGGATTTCCAACTATAACGGCTCGTGATTTGAAAGTTTGAAAAACTAAAATGTGAGCGATAAGGCGATGTTCCTGATACTCCTTTGGCGAGAATTGCTCGCCAATCTTATGACATTTCGGTTCCTCGTTGCAATGGTTGTCACGCTGTTGCTGGTTGTTGCGAATACCGTTGTATTGATTGCCGATTATGAACGTCGCCTGATAAGTTACAATACGGCGGTACAACAACACGCTCAGCAGGTTTCAGAAGCAAAAACCTATTCGGAGGCGGAGGGAAAAATCTTTGTGGACCGACCGCCCAACCCACTGAGCATTTTCAATGCGGGTTTGGATCGACGGCTTGGGAACTCTATCACTGTCAGACATACGCTTGTCCCAACCCTTTGGGACACGCATTCACACAGCGCAGATAACCCGTTCCTCAACCTATTTTCCAGTGTTGATTTAGTCTTAATCTTTCAGGTAATTCTCAGTCTATTGGCACTGCTTTTCGCCCATGATGCCATCGCTGGGGAACGGGAAGCAGGCACACTCCGCTTAACAATGACCAATCCTGTCAGCCGTCAGGTTATTCTATTGGCAAAGTACATCAGCGCGATGGCTTGTCTGATTCTCCCTTTAGTTATGAGTTTACTCCTCGCACTGATCTTATTTTCTGTGTCGGGGTCAATTTCGCTGAGTGGTGATGGTTGGCTCCGGATTTGTGGCATTCTACTAACCTCAATTATCTATCTGTCTGTTTTCTATCTGATAGGATTGTTAATTTCCGCGCTCACCCGCCGAACTGCGACCGCGTTGATGCTGTCAATGGTGATATGGAGCACCCTGGTCCTCATCTATCCAAGCCTCATCGTATTCGCGGTCAATCGGCTTTGGCAGACACCTTCTCAACTGAAAGCCGCCTATGGTGAAATTGAGCAGATATGGGAGGGATTTGAAAGAGAGCGGACAAATTTCTTGAAGAACGATGCAGTTGAGGGGGAAAATACGAACTTCAATGTAAAAGGGTCAGGTAGTTCAGGCACGGGTTATCAATCTAACTCATCAATACTCAGGTATTTTCGGGCAGAAGGACGTAATTGGACACGTATAAACGAGGAGTCAGAACCACAGCTGATTCATGTGAAAGCGTTCTTTCAATTCTTAGAACCGCTACGTATTGACACAGCGGACAAAACTGGACGGGTTCGTCAAAAGGCCTTGGACCAGGTTTATGTTCACAAGGCAAATTTCGCAAAAAACCTGATGCGGCTCTCGCCAGTAACGATGTACGATCTTGCAACCGAAGCGTGGGCGGGAACAGGTTTTCATAGTATTGAGGATTTTATCATATCCGTCCAGCAGTACCGGCAAACAGTTATCAATTATTTCCACGATAAGGCGGCTTTCTCTTCGCGACACTGGTTCGCCAGCGACCAAGGAGTGGTGGATTGGAGTGATTTACCTCAGTTTTCCTATCACAGGGCAGATGTAGCGAGTGACATAAAACACGCTACCGGGGATATTGCCTGCCTGTTACTCATTAACGTCGTACTGTTCATGATGACGGTTCTAATTTTCGTACGGCAGGAAGTGTAGAATAGTTTTCAGCAATCAGTTATCGGTTATCCGTTAAAAGACAATTTTGACTTAAGCAACATCTCTTAACTCTCACTGCGAGCAAACCGAGACTTAACAACCATTCCACTGCTAACCGAAATCCAAACGACATCCTCTTAACTGAAAACTGATAACTCTCACTGCGAGGCAAACCGAGAACCCAAAATGATTTGGCACATTATAAAACGTGAGCTTTATGACCATTTGAATAGCCTGCGATTTGCCTTCACAACGGTATTGCTCATCATACTGATGCTAATTAACGCTGTTGGGTATCTCGACGAATACAAAACGCAATCGACGACATATCAAAAAAAGGTCTCAGCATCTTTAGACAAGATGCGCTCACAGACAAACAATCTCTATAATTTACTTATAGCAGGACCGGGTAACCTCTATAAGAAACCATTTTCACTCTCTTTTTGCGCGAGCAGCGGTGAAGGTTTTATACCGGAATCCGCTGAAGGCGGTAGAGCCGGCTGGAGCATAGGTTTCAACGGTTTTTCAGCCAAAGGGTTATGGCGTATGAAATATCCGCAATCCAACCCGAACCTCTGGGATATTATGCCAGACTATAGGAACGTTGATTGGGCGGATATAATCTCTATAGTGTTGAGTCTGATTGCAATCCTGTTTACTTTTGACACAATCTCCTCAGAGCAGGAACGCGGAACATTACGACTGACCCTTTCCAACAGCATCTCACGTGGTACCGTATTGGTAAGCAAATTTCTTGCAGCATTGATAACGATCAGTATCCCTTTCCTGATTGCGGCGTTGATTAACCTTTTTCTACTTTATAGTTCAGGAAGTACTCCGTTGGGACCAAGCGAATGGGGACGATTGGGAGTCATTGTTCTTATCGCTTTTGTTTATGTGTCAATCTTTCTCGCGCTGGGGCTGCTGATCTCTTCTCATGTGAGCCACTCGTCAACGAGTCTCACCATTCTCTTACTCATTTGGGTTGTTTGGATAGCTTTACTGCCTTCCACACTGGGCGCGCTTACCAGTGGCTTACAACCAACAATGACCAGCGACGAATTGAACGCCCGTCGAGAAAATCTGCGCCAGAATCTTGACGAGCAATACGGAAACCGCTGGTCCAAAACAGCCTCACGGGATATCCCAGCAACAGAAGGAACGTTATTATGGTCAAAATACCTTACAGAAGACGCAAAACGCAATGAAGAATTGAATGAGGAGCACTTGGATACTCAGATTGCGCAGATTCAACTTGCGAGATCCATAACGCGTATATCGCCTGCGTCAAGCGTCCGATATACCATCGAATCCCTTGCTGGAACAGGTTTTTCACGGCACGTACAATTCTTAGCGCATGCGCGCCGATACGCAAATGAATTTAGTACGTTTCTCATTGAAACCGATCGGATTGATCCAGAAAGTCCACACGCACTCGGGCCCAAGGAAGGCACTTCACAAAAGCCTGTGAGTTTTGAGTCAATCCCGAAATTTGAAGATCGCATTAGTTTTAGTGGTGCCTACACGGCTGCAGCGACGGACATTCTGTTACTATTACTGTTTTTTGTAGTGTTGTTCGCGGGTGCGTTTCTTTCATTCCTCCGCGTTGATGTTTAGAAGGTTCTCTAACCTTATCCATTTTAATAAGCGAAAATTCAAGAGATACAAAGAAAAAATCTTGGTGTCTCCCATCAACCGTTAACCCGATTATCTCGGAAAAGAGATGTTAAACCAGTTTGTAAAGGGTGTCAAAGTCAACAAAGGATAGACAATGGAATTCGTGTAAGCAAAACAACGGTAGCCTGTAATACTTGCGGACCTAACTACGTCAGTGGAGGTGATTGGATGTTTGATATTACCTATTTAGGACGACGATGTTTTGGTTTCATTAAACGCTACCCGCGCATATCAACAGCAGTAAGTTTGCTGGCAGTTTTCTGTCTCGGCATTTGGGCAGGACGGGTTCTTCAGTTTAGCAAAATAACTGACTATTTCCGCTCCTATACCGATCCCGAGATGAGCGATGTGACGAAATCAGTTGTGGACGGAATTACGCATCGACAGATATTAGATAACGGTGTGCTAACGAACATCCTTACCATATCACCAGATGCAGCGGAGATTCGTCCATATCGTGCGTTGAGTGCGGGTATCGGTACGGAATCATTGATGTCACTTGCCCAACGGCACAAGGCATTCGCTGCGATAAACGGTGGTTTCTTTGAGATGGTAGGGACGTTCCGCGGAGAGTCTGTTGGTGCGCTGAAAATTGACGGTGAATGGCTAAGCGAACCGGAACAAGGTAGAGCCGTCATCGGATTTAGGACAGTAGATGGGAAAATTGAGTCATACATCGACAGGATTGCCTTACGGCAGGAACTCGTCTTGCCGAGCGGAGAGACACTGGTAATTGATGGTATGAATCGGAATCGTGGTCGAAATGAGTTGATTATTTACCGTCCTCGTTTTCATGTAGTGACCTTGACAACGCCGGATGGCGCAGAAGTCGTTGTGCGAAATGGAGAAGTAACAAATATACACAATGGCCAGGGAAGTCTGCGTATCCCCGCAGATGGTTATGTTCTCTCCGTAAGTGGTAGGAAACGCGGCGAACTCTTATCACATATCGCAGCAGGTGATGCGGTGCAGATTCGCGAGACGATAATCCCAGAACGCGTTGGGGATAGTAATTTATGGTCAAGTTTTGTGCATATTATCGGGGGTGGTCCCTTATTATTACGAGATAAGACTGCCTCTTCCACGGAAGCATACGAACGCGAAGGATTCGATCAAGCGTTTCACAGTTTTTGGCATCCGCGTACGGCGATCGGTAAAAAGGCAGATGGCACGCTCCTTTTTGTAACAATAACAGCGGCAGAGGCAGGGGTACGACGGGGTGTTATGTTGCCGCGGCTTGCGGAATTGTTTTTGGAATGGGGTGCAACGGATGCCCTTAATCTTGATGGCGGCAATTCGTCGATGTTAGTCATTCAGGACAAAGTCGTGAGTGTCAAGCCGAAAGATTCCACTAAGCCTGGGTCTGAGGATCAATTAAAACGGATTCCGCGTGGCAGACCGCCCCCAGGAAAAGCTCAAGTGCAACGGGCTTCGCGTGATAGGCCGGGCAGAGCATCTGGGGATCAACCCGAACAGGCTTTGCGTAGTAAACCGATTCCAGAAAAGGCGCGAGCCGCGCGGAACACGAAGGGGGCTCGCGGGAATCGTCGAATTCGTCCGATGCCACAGCAACAAGGACGTGCAATTGCAGATGCAATCTTGATTTTTTTGAAGTCTTAGGTTATAATAGAGTTAGGAATACTGCAGATACAATAAATCGTTGTGGACAAATATCATCTGTAGACCGACACAAACGTTCGATGCCAAGCATTGATATGATTTCAAAGCAAATTGAATTAGAAAAAATAAGTCGGAATAGGAGGAAAAAGCCGTGTTAAACAACAATAGGACTCCCGGAGCCATTGAAAAGAAACCTATATCTGGCGTAGAACCGAAGTCAGATTTACTGTCGCGACGCTCCTTCTTGAAGGGTTCTGTTGGGCTTGCGGCCTCTGCTGTCGCTGCGGGTGGGTTAATCCTGCCAGCCCATGCCCAATACGGGTTCCGAGAATATATCCCTTACGACGCGACACGCGATATTCATTACGGCACGCGATACGGAGAGATTGAACACCATTACCCAGAGATGAACCCGACAGGCGAGAAGTTCACCTTTGTCCGACTCAAGTATCCAGGTGGCGATTGGTACACAAATATCGTCAACTATTATCGCTGGCCATCGGATTTAGAGTTTACCAAGTACCTCGCCAGACATACGACGATAGACGTTGAGGTGCGAGAGAACCCACAATATGTTGACATTGACGACGAGGGTTTATTTGCCTATCCGTTCCTCTATATGACAGGTCATCGTGGAATTCGGCTTTCCACCGAACAGGTGCGTAAACTGCGAGATTATTTTGAACGCGGCGGTTTTCTGCATGTCGAAGATTGTGACGTACGCCTCAACGGTGGTCGCGGTGGTTTGCGCCCACATATCTATGAAATGCTGCGGAAAGTATTCCCAGAAAAGAAGCTAGAACCTTTAGAGATGAGTCACCCGATTTATCACACGCTTTATAGACATGATGAGTACCTTGGCGGTGATAAACGTATTCCGGGTATCTCCGATCACGACGAAGCGATTATGGATGGTGATCGCGTGATGGTCTACTTCTGTCCGAGTGATCTGAATTGTGCGTGGGAAGGTAGACCGTGCAGTCCTGGCGGCGAGGAGCAGAGAGGCTGGGCATTTAAACAAGGGATGAACGTCGTTGCATACGCCCTCACACGGTAAATTTAACAAGTCTATCAGTTGTCGTTCAACTGATAGCTGAAAAGGAACGCGAGGAAAATCATGAAAAGAAATTTTAGATTGGCTTGCAAGCAATTTTCAAGATGTACGCTGTTTTGTCTGGTGACGCTGCTCATTTTTCTTGCCTTGCATGCGAACGCGCAAGAACGGTTTTCAGATGCGGTTGGTCCTGTTACCGTTCAAGAAGTGACGGCGATAACACCACTGGTAGTGCCGTATATCACATGGGGTGGCGAAGCGGCACTGTTTCATGCCAACGGCGGGTTGACGACCCGTCCGGGTACAATTATGGCAGAACTCGGTATGAATCTTAAGTTGGTGCCGGGTGATAATTTCCAGCAGCAGGTCCGCGACTATCTCTCAGGCAAATCGCCCTTCCTACGTGGCACCTTCAGAATGATAGCACAAGCCAGCGAAGCCGTCGGGAAGGATGCTCGTACAAAACCTGTCGTTTTTGGGCAGCTGACCTGGTCGGCAGGTGACCATTTTGTTGGACGTTCTAATATCCGAAAAATTTCTGACCTCCGAGGCAAAAAGATCGCTATCCAAAAGGGTGGGCCGCACGTAGGGATGCTCTATGATATGTTGAAGACGGCTCGGCTTTCAAAATCGAATGTGGAAATTGTTTGGGTGGACGAATTAACAGGTGCGAATGGACCGGCAGAACGCTTCCGAAACGACGCTACCATTGCAGGTTGTTTTGTGATAACGCCCGACATGATTGGATTAACAGGCGGTCCTGAGAACACCGGTACCGGTGCTGAAGGTACTGTCAAAGGCGCGAGCGTTGTCGTTAGCACTGCGACGCTTTCTCGTTCTATTGCTGACGTTTATGCCTGTCGTAAAGATTTCTACGATGCCTACAAACCGTTTGTTGAACGCTTCTTCGCAGGTTACCTGAAGGGTGCCGAAGAGGTTGTGGCTCTTAAAAAATCGTATGAAACGAGTGGCTCTCAAAAATATACGCAGCTGCTGACAACGATGCAAAACATCTACGGTAAAGAAGTATTACCGACGCTTGAAGAGGACGCACACGGCTTAATCGCGGATTGCACGTTCGTTGGGCAACCCGGAAATATCGCTTTCTTCAACGATCCGAGTAATACGATTAGCGGCTTTGAAGGCTTCAACAAAGCAGGATTGGATATGGCTGTGAATTGGGGGTTTGCCAGGCAGCGATATGCGATGATTCCTTCCGATTTAAATTTTAACTCGCCAACCTTTAAGAATCTGCTGACGACAACCGTGACGGCTCCCACGCAATTGAAACAGACCCGCTTCAAAAAAGAGACAGTCCGTGCGGAGATTGAGTCTTTCAACGAAGACGCTGTATTAGACGAAAAGACGCTTATCTCGTTCACGATTCAATTTGATGCGAACCAAGACACATTTAGTGATGCCGAATACCGAGAAGAATTTGACAGGGTGGTTGAGTTGGCTTCAAAATATGGGAACGCTGCAGTCGCTATAAAAGGACATAGTGATCCTTCTCGGACCTTGAGCGTATTGGTTAAAACAGGACTGCAAACAGGTATTTTGAAGCGGACAGGGACGCGGGGGAACTATAAGTATTTCATGGAGGGTAAGCCTTTTAGCTTGGAAAACACCGCGAACCTGATTCGTCTGATTCAGCAAAAAAAGTTTGACGAGGGCAGCAGCGTTGAGAGTCCCTACCAAGTGATGCAGGCTGCCTTAAAACTCTCCGAGCAGCGCGGACAAGCGGTTAAAGCGTCGATTATCAGCTATGCGCGTCGGAAAAACGCACGTATCGATCCAGACCAGATTGTGCCAGTAGGCGTCGGCATTAAGGAGCCTGTTATAGCCAAGCCGACGAGTCCGTCTGAAGCAGCAGAAAATCGGCGTGTTGAATTCGCGCTGATTAAAGTTTCAGCAGAAGCCGTTGCAGTCTCCGATTTTGATTTTTAACAGTTATCGGTTGTCAGTTAAAAGACCTCTGAAAACCGATAACTGACAGCCACTTCGCGGATAGGGTACCTTATGAAATGTATTATGGCAGCCGGATCCGGCACAGGATTGATTCTGTTACTGAGTTTGCTTGTCTTTGGTCTCCAGATTTGCAGTGCTGACGATGATATTCATAAAGATAACATTGTTGTGATTCTCGATGCCTCCGGTTCAATGCAGGATAAGTTTAGCGGTGACCGGACGAAATCGAAGATGGAAGCGGCGAAGGCAGCGTTACAAGAAGTGCTTTCTAAAATTCCAGACGATACACAGATCGGATTGCTGGTGTTCAGCGGTGCCAACATTCAGAATGACTGGGTGTACCCATTAGGACCGAAGGACACGCAAAAACTGATAGCAGCCATCCATTTACCGCAACCGAGCGGGAACACGCCGTTAGGGAAATATATCCGAATTGGGGCAAACCGGCTCCTTGACCAACGCGAAAAACAGTACAACTATGGAAACTATCGGTTGTTAGTTGTCACGGATGGTGAGGCTTCAGATACTGATAAAGTCAAGCACTACACGCCTGAAATCCTCAACCGTCAGATTCGTATTGATGTGATTGGTGTCGATATGAAGACCGATCACATGTTGGCAAAAGTTGTGGATAGCTACCGCAAGGCAGATAATCCGGGAGAGTTAGTGGCAGCGGTGTCGCAAATTCTTGCGGAAACCGGTGATACGGGTACAGATGTTGGCGGTGAAGATGCTTTTGAATATATTGCGCCGCTTTCATCGGAAATCGCTGCGGATTTGATTCAGCGGCTCACAACGCCGCCGAGTAATACGTCAATCGCTGTAAAGCAGGCAGAGGTGGCACCGACACGAACAACACCACCGAGACAGGCTCCGACACCACAGCAACGTGATACTGACTTTAGATCGGGGCGAGGCATTGCATGGTTTGTTGTAGCTCTGATTGTGTTATCCGCTATCGGTTTCTTGATTTTTAGAAATAGGAAGTAGTCACTATGGACGCTGGCAAGAAAAAACGCATCATCATTATGGTAGCGAGCTGGCTCGTTATTATCGGTGTCATCGGGTTAGTTTATAAGTTCGTCGTCGAACCGTGGATCCGAGGCGATCTTGTCAAAGAGACGAGCACGCAACGTTACGCCCATAACATCAAGGTAGCCCACGACTCGTTTCCGGGATATGCCATACTGCGTTCTCCGGCTGTTCAGAATCTCCTGGACCGCCAAGGGCTTAAACTTACGTTCGTTGACGATAAAGCCGATTACGTAGGACGGATACGGGCGTTAAAGAGTGGTAAGGTTCAGATGGCGGTTTTCACGATTGATGCCTACCTTAAGGCGGGCAGTGTTATTGGTGAGTTTCCGGGTTCAATTGTCCTCGTGATTGACGAATCTAAAGGTGCGGATGCGATTGTTGCGTATAAGCGAGGTGTCCCGCAAATACCGAACTTGAGTAATCCGCGGGCGCGTATCGTGCTGACCCCGGATTCGCCGAGTGAAACGCTTGCTCGCATTATGATCAATAAGATGAGCCTACCGAGTTTGCCTTCTTCGTGGGCAGTTGAGACAAACGGTGCTGAAGATGCCTATAAGAAACTTAAGTCCGCTGATCCGGATGAGCCACGCGCTTATGTGATTTGGGAACCTTATGTGACGAAAGCCCTTGCGATTGAAGGTGTGCATCTGCTGTTAGATAGTTCAAAGCTCAAGGGTTATATCGTTGATGTGTTAGTGGTTCAGCGCGAATTTTTGGATTCACAACGCGAACTCGTCACGCACGTTGTGCAAGCGTATCTTCGGGCAAACTACGACTACAATAACCAACCCGATGGGTTAGCCGGCTTGATTCAATCGGATGCGAAGCAGTATGGCGACTCGCTAAACCGAAATGAGACGGATAAGTTAGTAAAGGGAATAGAATGGCGTAACACGGTTGAAAATTATGCGCATTTCGGTGTAATTCCCTCAGCAGAAGCAAAAGGTGCCGAGAGACTCGAAGCGATGATCGCTAAAATTACACAGGTGCTGGTGCAGACGAATTCAATCTCCACGGATCCCGTGTCAGGCAATTACGAGCAGCTATTCTTTGAGGGCATTTTGCGGTCCCTACACCACGATAAGTTCCATCCGGGTATGCTGAACGCAAGCGGTAATGACGGGTTAGACGGTATATTCGTTGGCTCAACCCCAATGGAAGAGGTTCGAGAAGAGGCATCACTGAATCCGCTTTCAGATGCGAATTGGAATTCGCTCGCGCCTGTGGCGGCGATGAAAGTTGAACCGATCCAATTCGGGCGTGGGAATGCTCGGATTCTTCCAGGTAGTAATCGGGCACTGCAAGAACTATCTGCAAATTTGAAATCGTTCCCACAGTACTACCTCAGAGTGGTAGGACACACGCGCCAAGAGGGTGACCCGGCGGCGAATCGGGTGCTTGCGTTACAACGTGCTGAGGCGGCGGCAGCATCTTTGAGAAATTTTGGTATTGCGAACCACCGCATCCGTGCCATAGCGAGCAACCAGACCTCCCCGCAAATGCGGGGTGCAGCCGCACAAAGTGTTACATTCGAGCTTCTTGGAAAACCGTATTGAGGGATAGAGGAATGGTTATCAGTTGTCAGTACGGTTTTTCTGCGAAAAACCTTTCGGTTATTAGTTAAGAGGCGGTTTGACTGAATCAGAGTTCTCTTTAACCGATAACCGATAACCGATAACCGACAACCATTAAAGAAATTGATTGATCGGAAATTGTTTCGGAAGAAATTCCTCCTTCATCTTCTTGGCAACTCTTATGTCATCTTCCCTTTTGCCGCGGGATGCTCTATCGCTTTTGCATCTTGGATATTCAATTTAGAACCGAAGATTCTTTACCTATTCGGGAGTGCGATCCTCAGCATTTTGGTGCCTATCGGGACCCTCATTAGTAAGTGGGCAACCGGTACAGACGATATTGCCAAACAGGTTCACACTGAGATTCTTCAGGAAGTCCAACACAAGCAAGAGGAAGAGCTCAACATCCTACACGAACAACTTGAAGCCGATGGCGATGCTCGGACAGAAACGATGCTTGGAGAACTTCGCGCCTTGCACACATCCTTTCAGGAGGAAGCCGGTAGCGATGGATGGATGGGAACGTTGCCGATTACCGTTAGAGCCGACATTACGGACAAAGTTTCTGAACTCTTTACACAAGCCGTAGAGTGTTTGAAGGATACGCTTAAAATGCACCAAAAATCAACGGGGACGCAATTGGGAACTACGGTCAAAAGCGTGCTTCAACAACACCGGGAACAACAGATTAAAGACGTTCAGCAGACGATTGTTCAACTCTCACACCTCTACGCTCGGGTGCTCACACTCAATCCTGAAAGCGATGAGACAGAACTCACACGTCTTCGGACTGAACTCGACGAGAGTCTCACTTTTGCCAAACAGGTCGATGCAAAGATACGTGAATTAACACCGTTACATGATAATCCTGATGCCCTTGAAACAAAAAATGAAGAACAATAGAAAAAATAAAGAAAAGGATGAAATTTATGGCGCGCCACACATGGCATTACGATAATATCGCCAGCTGCTGGGAACCTGTTTTAGAACGTTTAAAGAAACTTGAAGTCCTTACGCAGCACATCAATAAAGCGAAAAAGGAACAGGGGACCGATCCAACCGAAATGCTCGAAAGGTTCTATACACATCATAACGAATTGATGGCGGCTACGCGGGCAAGCTGGCAACATGCGCCGATGTCCTGTGATGAGACAATTTTAGATACCGCCTTCGTTGAGGCTGTCTATCTGTCCCTTGAACACTATCCAGGTCTTGTGCATCATCCAAAAATTGAAAATATAGATACTGCCGGTTCTAAAATCTTCACACTCTTTACGCCGGATGCTCCAGCAACTTCGGACAAACGAGAGCACTTGAAAACGGCACTTCAATATGCGTTCAATTTGGATTCGGAAACAGTGGACAGTCTAACGCGTCAACTTGCCACTCGAACGAACCCCCTTCGCCATCGGCATCAAATTATGCAGAGTTTAGAGACCCGTTTCAATTTGGTGTCTGATAACTTGAAACTGAACGCAGATATTTTAGAACTTTTTCGGGCTTTATATCCGGACGCTCCGTTTGAAGTCGGTGAGGTAAAGTTGGTAAAGACTTCCTCTGCACTCTATTTTTGTCTTCCGACTGAACCCATAGAAACCCCTCAAGAACCCAAACAGAATGAGGCAACCGATAAATCACAACATTCTAAAGCCCATTATGAGAAATTTCTCCGAAAAATTTGGGAGGTTGAACCCTTTGCCCATTTCCCGGTGTTCGGAACCTTCAATGCAAAAGACTTAGACTTAGACTTCCGTCAGAAAATTTCTGCTGATACTGAACTGCCTTTGGCATTGGTCACCTCAACTTTGACCCGTATGATCGGCGTTCTTCCTGTAGCAGAACTTGATAAATATCTAATTCACGATACTTGGGGACATCAGTGGCAGGAAAGTCTACTCAATTTTGAGGAACCCTATACTGCCTTGACTTTGTTTAAACGTCCATTATCCTTAACTGAAACGGCTTCTGTTTTGGGAGAGCAGACTTCTTTTGCGGATACGTTTATCAAAACTGAGGCGGGGACAATAGCACTTGATCCAGCCAAGTTACAGCGATTCATAGATGCGGAATTGTATGAACGCGCGATTATCGCCTTTACGCCGATTCTTGCTGAAATGTTGGCGGACGTTGTGGAATACAAGTTCTTAGAACTCTATCCGGAACAGGAACATTTGCTGCCGAGTTCCTCCTTACTCAAAGCGTTTCCGAGCAAACTGGATTTGACCCTCGCAGATTTACGCAATTGCTTTGTACACGCCTCCGAAGTTTTCCAAAACTGGGTCGCCTCTGAATTGACGCAACAGCAATTGCATAAAGAAATTTGCCAGAAACTTGATATACCTAATGATGCGACAAAACATAAAGAGCTGTCGCAAGTTCTCAACACCGCGGTCGAACTCTGTAAAACGCAGCTTCATTCCTTTTATCAACCGGAATGGGCTTGGGAACAAATCGAGGATGGTCATCTGAAACTGAACGCGTTTAGTTTCGCTGCCCTGAATTTTCTCCGAATTCATACTGCACTCATTCAGACCTACGAAGATCTCTCAGAGATTAAGACTCCGTATGGTTTCAAAGATATTCTGGTATTAGCGATGGGGACTTTCTTTGAAAGAAATCCGCAAGAAAACATTTGGCAACTGGATAGTTTCTTAACAGAAGCGTTTCTCCCCCGCTGGCAAAAATTGGCAGCTGCGGATTCAAGTACTTAAAAGAAGCAGCAATTTTTCGCGGAGGCGTTCATAAGCGAGATTTGCGCCAGCGATGTTGCCGGAAGCCGGTCCTATTTGGAGCTGCGCTATGGTGCCGGAACAGAATAGATTCTGGATCGGGTGGAGTTGTAAATCGTCATCAAGGTGTGGTAAACCTCGGACGAGTGGGATCTGGTGTTGTGTGATCAATTCCTTTAGAAAACCGTAGCGATGCAGATTGAATTGATATCCTGTCGCCAAGATGACGCGAGAGACTCCCGGAATGACACCGTGCGTTGTTTCAACCTGTAAGTGCTGTGGTTGCCCTTTCCTATTCACCGAGACGATGTTCCGGATACAGGTTTCAGGATATAGATCAATATTTGGAGTATCTATCAACGCCTCCATAATATCAGGCGTAATACTGCCTTCCCCGCGGTTCTGCTGAATAATGTCGTAACGCTGCCGAAAATGAAGAAACTCACTTGTAAATTCGGCGAGAGCTTTCGGACCTAACCACACCGGTGGAAAATCAAACTGTTCTGTCCTCAACTGCTTTCGGGCAATCAGTGCCACACTATGTCCGCGTTCACTGAGGCTTTTGGCAAGTGTCCCTGCTGTTAATCCACCCCCAACAATGACAATTTTTGCTGGTGGGGTTTCCTCCACTGCTAACACAGAAAATTGGGAGGCGTGTATAACCTTGTCAGGGAACCGGCGTTGCCATTGTGCGAACGCCGGTGGTACGTAGATGCAATCGTCAGCACCGATGGCGAGGATGACACAACGACTCCGAAACCCTTCCTTATCCGTTGAGATGAGTCGAAACGGAAACGGCCCAGCACCTTTGTCCCACCGTAATTTTGCCACCTCACATTGATAGTAGACTTGATGTTGCGTTAGCTCAGCAAGTGCAGCGTTGCAGAAATCCCAAAAGAGTTGGGTGGAAGGTTGTGCATACGGGGGTGCGAGTTCACTCGTTCGGTTGTGGCGTTCTGCGTATTCAACGATACCGAGTGCATCGGGGGAAATGTGGTGAACAGCGGGGGAACGGAGAAATGTCATACCTTGGTGTTTTGTCTTGTCTCGCCATTGCGTGAGAGGTTGCGGATGCCGATCGACAATAGCGAGTTGTTTTGCGGCTGTCGGCATTTCGCGGAGCAGTCGCAGTGCGATAGACACGCCGTGTATTCCGCCACCGACAATGGTAATGGGGATATTTCGATGTGCCAGATGGCTATCGGCTGTTGGCTGTCGGCTATCAGCGGTCAGCAAAGAGGTTTTCTGGCTGACAGCTGACCGTTTCTGATGGTTATCTTGCTGACTGCCGACAACTGATGGCTGACGGAAACCATTCTTGCTGATGACTGATAACTCTTCATTAGACATAAGCCTAATCGGTATTCGGTCCGGGTAGATGAAAATTTTTAAGAGCGAAGGTCTCTGAAAACAATTCCTCGGTTGCGCGGTAACGGCTGTATCTATATTGAACGACACCGATGGATGGTGCAACCCAATAAATTGCGGGTGGACTAATCAAGAAACTTGACGGCTCTGGACTATCCCCGTAGACTGCCTCCTCGTAGACGACATAAGTCGTGTAACTGCCTGCGGGGACGGTGACCTGTACATCTTTCTCAGCAACATAACGCGTGACTTCCACCGGTATACCAGCGGTCTTCTCAAAAACGACCCACTTCTTTCCGACCTTCAATGGAAAATCCCAGAGACGACGTGGTGGAAAATGTTTGTAGTGCTCTATTGTAATCCCATCAGGTGGGTCAGGTAGGAACATGTCGAACGCGGATTCCACTAATGCTTGCGGTGTCTTAAAAAAATAGGTCGCAAAAATTGGGAACGGGAATACATCCACAAATTCGGTGTCTAACCGTAAATAAAAGGCATTTGCGACCAAGTGGTCAACAGCCTGCCAGTTGAATTGGTCGGGATCACTGGGACTGATTGGACTAACAGTCATTTGCCGATGTGTCGTTCCGCCAACATCGCGTGTGGCTTCGACCCGGAGCGTGAATTCCTCGTCGGTGTCAACGTTGATATAGGTCCATGCGGAACCTGTATCTGTGGGGAAGTCAATAGCGTGTAAACGTCCAGTTGTATTAGGAGGCGGCAGCGAGGTTTCGCCGTGTGGGTCAATTAACCCCTCGTCTCCGCAACTACAGAGGAATAGCAAAAGAAATAAAATGGTTTTCGGTTTTCGGTTTTCGGTCTTCAGTAGGAGAGATCTGATATGCATTAGACCTCTCTTTAACTGACAACTGATAACTGGCAACTGATAACTTTTCATTATTTCACCACACAGAATTTTCCGGTACTTTGGAGGTTTCCGTTTCCATCGGTTGCTCGGAAGAAGTAGAGTCCGGTGCAGACCATTTCGCCGCGTGCGTTTGTGCAATCCCATTCGGAGGCGTTGTCAAGTACCTTAATTAAGTTCCCTAAAGTATCGTAGATTTCCACGGTTAAGCCCTTCGGATAGAAAGTCAGATGTTTCCCTTGTCCTGCATAAAGTGGATTAGGTGTGACTGTGACATTTCGATTTTGGCTATTTGCGACATAGTTGAAGGTTCGTCCTTGCCAGATTCGGGTGCCTGTTACGCCAGCTGGGGTCTGTCCGCGAATCTTATAGAGATAGAGACCTGTCGGCGGAAACCCATTAGTGTGGAGTGTTCCGATCCATTTTGTTTCGGTTTCCTGTGTTAGAAAGATGGTATAACTATCTTTATTAGGGCTTTCTACCGTTAGGTGTGGCGCGCCTTGCAGTGGTTGTGTGCTTTGCACCTCAACCTGCCACGCCCCTGTACCTTGCGGTTGCGTATGAACAAAGAAAGCCGGTGCTCCACTCGCAGCGTCGAATGTAGGTACAATGCCGTTTGGTGCGATGTTGGGTGTACCCATAATTCCCATCGCGTTAACAGGCACAACAGCATAATAATAGTGGGTGTTGACTGGATCAAAGAATATGCTATTAACATCAACATCCTGAAAGACAGCGGTGTCTTCAAACCGAGTTTGCGTGATGTTCACACGTCCGACGATCTCTATATCGTCTTCAGGGATGCCGTTGTCATCTCGGTCAGCGGCTGCAAGGACTTCATCGGGGTTTTGGAAAGGTTGTGGCACATCTGTCTCACTTTGCAGGATATAGCGTTTCCTCACGACTGCCACGTCTCGTATGTCAGTTGCGTTATCAACATTCCACGTCACAATGGGGCCATTACTGCCTTGCGTGACCTGTGCGTTGGAAAGCATGCCTGTCGGCGGTGCGCCTGCTGTATAACTGACGGCACCCCCGAAAGTCCCACCGGGTATGATAACCTGTTCAACATCAGGATGCATATTGATAAGAATAAGCACAATTTCCTGAATATCTCCGCCGAAATCTTTGAAAGTCATCTGTGCCTGTTGGGAACGTTGGTAGGTGAACGCCTCTTTGATTTCAGTGGTCCCGTCTCCTTTTCTAACGATAAACTTGGCAGCCCATCCGCGCAATCCGGTAAATGTGTGTCGGGTCAATTCTGCCTGAATTCTTGTTCGGTCATTTTGTGTTAGATTGCTCATATCTATAGGGGCGAGGTCTGCACCATCAATTTTGATTGCGAATTCTGTCATAATCCCCGTAGGTTTGAAGACAATATACCTTGACGAGAAATGTTCAGGCATGGCCTCCGAATTGAAATCGGTGTGGATTGGATAGCTGGTGTGGACATCGTTTGGATGAATAGCAACTGGCGGAAAACGATGTGCAAACTTATACCCAGGCATGTCGGTTGCGGTATTGGCACGGTTGTGTGTGAAATAATTCCATACCGTGAAGGTCTTGAACGCCTCAGCGAGAGTGGTGCCGTTGTCGGTAAAGACATCGTAGAAGTTCCCCATCTCGCGATAACTCACCTCGGTGGTATTGCGATAAAACTGCCGGATGATATCGTATCCGAATCGTTCTGCCATATATAATGCCCAGATAACGGAACCGTACTCGTGGTCGCCGATGCGGCTTTCAAGAGAGATATCGGGAATGAGAAACCAGCGGCGGAGTTGATGGATGTAATAGTTATAGGCATCGGTTTCGTTAGGTTCATCGGGATCGGGGAGCGTATCGCCATCGTCGATACGTCCGCCATCGTAGGTCATGACTTCTATCCAGGTTGCGGACGCTTCCATGAACCATGTCGGCATATAGGCATTATATCCGAACTGGACTCCGTGCTGGAATTCGTGTGTGCAGGTTGTTTCAAGATAGCGGATGCCCTCGGCTTTACCGACGTAATCGTAGATACGGGAATTGATCATGAAGTAGGGGGCAATGGTCAGTGCGGTAGATAAGACGCGTCCTTCAAACCAATCCCCTGTTGCGATGCCGAGTGCGGGGAAGGTAAAGAGATAGACATCATATTTATGATTGCCGCCGTTCTGCGCTGCCCAGAAATCAATATAGGGGGTCTTAAAGCCCATCAGGTCGATTTGGACGTGGTAGGCGCGTTCCATCGCATCCGCACAGAGGTCTATATAATCAGGGACACCGTTGCGTGGGTGAAAATCTTCAAGCGGTGGCGCGTGCGGACCGACACGGGTGTAATGGAGTTTAAAGTGCGGCGTGTTAAATTTTTCTGGTAATTCTATCTCGCCGAAGAAGCTGCCGGGGAGTCCGGGTCGTAGGAAAATCGGCTTGAGTTCCTGCCGATACATCGCGGGTAAGTTGTGCCAATTTTTCGCGAGTGTGACAAAACTATCGGTTACGCATTCGGTTATTTCGCTTTGGGTGTATCTTGGTTTAAGATTAGTGAATTTTCGAGCGGTTTGGATTGCATGCTGGAGCTCAGTATCTGGTGGAAGCGCGTGTGCTATCGATAAATATGGTATAAGAAGGACAATGAAGCCAATAAACGACACTTTCATATTTTTACTTATAGGATTTTTTTGTTCAGTTTCTTCGATTATATTTGACAGTACTTGTATGTTTGACACCAATGTATATTATACACCGTTTTGCGCTGATGTGCAAGGGAACCTTTTGATAAAACATTTATGTCAGCGATCAGTTATCAATTGTCAATAGGGTTAGTAATGCAGGAAGTGCGCGGCGAGATGCAAGGGTAGAAGTGGAAAATCGCGCCTAATTGCTTAAAAACAGATTTGTGGAATCCGGGATTTTCAAGAGTGTAATGATCATTACAACCGACATATTTTCGGATTTTCCGATAAAAATTCACACTTTTTCTTTTTTTTCGTACAATTTTTGACATTTTTTCCATTTTATGCACGAAAAGGTCTTAAAAAATTGGTCTTTATATATTGGTAGGTGATGGTTGCATTTTAGACATTGGACACACGTCCGATATCTACTCAGTGGATGCTGTTTTAAGTTTTTCTACTCAAAAAGTGAAGAAAGTTTCCAAATGAAAAGTAACCTCACTTGATTACATACCTTATGGTAGTGATAGAAATACCTGTCAATACAAGGAATCCTGCTATAATTGGACTATGACACTGTGAACCTATTTGTCAATCTTTTAGGTTAACACCTTGCAGGAAGGATTGCCAAGAACATCCAGATAGGAATATAGT
>VYCT01000162.1 GCA_009843785.1 Candidatus Poribacteria bacterium | reverse complement strand
TTCATATCAAAACTCGTTCAAGCATAGAATTGCATGCAATCTCGACATGAGCCAACATCTCTTATTCGTCACAATATCAAAGATGTCGATTTTGACATTGATGAAGATATAGTCTGTCGCGATTTAGGCATATCGTTCCTCCGATCATACAATAAACTCCAAGCAGACCTTATTTGTGTTTTGCATCCACTGTCCTATTTAATTAAGCCCACCAATTTCAAACTACTAAAGGAGTTCACCGCAAATTACAGAATAATAGACGGTCTATTGATTAGCAGTTGGGAGTTTCCTGAATCCGCTAAACACACGCCTTTCCCGATTGTCCTCGCGCTTTACGAGAGAGACACACAAGGAATGACGTACAGTTTTATCCGTTCCTTCCGCTTCCGTATAGCGGGTAAAGATAACAAAAAGCGCGCAGCACCGATAAAGCCCCAGCGGGGCGCAATGTCTATAGGAGGTTTTTGTCTCAGCGATTTCGATTATATTACGGGTTATATTGATAAATATCCCAAAAAGGAGAACCGACCTACATACGATGATTCTCTATTTTTTTGGACAATGCGAGACATCAACGCCCTGAAAAGAAACCGCACCTTTGTTGAAAGTTATAGCGCAAATACAATCGTCATTGACAAGCGAAAATTAGATTACTATGCATACGTAGATGTATTCAAAAGAAACCTGCATAGACTCCCATTCTATTTCGGGAATTGTGATGTGCTTATCAATGATGACCTATTCAAAAAATATAAATTGTGTTTCATCAGCGATACTGTCAGACATCACCCTTTCCTGAAAAAGCATTTTCAGATACATCCGATAGAGAAGCAACAAGCGGCCTCCGGATTAGATATGTATTTCAAACTGTTGTTTGGTAAGCATCACCTTTAGCGATCTAAGAGTCGCAATTTTGGAGAACTAAAACTATGTCAACACCGCGTCTTTCAGTCTCAACGTGGAGTTTGCATCGGCAACTCGGGAAACCCGGATTCACCGGCCCCGCACACGGCATGCAGATTCCGACCGAAACCCATAACAAGGGTCCTATTTCACTTCTTGAATTACCCGCACGCGTTGCCGAATTTGGCATCAACACTCTGGAGATTTGCCATTTCCATCTACCTTCTGTCGAGAAATCTTATCTCTCAGAACTTCGCGCAGCACTTGCAGATGCCGATGTCGAGCTCTTCTCTTTATTGATTGACGATGGCGACATCACGCATCCGTCTGAAGCATCGCGCGACATTGCTTGGATAGAAAAATGGATTGACATTGCTGGCGAGCTCGGTGCGAAGTGTGCACGCGTCATCGGTGGTAAAGCGGATCCATCAGCGGAGACCATAGCACAGAGCCGAGATGTCCTTACCCAACTCACCGAACGCGCGGATACCGCAGGCATCCGCTTGATGAGCGAAAACTGGTTCGCCATCTTCTCTACCCCCGAAAACGTCAAAACCATTTTAGACGGATTAGACGGTAAGGTTGGGTTATGTCTCGACTTCGGTAACTGGCGTGGCGGGACAAAATACGAAGACCTTGCTGCGATTGCGCCGTTAGCAGAATCGTGTCACACCAAAGCGCATTTCGCCGCACCGCGCGAGATGGACAAAGCAGATTACGTACAATGCCTTGAACTCACCCAAAAAGCCGGTTTCGCCGGACCGCATACGCTCATCTACGACGGCCCTGGCGACGACGAATGGGAAGGTTTAGCACTGGAACGCGAAGTCGTCAACCCATACCTCAACTAAGATTGGGAGGATCTAACGATGGCTTCTAATGCTATTACCACGATGACCCGAATGATGGAAACACTGCCCGAGGCGTTGCAGAATCAGATTGTAGATCATCTGCGTGAGTACATTGCGGACTTAGAGGATGAACTTCGCTGGGAGGCATCCTTCAACAGAACGCAAGAACAACTTATGGCGGCTGCTCGTCGTGCCAAACAGGAAATTGCTGAAGGAAAAGCTGAACCCATGGATTTGGATCGGCTATGAAGTCTGTAACATTACCTTCGTTTTGGATAGCTTATCAAACTCTTGACGAAACGCTTAAGAACCAAGCCAAGAAGGCTTATCGGTTATGGATTTCCAACCCGTTTCATAATTCTTTGCATTTCAAATGTATTAATAGCAAGGAAAGCATTTGGTCGGTAAGGATCACTCGCGGCTATCGTGCAGTTGGTGTCTTAAATGAGGATACGGTAACATGGTTCTGGGTAGGACATCATGATGACTATGAACGCTTTTTTGGATGATGTTAACCTATTCAACTTGCGTAAGAACTGCCCTTAAGGATAAAAGGAGCGGGCAATGGATAACGATTTTATCTCAATCATGACAGACCGCATTGTGCGTGAGTTTGATCCGCTACAGATTATCCTCTTCGGTTCGCAGGCACGAGGGGACGCAGATCTGCATAGCGATATAGACCTCCTCGTGGTTTTCGCGGAACTCACAGATAAACGGAAAACTGCCATTGACATTGGGCGCGCACTATCTGATGTCCCCGTGGCGAAGGATATCCTTGTTTCAACACCTGAAGAGTTGGAACGTAGTCGGACGCGGATCGGATCGGTGTTGCGGTATGCCCAACAAGAAGGTAAAATTCTTTGGAAGAACTTGAACGCAGCCGCACACAGCGAATCCGCCCAGCACCCTGCGCTGCTGAACAAAGAGGGAACGGACGCTATGCAAACGAATGATCGGCGCGCGGACACCGCACGCTGGCTCCGCCATGCAGAGGAAGACTTAACAACAGCTGAAATATTGTTAAGGCATCCACACGTTCCCCCTCGCCAATCCGGTTGGCATGCACAACAAGCTGCTGAAAAAGCTTTAAAAGCAGCATTAATTTTCTTACAGATCGATTTTCGGAGAACGCATGACTTGAATGTTCTACGGGATTTGTTGCCTGAAAGTTGGCAACTCAAAACCGCGCATCCAGACCTATCGAATTTAACCCGATGGGCAGTTGAAGCACGGTACCCAGAGGATAGACAAGGAGCTACCGAGACAGGTGTCTCCGAGGCGGTTGAACAAGCACGAGCCATCTGGACATCTGTATCTACTACGCTCGCACAACACGGTTATCATGTAGAGCAAGACCTATAATTCGTTGACAAATATGAAGCCAGCAACATTACGGATAAAAATATGTTTTCACTCTCACAAACACAAAATAGCTTAACTGTCGCTTGGAACAATCAACAGGTCTTAGGCTACCATTTTCCCGAAGACGGCAACCGTCCCTTTTGCCATCCATTAAACCTGCCCGGTGCCCCGCCGCTCACGATGAACGAACCCGGCGACCACGTACATCATCAAGGACTATGGGTCGCATGGAAAAAGGTCAACGAAGTCAATTTTTGGGAACAACCCGCACCCGGTAGTGATCCCACAGGCTTCGGTAAGATTGTCCATCAACGCATCGTTTCGCAAAATGCCGAGGCCGACAATGCCCGTCTAACAACTGAAAACGCGTGGATCGATTGGCAAGGCACAACGCATCTCACGGAACAACGAGAGATAGCCGTCCATCCACCGACAGCAGATGCGATGCTGATTTCCGTGTCGCTAACGCTTCAACCGAACGATCGCGAAGTCGTTTTAGATTTACGACGCGGTGAACCCGGTGCAGACGGCAGATTCTACAGCGGTATGGCGATCCGATTCGACAATAGCATCACACCGGGTAACCTGTTAGATGCCGACGGACGCACCGAACCGATGGACATCTTCGGTCAACAGAGCCCTTGGTGCAGTTTCACGACCCAACACCCGATCGACAACGAAACCTACGGTGTCGCTATCGTTGACCATCCCGATAACCCGCGCTATCCAACGACGTGGTGGGTCCGCAACCGTGAGAACTACTGCCTAATCCATCCTTCACCTGTCTATTATGAACCGTTCCGACTCGCACCGGACGAAACCTTGAACTTACGGTATCGTGTCGTTCTTTATCACGGTCAGCCCGACGCGGCGTTGTTTGCGTAAATTGTTTGATTCGCAAATAATTTTGTTCAGAAGTTATGGCAAATAGCGAAAACACCATTACCAGCGCGTTTGTTAATGTTCTGCGCCCCATGCGCGATGCATGGAACATCAACGAACAAATTACCAGACCCTTCCTCAACGCGACACAAAAACCGGATGTGATTGTCACTGAAAAAGGACGAAACCCCGTTGTCATTGAGGTGAAGGTTGATGGTGACACGCCGAACTTTACAGGTAAAGGACAGGCAGAAGCACATTTCGGAATGCTGCTTGATCCGAGCGTCTTTGCCGGTCTCACCTACAATATCATCGAAAATGTTCTACGTGTCCGCATGCCTGCCCGATTTAGAACGATGCCACAAGATAAGATTAAACCAGAAATGCGGCATGCGGAGGACCTCGCCTATATACTTCTCAATAAATCTGAATCAGAAAGTGAACTGGATCCCGTTCTGTTCATCACCGAATCAGCACCTGATAACGAGACAGCACCTGAATCTTTTCCACAAAGCGGTTGGTTAAATGGTAGTGTCGCCGACATCGCAACTGCGATTCGCGTCAGAGCAACCCCTATTTCAAAAATAGATGCCGCCGCAGATTTATTGGAAAAACGGATAGAAACCGCTGCGCAGCAGCTTGAAGCAGCGATTCAAGAACGTCCCAGTATCGGAGCAGAAATCGAGGCGATTCTGTTCCAAAAGGCTGGTGAGCAGACCTCGCGCATGGCGATGCTCATTGTCACCAATGCATTTGTGTTTCAAAGTGTCCTCGCCGGTAAACCTGAGATGGAAAGGGTAATGTCCCTTAAACGGATGCTCTCTGACAATGCAAAACGCCTCCGCTACGCGCAGGTCATTGCAGGGTGGAACATCATTCTCAAGGTTAACTACCGCCCAATCTTCCATGTTGCCAAACGGATCGTAGAGGCAGTCGCAACCGACGATGCACTTGTTGATATGATACTGGCAACCCTCTGCGATACGGCGAAGGAGTTAGTCGATCAAAGACTCACACAGGTACACGAACTTGCTGGCACTGTTTTTCAACGGCTTATCGTTGACCGAAAATATGTCAAGGCGAACTACACGCGTCTTGAATCTGTTGCCTTGCTATCAGCGTTAATCCTTCCCAAAACGCAGGAGAATGTGTGCGAATTAAAGGTAGCGGATTTCGCATGCGGAACAGGTTCACTCCTCAACGGTGCCTATCAACGGATCCTTGAACTGCACGAACACACTGGCGATAAAGGCAGCCGTATCCACACGCAGATGATAGAGGAAAACCTTGTCGGATGCGACGTTATGCCGAATGCAAGCCACTTAACGGCTTCTCTCCTGACGAGCATTTATCCTGACTTGAAAATCGGTAATACCCGAATTCACACCATGCCCTATGGTAGTCAAGAAGATCGCAGCTATGCCCTTGGCGCGCTCGATCTGTATGATATTCCCGAAACATTACCGCTCCCGATGATGGGCACAGCAGCGCAACAAGTCGGTGGAGAAGACGACACGACAGTAATGACACAACAGGAATTCCGCTATGGAGAATTTGATATTGTCGTCCTAAATCCACCGTTTACCCGACCAGATTCAGATGCTAACAGCAGTGTTCCAAAAGCAGTGTTCAAAGGAAGTGACAGGGATAAAGAGGAAGCACAGAAAATGCGACGTGCCCGTAGACAAAAAGATTGGCGAGTTGGCGATGGTAATGCTGGGCTCGCTTCGGATTTTGTTGACCTTGCCGACAAGATGCTGAAGGCAAATGGAAAAAGCAAAATGGGATTTATCTTACCGGCGACTTGTCTGACAACCTCGGACTGGCGGAAAGTCAGAAATATGTGGGCAACTGAATATCACGATGTAATTGTGATTAGCATCGCAGATGCCAAAGGAGAAAGCTGCGCGTTCTCCGCTGATACGAGTATGGCAGAGTGCATGGTAGTCGCAACCAAAGGAAAGAAAACTGATAACACAGGTAGAGGCACGTTTATATCCCTAAACCACCGTCCCCAAAGTGTGTTAGAAGCACTTGAGATAGTCAATAACACTTATAGACTTGATAGCGTCCGGCGATTAGAGGATGAACCGAGCGGTGGTAATCCGCTCAAAGTCGGCGATGAGATACTTGGACACGTCCTCAACTGTCCATTATGGACAGACAAAGCGTGGGAGGCTGTCCGTATCAAGGAGATGGCGTTAATCCAATCTGCGTATCGTTTGGCAAATGGTGAGATGTGGTTGCCAACCCAGGTATCCCCATTAGATATTCCAGTTTGTCTCGTTAGTGATATTGCGGAGGTTGGCGCAAGCCATCGGGATATTCATGAAAAAGGGGATCGAGGCGCGTTTGACGTGGAAAAAGGTTACACGGACACTGATCTCTATCCAGGCTTGTGGAACGTTAACGCCCCTATACAACGGGCAATGGTCGTTGAACCCGATTGCCATCTCATCACGCGTCCTAATCGCCACGATAAAGCACAAGCCATCCTCGCCCGTAATGGACGTGTGCATTTTAATGTAGATATGAGGTTTAATGCCAATTCTCTTGGAGTTCTTTTCACAGAAAAACCTGCTCTTGGGATAAGTTCATTACCTAATGTTGTGCTAAAAAAGCAGGTTTACGATTATGTCTGGACGCTCTGGGGCAATTCAACTTTAGGGCTTCTGCTGCACTGGGCACATAGCAGCAAACAACAGCCGGGCAGAGGCAGAGGTTCAAGGACAGCCTTACTCCAAATGCCTACACTGGATGTACGCTGTCTATCAGATGAAGCATTGGCAAACGCAGAAAGTATCTTCCATGATTTGAAACATAAACGTATGTTGCCCTTCAATGAGATAGATCACGATCCGGTGCGCCACGAACTTGACCGTCTTTTGTTAACTGAGGTGTTGAACATCACAACTGAAGATGCCCATAATGCAGTGCACCACCTCCGCGAACTATTGTGTGCCGAACCGAGCATCCACGGTGGAAAAAAGTCTCGGTGCGACCTTGAAAAGGAATGGGAAAAACTTAATCGATGAGGACCTCTCTTTTTTCTACCTTGCATTTCTTCCACTTATATGATAAACTATCAGAACCGGTTTGGGAGGCACTGTGAAGCATACTGCACAGTACGTCTGTCTATCTTCTACCTTCACAAACGGATAAAAGATCTGGTGGTGTGTACAGATTTGGGGTGGACTTCTTTGCTATATACGGAGGCAATAATGAAAGTTAATTTTCAGGAGAAATTTGAAGAACTTTTGAAAGAAGAATCGAAAGGCTTTGGTATAGACTGGTCACTAGTAGACATTGAATCCATACACTATCATTCTACACTACTGACTGACCTCCCTATGACGCTTGATGAATACATGGTGAGAATGAGAGTGGTAGAAACTGAAATTCCTGATATGGATAATATAGATGACTGGCTCAGATCTCATAAGTTCATCTATGCCATAATGTTAAAAAATGTTAGGACTGACTCGGAAGAGACTGATATGCTAACTCTTGATCTCGGAACCATTGAATCTATAGCCATGAAAACCCGGGACGCATTCAGAGATTTTCAGGAAAAGTAAAGCGTAAATCATCACAGGGCAATTATCGACTTTAAAAAAAGAATTTTATGTCTAAAGAACTGGCAGGGATCAAACAACCCGCAAAGGATGCTACTTTGTGGCGATATATGAATTTTGAGAAATTCGCCAATATTTTAACAAAAGAATCTTTATTTTTTTCAAGAGCCGATAAGTACGATGACAAGTTTGAAGGATACATACCTGAATCAATAATAGTGTCTTACAAATCCGCAGGTATTCATATTGATCCAAATATTTTTCGTCCATACGTCATGTGCAATTGTTGGCATCACGGCGACGAAGAATCAATGGGAATGTGGGACAAATATCACCTACGCAATAGCGGTATAGCAATTAAAACAACTCTGGAGAATTTGAAGAATAGTTTGCCAGATGAACCCAATGTATTTCTCGGTCAAATAGAGTACATTGAGAATCACAATCAAATTGAGATACCTGAAAATCCATCAATAGCAAGTTTGGTGTATTCCCCTTATTTCTATAAGAGAACACCTTTTGAATACGAACATGAAGTGCGTGCGATTATTGATGTTGAACCATTCTTGCATGGTGATCCTTATGAATACGGAAAACCCCTTAAAATCAATGTTAAAACACTAATTGATGAAAATAGCGAGGTAATTGTATCACCACACGCTGACAAATGGATTGCAAGTACGCTTGAATTGATAGTTGAGCGATGTGGATACCAATTCCCTGTCAACCCATCAAAACTTTTAGATCCGCCAGTTTGAAATAGTCTCTTTTCCTTTACATTTTTTGGAAAGTGGAATATACTTTTACTCAGTACGCGCGAAACGTTTATTAGCCAAAAATGCGAAACAAACATCTTCAATAGGAGGAAAAACCATGCAAACCCCAACTTCTGCGCTTGAGGAAACCGGTATCGGTTCCATCCACGTTGAAGCACCACCCATAGAAATAGACGAAACCCAACTTGACTACCACCAACTCTGCCCCGCTGAAGATTTTGAGGAATTGGAGGGCAAACCGTTCCATGTCAACGGCACGCATCTCGCTGTTTTCAAGTCCGGCGACAAATTTTATGCCGTTGATAATCGTTGCCCACACATGGGGTACCCGATGTCCAAAGGGAGTATCCGAGACGGTGTACTGATCTGCCATTGGCACCATTGGGAATTTGATCTCAAATCGGGTGCTTGCTTCTTGGCATTCGGCGATGACCTGAAAGCCTTTCCTGTTGAAGCCAGAGAGGACGGTTATTTGTACGTCGGGTTAGCGAAAGGCGAGCGAGAGGCAGCAAAACAGCGTGTCATCGCAAACGGCAAGCGTGCACTTGAGCGTGGTCTTAAAGACCGCAGTACCTTCTTTATCGCGAAAGCCGTTACAGCACTACGGGATGCAGGCGCGACACCCGCGGAGATCATTCAACAGGGACTTCACTACGGCGCACATAAAAGTAGTGATGGTTGGTCTTCAGGTGTTGCGATCCTCACACTCGCAGCGAACCTGTGGGATGACGTTGATCCAGATGACCATAACCTGTTTCTCGTACACGGATTAAGCCAGATTAGCCGTCGAACAACGGGAAGCGCACGCCCCTATCGCGCACCCTTCCCGCGGATGAACGAGGAACACGACTTGGAAACACTGATGCGGTGGTTCCGTTATTTTATTGATAAACGCCACAGTGGCGCGGCGGAACGCATCTTGCTAACCCTGAATGACCGAGGCTACGATAAATCCGTCCTCGCAGACTTCGTATACACGGCAGCAACCGACTATTACTTCACTGGCGACGGACACGCCCTTGATTTTGCGAATAAAATGTTTGAAGCGTTGGATTACGTCAACTGGGAAGGCTCACACGAGATTTTGCGCCCGATTGTCGTTGATCTCGTCGGTAGAACACGGCATGAGGAGACCTCTCGATGGGCTGACGCTGTGCCTGTCTTAGAACCCGTCTTTGAGCGACTCGATAGTATTTGGGAAGACAATCAGGCAAACGAAGCCGAACTTGATATCTCAGCGTTTGCACAAACGCTGCTCGGTGATGAATTTGAACCCACTGTCGCCGCTGTTGAGCAGAAGATTCGCGAAGGAGTCAAGCTCACCGACATCTGCCGAGCGATGACCTACGCCTCGGCGGTTCGGACTGCCCGGTTCCATCTGAAAAACGAAGGCGACTGGCACGATGTCGCGAACATTTACTCATACGCACACGCCCTTTATCACGCTTTCCAGTATGCGCCGAGTGCGAACCTGCTTCGCGGTATTTTTCACGGTGTCGTCTACTTGGCATACTTACGCTGGTTGAACATGCCTGCCGCCCGCATTCCGAGACCCGGGCAACGGATACCAGATGAAACTTACGCTTCTACTGACAAGATGTTAGATCGGCTCCAAGAGTTCGCTGACTTCCAAAAAGTCTACGAAGCGGAAATTCTGGTGAATCAGTATCTTGAAGAAGGGCATGATGTCGATGCACTGAAACGAATGCTCGCACACATCCTGCTCCGTGAAGACGCAGAGCTCCACATGTTCCAGGTCCTTGAAGTTGCCTTCCGGCATTATGATCTGACGGATGACTTTGAAGAAAAGCGGATGCATCTGCTGGCAGCGACGCGTTACATCACGGCTCAGAAATTAATGAAGAACATTCTGTGGTCCACTGAGAACGCGGAACGTCTCGCACGCGGCGAATTGCTCAGCGAGCGCGACGATGATTAGGTTTGGTGAGCGAGGTGACCTCGCCCCTACGTTTCGGGCTGGATTCCCACTGCTTTCGCAGTAGGCGGAAAGCCCGTCTCTTTTTTGAAATAGGACTCCAGTGATGCCAAAAAGAACGCACAACCCCAGTTTTATAGATTGGCATAAAACTGTTCCTCCGTCAACAAGACGGGACTTTCTTACCAAGGTAGGCAAAACGGCACTGCTCGCGAGTTTAGGCGTGTTTGGTGCAGGCTGCGAAGCCGTTGATCGAGGACTGTTGGACAGAGGACTCATGCCCGTTGTCTTGGAAGACCCGCAAGCCGCAGGACTCCCGAAGCCGGATATGCGCGTCCATTCAGAAATCCCTTTTAACGGCGAGTTTGCTCCGCATCTCCTCAACGATGATGTCACCCCCACAGAACGACATTTCGTCCGTAATAACAGCGGCATTCCAGAACGAGCGATAAGTCAGGACCTCCGCGGCTGGAAATTGGTCATAGACGGTGAAGTGCATAAAGAACTGGCACTGTCAATGGATGACCTGTCACGTTTTCCGCAGGTCACTATGGAAGTGGTTTTGGAATGTGCAGGGAACGGCAGAAGTCTATTTGTTCCAGAAGTCAGTGGCACGCCGTGGCAACGCGGCGCGGTCGCTTGTAGTGAATGGACAGGCGTACGCTTGCGCGATGTCTTACAAGCCGCGGGGGTGAAGCCGAGTGCTGTCTATACCGGAAACTACGGCGAAGATCTTCCCAACGATGGCAGCGAACCTTTTTCACGAGGCATCCCGATTGAGAAAGCGATGGACGCACATACGCTCATCGCGCTTAAGATGAACGGGGAAGTGTTACCCGCAGCCCACGGATTCCCCGCGAGATTGATTGTCCCGGGATGGATCGGTAGTGCGATGCAGAAATGGCTCAACCGTATATGGGTACGGGATACGGTTCACGACTCCGAAAAAATGAGTGGCTATTCCTATCGCATCCCGGCTCATCCGATAGCACCCGGAGATAAACCGCCAGTTGAGGATATGCGCATCGCCACTGAATGGCAGGTTAAATCTCTGATTACACAGCCAGAATCATCTCTGGAATTCAGTGCTGGTACGCCTATAAATGTCCGAGGACACGCATGGGCAGGCGAAAATCAGATTGATAAAGTTATGGTCTCTACAGATTTCGGTCTGCAGTGGCAAGAGACCCGGTTAATGCCACCATCAAACAGATATGCTTGGTTCCATTGGGAAACCGAACTTACCCTTGCGAACAAAGGGTACTATGAAATATGGGCACGCGCGTCCGACAATACAGGCACCGCGCAGCCCTTCAGCCAACCGTGGAATCCTAAAGGCTATCTTGGAAACGTCATTCACAGAGTGCCCATCTCAATAGTTGCCTAAGTAGGTTTGCAATATCTAAACTCGTAAGGTAAATAGTTGTCGGTGGGCAGTTAAAGAAGTTTGTAAAGCCTGCGAAGTGTTTCTAAAGTGTTTTGCTTGGGTGTTTCCTCTAATAAAGTTACTCTCACTGCGAGGCACTCGCAACTTTAGCACACTTTGAAACTTTCTTCATTTGCTAACATTGATAACTGATAACGATAAAAAAGGAAATTAAAATTATGAGGCTCGGTGTTATGTCCGACAGCCACGACAACATCCCAAACGTCAAACGTGCTGTCGCGCTTTTTAATGAACTTGGTGTAGATCTCGTCGTCCATGCCGGTGATTTTATTGCGCCGTTCGCGATTGATCCGTTAGGAGACCTAAATTGCAGCGTTGTCGGCGTATTCGGCAATAATGACGGTGAACGCATCGTTGTTGCGAAACGATTTGAAACCATTGGTGGTGAAGTACATCCCAACCTCGCAAGCACATCCCTCGGCGACAGAAACATCGCTGTGATGCACTACCCTGAACTCGCGATCCCGATCGCCAAAAGCGGCGAGTTCGACATCGTTGTTTATGGGCACACCCACCAGATAGACATCCAAAAAGGAGAATCGCTCCTACTTAACCCGGGGGAAACTGGCGGATGGACAACAGGGAAAGCAACGGTTGCCGTTGTGGATATAGAAACGCTTGAGGCAACAATTCATGAGTTGTAGAGACGGGCGATGAAATATAGGGACCTGTTCACACCACTGCACGAAGAAGCACGAGAACCCAAGCAGCAGTGTCTGATCTGGTCTGAAAATCATGAACACGCTGTCGCCTCCATAGACGATGAGATTCACCCACAGGCGAAGCGTGTCTGGCTGGAATTTGAAGGTCTTAACATTATCTACGCCTATGAAAAACACTGGAAAACAGGCAACTGGGAACTTGTTGAACAGAAAAAAGGAAATATCCCTTTGGTAAACAACAACCCTTTCAAACCTGACAGTGAAAGCGTCTTTCCGGTCAATAAACATTGAAAGATATGCGGTCGCATTAATCGTCGGCAATGCCCGTGGTAATCTCGACTTGTCCTTTATCTCTCACAATCCTTTCAATGTAGAGTGTGAAGGTATACGTCTGATGGTTTTTATATTTTTCAAGGTTGGAAGGAAGGAGGCCATCTCCCGCAGCATCATCTATAATCCAAAATGTCACATTTCTATTATTTGTGGCAAGCGTCATCGCACCTGAATAATTTTTTACCAATTCCGGGTCTACATCATCTCGAATCCCCAGCAGGGCATTTAGCCTATCAAGTGAAACCTTCGCTTGAAGGCGCACTGTTTTCCCTACATAACGTTGATCGCTAGCCACAATCTGTTCAAGTGTTGTGTCGATAACTTCAATATCCGCTTTCACAGTGTGTTCAGGGACATCCGCCGAAATAATGAAGAAACGATCTCCATCTGTAGTTGTGTCTTCGGAAATGTCTTTTATAAGAAGTGTGAAGGTATAAGTTGTATGACCGCGAATATGTGCCAGATCACTCTGCATGTAGTTTGAATAATAGTGATCAAGCACAGACTTAGCGTCCGAGTCCGTGATAAAAAAAAGAACTTTATTGTGATGTGTAAACAGTTCTAACCTTGGCGGGTCCCCATCAGCACTCGGATAAATTCTGCCAGCAGCGGTAATCGTAACCTTCTGTCCTTTGTATTTTGAGTTGGCCCCGTGTGCTGCAACATCGTTGACAATATCGGCAAGGGTGATAGGTGCTTCCTGATGTGATTTTGCAGCACATCCGCCAAAGATAAAAATGGCAAAGCACGCACATAAAGACGTAAAAAATTTCATTAGGGATTCTCTCGGAAGACTACAGCAAGCGTTGAACTTACTCAATATATCCCAGATTCCGCAACTTACCCTCTAAAATCTTTGTCTCTTCAGTCGTGGATTCTTGCGCTTGTAGATGTTGGTAATTGGAATTCACCAAGAGGGTGTCGTAAGCATCTCGGAAGCGATCAGGCTCCTCACAGGTGAGGTCTTCACCGCTTAGCACATGCCGATACACGAACTCACCGGTTTCTTCATCTTCTCGATAGAGGTACTCGCCGTCTGTCAGTGACCAGAGTCGAACGCCTTCTGAATATCTATTAATCTCTACATTGTCAACCGTTGTCCGAGAAGTTACGCGGCGGTGCGGCATCTCCAAATTGTCCCGGCTGAGAAAACCAATACCGTAAAGGCTATCCAACTCCGACAATACCAAACGGTCTTTATCAATTTCCGATGGGGATAGCAGATCCTGTCCATACCCGTGATAATCTACATCAATCCCCGCAAGATTCATAATCGTCGGAAACAGGTCTATCGCTGAAATCGGAGGTGTCGGAAATTCAAGGTTTGATACACCGGGGATATGCGCCAATAGTGGCACGTGTAACACATTCTGATTCAGCGTGCTGCCGTGGTCGATAAGCTCCTCGCAGATACCTTCACCATGGTCACCGAAGATGAAAACCGCCCACTCCGGGAGTTTAAGTTGCTTCAGAATTTCGACCAACTTAAACTCAAGGATATGTGTTGCAGCAGCGTAGTAGATACGCAATGCCTCATCCAATCTATCGTTATCGACGAGCCACTTGAGGCTTGGTGCACCTGGAATTCCACTCATACCGTAACCGCCGTGTGTATACCAAAAATGCAGAAAACAGAACTGCGGTATGTTGGAGGGTTGCTTCAGGTGTTGTATCAGGTCTTCAAGTGAGCCGAGATGTTGCGCTTGCGCATTCGGATCAATCGATGTGATAAACGGCTCAAAATCGAGGAAGCGGAACACCTCCGGACGTTCGGAACGCCCTGTGATATGATAACCGGCATCACTAAATATCTGAAACAGGTTTGGAATGCCCTCAAACATCTTGAGATAGGTCTGACCGTAGACACCGTGCTCAAACGGGTAAAGCCCTGTGAAATAGGAAGTATGGGAGGGACGGGTCGCAGGTGCCGACACGAAAAACTTTTCAGCGAGCGAAAAATCCTGCGTCAGCAGATCAAACTTCGGTGTATTGAAAAGCGGATTCGTCCGACTGAGCGCGTCGTACCGCCAACAATCAATTGAGATAAGTAGAAATTTATTGACCACGTTAGTTTCCATTCTTTAATCTATTAACCGCGTATTATACTGCCTTTCGGTATGTTGATATCCACCGAACAGATCGGGGTGAAAAGGCGATGGCGTGTAGATATAGATTGCATCGCTATAAGGATCGTAAAGGATAACTTCTTCGCGGGCATCGCCACAGACATCCGCAGGAAAACAGTGATACCACCCCATTTTGCCACCCGTTGGCGGCGGGAGTTCGGGAAACACCACCGTTCTGTTGCCAGCACCATCGTAAAGCGCAGCTGGGCTGTAAATCAATTCAGGGTGTCCCACTCCGTGCCAGTGGACAACCTCCAAACCCGTATTGTTCGGCGTTTCATCAACGTGAAATCGGCTTCTAATCTGTCCGTTTTTGTCTACCACCATTAGGTCCGGATGGTGGCCATTATAGCGAATAACCAAGGCATCTTCGGACGTATCCGAAAGTAATTTGCCACATCGAATCTCTTGTCCGTGCGGTACGACATCAAAACCGAGCGAAAGGATTGGATTCCCACCAGCGTCAACAACTTGTCCACCACCAGAGAGGATAGCCCGTTTATCACCATTCCACTCGGAGACCAAGACCGAATCCATGTTATCGCCGAAGAAACGATTCCAGAGCACGGTCCCATCAGCAGCAAGTCCGAAATTCCCGCCATTGACTTCATCAAGCCCATCGCCATTAAAGTCACCGACTGCCGGAATATATGCGGAATGCTTCGGATAGCGAAACCATTCATCGGTATATTGCCAGAGCAGTTCTAACTTGTGATTAAAGGCGAATAGATTCACACCTACCTTAACAACGAAATCTTGCGGTTGCGTATTCCCCGAGAAATTAGCGATCATCAATCGTTGATGGACATAATTAGGGATATGGAGTTCACCGTCAGCATAAGCATTGCCCTGACGTAACGCGTCTGGCGCGAGCGTCCGTTTGACGGTCCCGGTCGCACCGTCTAAAATCATCAAGTGAATCGCAGACAAATCCCACTTGCTTGTCTCCGAGACATCCGTATCTATCCAGAAACAGATAACCTCTGCCTGTCCATCCGCATCGATGTCAAAAATAACAACCGGACCGGGGCGGTCAGGTGAGAGTGTTGTCAGATAAGTGTCTTTGACATCCGCGTCTCTGATTTCGAGATGCTTATCCCCCATGGACCAAAGCGGTTCACCTTCAAGCGTAAACGCACCGAGGAAACACGGATGAATACCGCCGAGCGACTTGTACACCAGAAAATCGACAGTACCGTTGCCTGTCAAATCACCGATGCGGATATCGCCACCCCACGCTTTTCCTGCTGTTTCGTTCAGAAATGCGTCTGGAATTGCTATGTGTTTATAGAGATGTGCGGATTGTGGAGTATCCATTTTCAAACAAACGCTTTGAAAAGTCCTACATAAAGTGCGAGGACCTTCTCTGGATCAGGTCCCGTATAAGCGCACTCGTTGGAGATGTAGCCTGAGAAACCGATACGGTCTAACCATTGGAACATCTGTCGGTAGAGATCAAACGTCGCGGGTTCCTCTACCCTGTGCGTATGCACCGCAGTAATGTGAGGGGCTACGCGCGAAAAAAGCGGTTCTATACTGCCAGCATTACAACCCACAAATTGCGAATTGAAAACAAAACCGACGTTTGACAGATTCACGCCTTCAATCACTTCCATTGCCGAATCCGGATCGGTGAACGAACCGTGCATCTCAATAGAGACCGTAATATCTTTCTCAGCAGCATAAGCACCGAGAGCCTTCAGTCCGTCGGTGACGTAACCAACGATGGCTGTGCGGTTCTGCTCGGTATACCTGTCGCCGAGCACGCGAACATGGTCGCAGCCCATAAATTCTGCCATATCAATAACGCGTGTAACACGCCGGACAGTCTCCTCACGGTCAGCAGCGTTTTCGGAGTGGAAATTTTGGCAACTGGTCAGCGAGGAGATAACAACGCCACTCGCATCGACCTCCGCCTTTAAACCGTCCCAAGCCTCTCGGGGGGTATCCCACTCAAATCCGTGTTTCTGTTTATAGTCCATTAATAACTCGACACCCTGATAGCCGGTCGCCTCAGCGGTGTCAAGTATCCGTTCTAACTCCCACTCTTGGCAGGTTTGATAGGTATTCAATGCCCATTTCATTTTTTTAATTTTCCTTGCGGTTCGTTGAGGCGGATTGGAAATTTGAAACGCCTTTCCGTAGATCTGAAAAAACACCCAAGCAAAACCCCTCCACTTCGTTCCGGGCTAAGTTTTTGTTAAAAGGAACCTCTTAACTGAAAACTATTCTTCTGACCGTTTTTACTACGAAGCGCGCGTGGTTGTTGATTGCTATTCCTGTATTGGGATGGGGTACCAAAGTCCCCCGGTTTTAGTCGTTAGTGCTTTATGCGTGGTGTGATTAATACCGATGACATCTATGGTGATGTTGTTCTGAAAGCATTGCTTCAGCACTTCTGCTAATGTGAAAGACCCTTTGGTCAGCTCATCGGTAACAAGCACAAATCGACGGTTCACGCCTTCACGGAAATCGACGCGGCGAATCGTTTTTATGATGGCGTTGTGTGCCCGCTCATCGCCCATGCCAGCAACAACATGCGTCGTTAACAACCGTTTGAATTTCTCGCTATCCCGTGTCTGCGGGTGAATAATCGTATCACTCTCAAGGTACCTGAAAATAACGATACCGAGTGTGAAGTCGATCTTTTTCTCTTCAAATACTGTTACCATCCGAGTCAGCTGCCTACCGACTGCACGGATATTATCTATCATGCTCCCACTAATGTCAAGCAGAAAAACGAGATCAAGGGCATCTTCGGTTTTGCCATCAGCGATGCTTTCAGCGATCCCTTCCAATGCCTCTCCCATCCGAGCGTCTCTGTCAATAGGTTGGGCAGGACTTTTACGACCTTCAGCTTCGTTCACCTCGGTTTGTCCCTGTGCGGTTTTGGGCTTAGGCGCGATTGTGGGTGCCTGTGCATGTGCGGTTGCAATTGTTTTCCATGCGGGTGTTTCTGTCGTGTGTTCGCGTAGCGAGGTTTCTGCTATCGGTAATTGGGCATCTGTTTTTAACACAGAGATTGAGGCATTAGATAGCGTTGGAGGTGCTGAAGGGGTCAGCTTTCCAGCAATTTGGTTGACAGTGGGTGAACGCTCCGCGAGCATAGGTGTGGAACGCCGTGCTGCCCCCCAATGTTGACGTGTACTGCTCACATGAAAACGGCGGAGTTCCGTCACCGCGATCGCTTCAGACACCAGCGGCTCCGACGGCTGCATCGGGCGATACCACCGAATGTAACCGATACTCATCATTCCTATCGCGATAGTGTGTAAAACCAATGACATCAGTAGTGCCCTGCGCGTTTTCTTACGTTTTTGTAATCGTTTATCCCAATAGGCATCGAATAGCATGGTCTTTTTTCTCCACTATGAGGTCCCATGGTAAATTGAGACTATTCCCTTATTCCCATCAACTTGTAGCATCTGTCCATCAACTATACGCCGAGTGGCGTTCGGAACATTAGCAACTGCAGGAACACCGTACTCTCTCGCGACAACCGCGCCGTGGGACAGAATTCCACCGCGCTCCATCACCAATCCTGCCGCATGCAGAAAAAGCGGTGTCCACGCAGGATCGGTTGATGGACACACCAAAATATAATCGCGGTCAGATGGATTTACGTCCGAGGGTGTCAGCAGCACACGTGCTTTTCCCGTTGCAACGCCCGCTGAAACGCCTATACCGGTATAGGTTTCCGCTGTGGCAATTGACATTGGCGCGCCAATCTGTTCCAGCGCATCACTGAAGATGACATCTGGCATCTCAATCTGTAGCATCAGTTCCCGCTGAGTCCTTCGCGTGGCGATAATATTACCGAAATCATCACCACCAATTAGTCGCTCTAATTCATCTGGCTCCAGATAGAAAATACCGCCCTCAAGTGCGTAACGGTGGTCTAATTCAACTAAAGCGCGTCGAATCTGTTCATAGCCGAGCATTAGGTAAAATTTCGCTGTTTCCCTAAAAGGCATGTAACGCCTTGTGAAATCCAATTCACTCTCAATCTGTTTCCGTAAATTTGCCTTATCTTTGAGGATCGCGCTGAGTTCCGTCTCCGCAGCCTCACGCTGCTCTACTTGTCGCGCAAAATGTGGAGCCCGTTTTTGTCGCACGTCTGTTGCTGAGGTCTCTTGCTGAAAAGATGCAATCACCTGTTCGAGGTAGGTCGCATCTTCGCGCCATCTCGGTTGTGCCAATTCAAACTCATCAACAGCACGGTGCCCATAATCTTTAAGGAAATCGGTAAGTGCGAAGTCCGCATTTGCTACCTGCCATAACTTCTCGTTCGTTTCAACGGTAAGATTCCCGGAAAGTCCGCTAATAAGCCTGCTTGCAAGTACCTTTGCCTCTGTTTCATTCAGGTGCTTTTGGAGTGCTGCCTCCAACCGCTGGAGTGAAAAGCCAGCGAGCAATGTAGCCGTAAGAGCCTTTGGCGCGAAATCGTCCAATGTTTTCGCTCGCCATGTCCGAAATTTTGCCACTAATTCCGCGTCGGATAGGTCTGAATATGAAAGATTACGTTCTGCTTCAACTTCTGCCTGAAATGCTGGAAAGACCTCCTCTGTTAGCACCCGATCAAAGTCGGAACGGTACTGACGTAAACGCATCTCTGCTTTGCTCATACGAATAATATGGAGCGGCAGTTTCAACCAAAACGACGCGTTACTCCGCGTAATATCGGTTTCTGCTTGCGCATACATCGCCTGCTGTGGCTTCTGCTTCAAGGCATTAAAATCGTGTGCCAACGGGAAACCGTCGAAGTGGAGTTCTACCTCACGGTTCAAATTAACGTAGACCCGTCCACAGATTAAGTCAAGAATTCCTTCGCTATCTACCCGTTGGCTCGGATGAAATCCTAAACCGCGGTACGCTTTACCTAATCCACCAGCACCGGACATAAATTCCTTGACAATCGCCCACGTCATCGGCAACGGAGCAGGCAGCACCTCCGCGAGGTTGTGATGACACCAGACAGTCCCGTGTGTTTCGGTATATGCCTCCAGTTTCTGAATCTCTTCTTGACGGAGTTTTTCAAGGGACTCCGTGTCGACTCCAGAGGTCGGGTGTACGCGCGCTGAGGATGTAGTTTCGGTGACAGGTGTGGTAATGTGGCGTGCTTGCAACAACACAAATTGGGTATTGACGAGTGCCCACTCGATATCCATCGGTTTTCCGTAGGAAGTTTCAACCTGTATACCGAGTTGCGTCAGTTCCTTCAGTTGTACATCTGTCAAACTTGGAGCGTCCCGTTGGGCAGGCAATACTTCACTGACACCGGCAGCGGTTACCATTTCACGTTTTGTCGCAACGTTTTTTTTCAAAACCTCGCCTGTCTCCCGCGATATATGGAAACTATCAGGCGTGAGCGCACCCGATACAACCGACTCGCCTAACCCCCAATTCGACTCAACGATAGCGACATCTGCGCTAAAAGGACTGACCGTGAAAAGCACACCGGAGACATCTGCCTCGCACATCTCTTGGATCACAACCGCCATTGCCAACCCTTCATCGCTAATTCCTTGTGTCTGCCGGTAGGCGATAGCGCGTTCTGACCAAAGCGATGCCCAGCATCCTTGGATCGCGTCTAAGAGTTCATCGGAGGCTACATTCAAAAAGGTGTCCTGTTGTCCAGCGAAACTCGCTTCTGCCAAATCCTCCGCGGTCGCGCTCGAACGTACAGCGACTGTGGCTGTCTGCAATTTCGCACGCGCTGTGCGGATTTCCGCGACAAGCTCTTGCGACAATACAAGCGTCTTAATAGCACTCGCACTCTGTGCTGATAGATTCTGAACGGAAAGCCGATAGGCATCTGTGGTGACACAAAAACCTTGTGGCACTCGAAAACCTGCCTTCGTCAGTTTTCCAAGATTTAGCCCTTTTCCACCGACATGAGGGAGGTCTGTCTCGTCAATTTCTGAAAAATGTTTGATGAACTGCATACGTCTAAATCAGTCTGTGAAGGATAGAAGTAACTGAAAATAGTATAACAGAACCACTTGCTGAATGCAAATGAGTTTAGAGTTGTCTTGACAAAGGAGTAGGCAGGTTAAACACAGAGACTGGTATGAAACCAGCCTCTATGATTGCGTAAAATAACCAAGATATTTGCATCGTTGTTTAGTCATCATCGTCGTCATCATCGTCATCATCATCGTCATCATCGTCATCGTCATCGTCGTCGTCGTCGTCATCGTCATCGTGGTCATCGTCGTCATCATCATCATCATCATCATCGTCATCATCGTCATCGTAGTCGTCATCGTCGTCAT